>DAIOWH010000153.1:0-15498 GCA_036758585.1 Planctomycetia bacterium
TGCTCCCTCGCTGGCGCGTCGGGCTACTGTCCCAGCATCGTGCAAGGCTATTTAGACTTCGGTGATTTGCTAGCAGCTGGAATGCACGATTCTCCCAGCGCGTAATCGTTCGCCTTCGAGATCAAAGTCCTGCGTCGGTGACGCCCAAACTACTCTATGTGATCCTTCGCTATGCCGCGGAGTTGGCCAATGGTTGCATCGTGACCGATGAGGAATCCAGGTATCGAGTTCGACGCTTGCCCATTCAATCAGGGCCGTAGTGAACTATCACGGCAGCGTCACGGCGCCTTCTGCAGCGCCCGGGCGCGGAACAGGAAATCGACGATGCTGCCTTCGTGGGGCTGGAGCCAGTTGAGTTGGATCGTGGGCAGCGCGCCGAGGTTCAGCCGGTCGATGTGGATCGCGTCGGTGAGCTGCCGCTGTAGGGTCGGGTTCTCGGTGATTGCGGAGCAGACGAGCGTGGGGCCGATTGATTCGAGCATTTTCTCCTGCGGGCATTGGACGACTGTCGTGAACGGGAACATGTACTCGTCTTTGGCGATCGCCTTGTCGGGTGAATCGCAGTGGATGACGGTCGGGCGCAGGAAGGCGCAGCGCTCGCGGTCGACGAGTCGATCGCCGTTGCGATATTTCGCAGTCACCTCGTCGACGCCGTGTTCCTTGAGTTTTTGCTCGATCATCGCGTTCACTTGGCGGGCCATTTCGGGGACGGTGAAGCCGGCCAGTTGAGCGGTCGGGTCGGTCATCGGTTTCACTTCGACTGGGCCGAGTCGCTGAGCGATTGCGTCGGCGATTTCACGAGTGTGCCGCGAGGCCCAGATGCCCGAGCAGTTGATGCAGCCGCGGCCGCTGTTGAGCAGCACGCTGTCGACCATGATCGGCAGGTACTTCTCCCAGTTGTCCACCTGATCGTCAGCGAGCAGGATCTTGGAGAATCCCGGTCCGTGCGCTTGCACGCGCGGGTTACCCTTGTAGCGTTCGACGGTTGCGGTGCCGCCGAAGATGAGGCTGCGCGGGCAATTCGCGAGCACGGCGGCGCCGATGTCGCCGAGGCCGGGGTAGATCGAGATTGCCTGGCGCGGAATACCGGCGGCGAAGAACGCCTCGGCCATGCGATACGGCGTCCACGGTTCTTGCGGCCCGGGTTTCAGCACGAGGCCGATTTGCATTGGGATCACCGGCAGCCACAGCGTGTGGACGCCGGGAGAATTCGATGGGAGCACCATGCCGAGCACCGGGGTCTGTGCCTGGTAGCTCACGATCACGCCGCGATGCTCCATGCCGTAGCCTTGGGACAGGATGTTCAAATCCAGGCCGCGCGTCAGGGCGTCGAGCATCTTGTCCATGTTGTGCAGGACGAAGTGGTTCTTCTTCATGTTCCCCTTGCACATGTGCTCGGGCAGTCCGGTCGTCGCCGACTGCTGCCGCGCGAACTCGTCGGGCGACTGCGTGCCATCGCCCATCGGTAGCGTTGCGTTGAGGTACAGGTCCGCCGCCTTCTTGATGCGGTTGATCAACTCGCTGCACGGAATCTCGCGCAGCGCGTCGCGCGCCCCTTGCGCCTTGCGCATGTCGCGCTCGATCAGCCCGCCGTTGGCGCGACTGACTTTGGCGAGTTCCTCACCGGTCTCGAAATGCACCACCGTGTCGGTTTCGAGGCTCGTGTATGGTTGGCCCCAACGGAGGATCGGAATGTTCAGCACGGGTACTCTCCAAGTTTCGGAGTGCGTAGGGTGGTTGTTTGCAACCACCTTCCTGTCCGGCAGTACCACGTGGTTGGAAGCACCGCCCTACGCGCCTCGGGTCAGAATCGGGAAATTCGAACTAGTACACGCCGACGGTCGTCGTCGCCGCAAACTCATGGAACGGCCGCACGCCGCTGACGCCGTCCCACGGATATTTTTCGTACGGCGGCTCGCGCTCGCCTTCGTCGCGTTCGAGGAAGCCGGGGACGAAGAACTCTTTTGTCAGAGTGGTCAGCTTCACGCGGCCGGTCTGGCCATAGTCCACAACCTTGTTTGGGTCATTGAAATCGACGACCTCGGTGACCGCGCGCGGTTGCGGGGCGTAGTAGCTGATCTTGTACCCGTCGGCGGCCGTAACTGGCTTCGAGCAGGCTAGGCCCATCAGCGTGTTGCCGTAGGTCGGCGTCATGTAGATGCCGGACACTTCCGGCGGACCGCCGAGCAACTCTTCGACACAGAAGCGAGTCCACTGCGGTGTGAACTCCGTGCCACCCGAGAAGATGCCGGTGATGCCGGTTTGCTTCATGCTCGACCCGCGCTTCTCCAGTGAGTTGGCCAGCGATTCCAGAAGCTTTGGCGTGGTGAACATGCACTTGATGTCGTGGCCGGCGCCAAGGATCGTGATCGCCTGATCGATCACGTGCTGCTTGTATGCTTCGAGATGTTCCATCCATCCCTTTTGAATGAGCTTGATCACCCAGCGCGGATCGAGATCGACGCAGAAACAGATTCCGCCGCGGTACTGGCAGAGGTGTTCCACGGCGAGCCGCAAGCGCCGCGGTCCGGACGGACCGAGCATGAGCCAGTTGGACCCTTTCGGAAAATACTGGTCGGGCAGCGTGTGACTGAACAGCTCGTAGTCCGTGCGGAAATCGTCGCACGGACTACGAGCTGTTCAGTCACACGCTGCCCGACCAGTATTTTCCGAAAGGGTCCAACTGGCTCATGCTCGGTCCGTCCGGACCGCCGCGCAGCCATTCGTCCTGGAACAGGCCGAACTTCTTGAGGTCGTCGTAGGTGCGGACTTCCTTCCGCGGGTCCCAGCCCAACTTGCCGGCGAACTCAAGCCAGAACGGCGTGCCGGTTGCGGGGTCGAAGTGCCACGCGATGGTTTCGCGCACGTGGGCGTCCAGTCGCTCGCGTGCGGCGTTCACTTGAGCAGGGTCGGCGATGCTTGGTTGACTCACGTTCCTTGACTCCTTGGAGGGAACTCTACACCGCGGCGGGTTGCGGCGCACGCGTAGCCGCGCCGCGGTTCAGGACCGACGAAAATAACCGACCGGCCGCGCAGACACAACGTCTGGATCGTTTACGGCGTGAGCACAATCTTCCCGAATTGCTCGCGGTCTTCCAGCCGTTTTTGGGCCGCCCGCGTCTCGCGGAGTGGCATGACCGCATCCACGACCGGGCGCAGCTCGCGACGATCGACCAGCTTGATCACCTGCAATAGTTCGTCGCGTCCGCCCATGTAGGCGCCCGACACGGTGAGCTGTCGCATGAAAAAGAACCGCAGGTCGATCGCGACCTGTGGGCCGCTGCTGGCCCCGCACGTCACCAGACGGCCGTTGCGAGCCAGGCAGCGCAGCGAGTCCTTCCAGACGGCCTCGCCAATGTGCTCAAACACGACGTCGACGCCGCGTCCGCCGGTGATCGCGCTGATTTCGTCGGCAAAGTTCTTTTCGCGGTAGTTGATCGCGTAGTCGGCCCCGAGTTCCTGGGCCAGTCGCAACTTGGCGTCGCTGCCGGCAGTCGCGAACACGCGAGCACCGGCGAGCTTGGCGATCTGAATCGCCGCTGAGCCTACGCCGCTGCCTGCAGCCTGCACGAGCACGTCTTCGCCCGCGCGCAGAGCGACGCGGCGAAACAGCATGTGCCATGCGGTCAGGAACACCAGCGGCACCGCCGCCCACTCCGCGAGCGACCACGAATCGCTGATGGGAATGATGTCGCTCGCCCGCGCTTTGGCGAACTCGGCCAGGCCGCCTTGCACCTGGAACCCCAGCACCTTGAACTCGCTGCACAGGCTGTCTTCGCCGCGCGTACACCATTCGCAATTGCCGCAACGCAGCCCTGGGGCAATCATCACGCGCTGGCCGACCGCCAGACCGCTCACCGATCGGCCCAGCTTCGCCACCACTCCGGTCACGTCGCAGCCGCCGATGTGCGGCATCGGAATCTTCATCGGCAGCCCGCGGCGGACCCACAGGTCGAGGTGGTTCAGCGCGCAGGCCTTCACCGCGACGAGCACCTCATCGTCGGCCAGCACGGGTTCGGGCAGGTCCATCGGCTCGATTACATCGACGTCACCGGGCCGTGCAAACGCCATGGCGAGCATGGTAGGAACTCCTGTTGAGGAAGTTGAACGAGTTGAAGAGAGCTGGGCTTGTTCTGGCTGCTTCAACTTCTTCAACTACTTCAACGCCACTAACTCCCACTATGGCGGCGTGCGTCGTCCCCACAGAAAGTAGTGCAGCGCGACAAACGCGGCAATCGCCGCCGCGACCGCAATCACATTCAGGAAGAAGTTGAACGAGATCAGCACCAAGAACACCACGAACCCGCCACCGACCAGAACGGCGAGCATCACGGCCACCATGCCGCTCGCCGAGTCGGGCTCGGTCGGCCGCAGATCGGGCTTGGGTGGTTGCGGTTTGGCGTTCATGGCGATGAACGACTTATAACACGCCGCGGTCGATGTCGCGAGAGTACGCCCTGTTACCTTAGAATGTGCCACGTTCCAACGCGACAGGACGAACCAACAATGACCGAGACCAACCGACGGTTTGGTTTTGTAGGGGCCGGCAAAATGGGCACGGCCCTGATCCACGGAATCGTTAAGGCCGGACTGGCAAGCCCGGCGACGGTTATCGCGAGCGACGTGCTCGCCGACGCACGCGACAAGCTGCGCAAGGACGCCGGCGTGCGCGTGACCGATTCCAATGTCGAAGTGGTCAAGTCGAGCAACGTGATCGTGCTTGCAGTCTACCCGCAGGTACTGTTGGAGTTGCTGCCCGAAATCGCACCGCACCTGACCGACGTCCACTTGGTGGTTTCGATCGCGGCGGGCGTCACGACGCAGCAAATCCTGAACGGCCTGGGGGCGAAGCGGCGTGTGGTTCGCGTGATGCCCAATACGCCGGCCCTGGTCGGCGCGGGCGCCGCGGCGTACTGTCTGGCCGGATCGGCCACGCCAGACGACGGCCGGTTCATCGCCGAGATGTTTGGCGTCGTCGGGCGAGCGTGGCAGGTGGAAGAGCGACACCTCGACGCGGTGACGGGACTGTCGGGCAGCGGGCCGGCGTATGTGTTCACCATCATCGAGTCGCTGAGCGACGGCGGCGTGCGGATGGGCCTGCCGCGTGCAGTGGCCACGGCACTGGCCGCCCAGACGGTCTTCGGCGCGGCCAAGATGCTGATCGAAACCGGCCTGCACCCCGGACAACTCAAGGACCAAGTGACCAGCCCAGGTGGTACGACGATCGCCGGCGTTCACGCGCTCGAGCGAGGCGGATTGCGCGGTGTCTTGATGAACGCCGTCGAGGCAGCCACCGCCCGATCGACCGAACTCGGTCGCGACAGTCGATGACAAGGACACCATGAGCCTATCGCAAAGTCGTCTTCAGGTTGGTTCGGGTCCTTGGCTACCATGTGGCCGCGTGAAGGAACGCAAGGAAGTCGCGCGAGGCTAGGAGCCGCCATGGCAGACCCAACAGTCAACGATCTGATCCGGGCCGATCCCGTCGAGGCGGCGCGGCGCATCGAGCGACAGATCGTGCTTACGACTTGGGGGCGCATTCATGAGTTGCGAGTCGAGGTCAGCGTGGAGCGCGTGATCGTGTTCGGCCGCACACTGTCGCATTATGTGAAACAGCTTGTGCTTCAGGCGGTGTTCGATGTGTTAGGTTCCGCGACGACGATTCCAGTGGAGTTGCGTGTGGAAGTCGGCCGGGGCGACAGACACGTGCTGCCGGGCGAGAACGACCTCTGGGGGCTTCCGACGAAACACTGAGGCCGCGGCGTTTGGGTCGCGTCGCTCCGGCGTGGAGTCTTGTCGGCGGCGATCTCGAAGCCCGCTTCAAAGAAGATGGAGCGGGCCTTTTTCGTTGGCCGTGGGCATGTGTCCCGCCTGCGAATGTGGGGAGAGACTTGGCAGGCGGGACGCCAGCCCTAGTTTAGCAGGAGTGAACATTGGCAGTCGAAGTGTCGGTCGATGCGGCGCGGGCCGATTCTGTTGTGGTGCTCGATTTCGGTTCGCAGTACGCGCAGCTCATCGCGCGGCGGGTGCGCGAACAGCACGTTTTTTGTCAGATCGTGCGGCACACGATCTCGGCCGCGCGGGTGCGTGAACTGGGTGCGAAGGGTCTGATCCTGTCGGGCGGCCCGGCGAGCGTGTACGAACCCGGCGCGCCGCAGTGCGACAGCGAACTGTTTGAACTGGGCATACCCGTGCTGGGGATTTGCTACGGCATGCAGCTCGCCTGCCAGGCGTTGGGCGACCGCGTTTCGCCGGGCAAGACGCGCGAGTACGGCCGCACGGCCCTGCGCGTCGGCGACGGCGGCGACCTGTTTGCCGATGTGCCGCGCGATACGACGGTGTGGATGAGCCACGGCGATCAGGTGCAGGGGCTTTCGAGCGACTTTGTGCCGCTGGCGGCCACGGCGAACTGCGCGGTGGCGGCCGTGAAACATCGCAAGCGGGCGGTGTGGGGACTTCAGTTCCATCCCGAGGTGACGCACACGCCGCACGGCGGCGCGATCCTGCGGAATTTTCTCTATCGCGCGTGCGGTTGCCGCGGCCTGTGGCGCACGGAATCGTTTATCGCGCAAACGGTCGATGCGGTGCGGCACCGTGTCGGCGAGTCGCGCGTGATCTGCGGGCTATCGGGCGGCGTCGACTCGTCGGTCGTCGCGGCCTTGCTGTACCGTGCGATCGGCGATCAGCTCGCGTGCATTTTCGTGGACAACGGATTGCTGCGCAAGTGTGAAGCCGAGACGGTGCGCGAGACCTTCGGCCAACATTTCAAGACCGACTTACACTGCGTCGACGCAAGCGAGCGGTTTCTCACCGCGCTCAAGGGCGTGGCCGACCCGCAGGAGAAGCGGCGGATCATCGGGCATGTGTTCATCGACGTGTTCAAGGACGAGGCCCGTTCGATTCGCGACGCGCGGTTTCTTGCTCAAGGCACTCTGTATCCCGACGTGATCGAAAGTGGCGGCAGCCCCGACGGGCCGGCCGCGACAATCAAGACGCATCACAACGTCGGCGGCCTGCCGGCTGAACTCGGCTTCGAGTTGATCGAGCCGCTCAGGGACTTGTTCAAGGATGAAGTGCGTGCGGTCGGTACGGAGGTCGGGCTGCCCCCTGAGATTGTCTGGCGGCACCCGTTTCCAGGGCCGGGTTTGGCCGTGCGGTGTCTCGGTGCGGTCTCCAAGGATCGGCTCGACGTGCTGCGCGAGGTCGACGCCATTTGGATCGACGAAATCCGGCGGGCCGGCCTGTACGATAAGATCAGTCAGGCGTTCGCCGTGCTGCTGCCGGTGCAGTCGGTCGGCGTGATGGGCGACTTCCGTACGTACGAAAACGTCGTCGCGCTGCGGGCCGTCGAGACCGACGATTTCATGACCGCCGAATGGGTTCGCCTGCCAGCCGATCTGTTGGCACACGTCTCCACACGCATCACCAACGAGGTGCGCGGCGTCAATCGCGTCGTGTACGACGTCAGCACCAAGCCGCCCAGCACGATCGAATGGGAGTAGCCGCGGCGCGACGAGCGATCTCGATCTACCGGCCGTCCGCCGGTCCCAGCGTGAAACAGAACGTGCTGCCCACGTCGACGACGGATTCGACCCAAATCCGCCCGCCGTGCCGCTCGACGATCTTCTTGACGATCGTCAGCCCCGCGCCCGATCCGCCGCCGAACTTGTCGCGGCCGTGCAGCCGCTTGAAGATGCGAAAGACCGTGTCGATGTGCTTCTCGGGGATACCGATGCCATTGTCGCGCACGTAGTACACGGTTGAATCGAGCGGCGCAGCGGGTGCGGCCCCGCCGGCGTCGCGGCAGCCGACCTCAATCCACTTCTCCGGCTTGTCGTTGTACTTCATCGCGTTCGTCACGAGGTTGCGGAAGACCTCGGCCACACGGACTCGATCGCAGACAATCGTCGGCAGCGGCCGCGGGATGCGCAACTCGACGTCCCGCTCCTTCAGCGTGATGTGGATCGAGTCCGCCACGTCACGCAGGATCTCATTCAGGTCGGTCGGCTCGACGGCGAGGTCTACTCGCCCCACACGCGAGTAACTGAGCAACGATTCGATCAGCGCCTCCATCCGTTTCGTGAGTCGCTGAACGGTGTCCAGCTTGCAGTGCGCCTCGGCGTCGAGTTGTTGCCCGTGATCCTCGATGAGGAAGTTCGAGTACGTGTGGATGCCGCGCAACGGTTCCTTCAAGTCGTGCGAGGCGATGTAGGCAAAGTCGTCCAACTCCTGGTTGCTCCGCGCCAAGTCCGTGTTGGCCTTGGCCAACTCGGCTGTCCGGTCGGCGACGCGCTGCTCCAGCGTGAGGTTGATCTGGCGAAGCTCCTCGTTCGAACGATTGCGCTCCGAGACTGCAGCGGCCAACGCGGCCGCCGTCACCGCGATCGCACAGACGAAGACCTGCAACATCAAGAGCGATGTGTTCGCGCTGACCGAGGGGCTGACGAACGGACCAGACGCTGCCGTGCGCGTGGGTCCGAGTTCCATCATGCGCCACGTGTGCCAGATTGCGACCGCCGATACGATCACCGCGGCCGTCGCCGTTTCGCGCGGGCCGAAACGAAACGCGGCCCAGAGCAAGCTCGGAACTACCAGATATGGCAGCGAGCGAAGCACCTCGCTGCTGCCTTCCGCTTCGATCCAATTCGACAGCCACCCGCCAAACAACAACTCGGCGGCGACGGCGGTGAACGCGAGAAGTCCGCCAAGTTCGATCCGACGCGCGCCGCTAAGTCGCTGCGATGGTGCGGGCCACCACCCGTAGATCATCGGCGCGAGCACGAGTACGCCGGCCGTATCGCCGAGCCACCAAGTGAACCAAACTTGCTCGAAGAAGCCACTTGGAATGATCGCCCAGCTCCAGAGCGTAACGGCTCCGTTCGTGCTCGCAACGAAGCACCCGAACGTCGCGGCCAGCACGAAGCAGAAAACATCGCGAGCGTTCTGAAACGGGCTGCCGCGGGGAACCATGCGACGCAAGGGATACACGCCGATTAAATGCTCGAGCGTGTTGCCTAGGCAAATACCGGCCGACGCCGCGAACCCAGCCGAGGTCTGAGGGGGCGTGTGGAGGTTTGCCAAGAACGCGCCGACCGCGATACCCGGCCAGACGCGGTAGCCGGCGAGCAGTATCGCTGCGTATCCAATTCCAGACGGTGGCCAAACCGGCGACGCATTCGTGTCACCCAAGTCCAAGGCCAGCCCCACCGCGCCGCCCCGTAGTAAGCCACGGCGATGCCAACCGCCCACGCGGCTGCCGGGCCAAGCCTACGCGAGCCGGCAAGCCAAGCCACAGGCGGACTGACGCTGGCCATCGACCTTCACTCCAGACGGTGCGGTGATTCTATGGCAGTCCCGAAACTTCAGCAACCGTGGCCTGTGAACATGGAGACGATCACGTGGGTCAGGAAATAAGTGGCTGACATGATTGCCCTTATGTGTCTAGTCCGAGTGATAAATATTTTTGACAATGTTTATTGCGAATATTGTCTCGGCGTCCTATCATTCTGCGTAGGGCACAGCAGAAGGCAACGTTCGGTAGGTTCGGACACCGCCCGAGAGAGAAACTGGAGGGCACGATGCAAGACCCAGCAGATAGGCAGCTCCTGGAGGCGTTGCGTCGGCGCGGCGGGCTGACGATCCACGAATGTGTCAAGGTGACCGAAGTCACGCCCACTGCCGTGCGTCATCGGCTGAACCGGCTGATGGCGGACGGGTTGGTCGATCGCGAGTTGCAACACGAGGGACGCGGCCGACCCCGACACAGCTACTTCCTTACCGCACAAGCGCACGTGTTGCTAGGCCAGAACTACGCCGACCTCGCCATGACGCTGTGGCAGGAGCTGAAGACGTTCGAGGATCGGGCGATTGGCATGCGTCTGCTGCGCCGTGTCGCCGACAAGCTGGCCGATCGGTACCGCCGCCGCATGCCGGGCCGCGACGTGGGTGAGCGTCTTGAAGACTTGAAGAACCTGCTGAAGGAGCGCGGCGTCGACGTCGAAGTGGCCGCGAACGGCCAGTTACCGGTGTTGCGGCAGCATTCGTGCCCGTACCACGAACTCGCCGTGGCCGACCGCACGGTCTGTGGCATCGAGAAACGGATGTTCGAGAAGGCGCTCGATTCGGAACTGAAGCTGTCGCAATGTCGGCTGGACGGACATCGGTGTTGTGAGTTCGAGATTCGTGATCCGGAACCGGCAACTCAGCCGGCAACCGGTTCGTGAAGACCAAGGAGAACGAATCATGGCGTGGATCGACAACCGGTTTGAAGAAAACGTAATCACCACGAGCCTGGAACACGCGATCAACTGGGCGCGGCAGTCGAGCATCTGGCCGATGACGTTCGGCTTGGCCTGTTGTGCGATCGAGATGATGGCGGTCGGTTGCAGCCGCTACGACATCGACCGGTTCGGCGCGGGTGCATTCCGCGCGACGCCGCGTCAGGCCGACCTGATGGTCGTGGCGGGTACGGTGACGTACAAGATGTCGAGCCGAGTGCGGCGGCTGTACAACCAAATGCCTGATCCGAAATACGTGATCGCGATGGGCGCCTGCACCGTCGGCGGAGGCCCGTACTTCAAATGGGGCTATCACGTCGTCAAGGGAGTGGACCTCGTCGTCCCTGTGGATGTGTACGTGCCCGGCTGCCCGCCGCGACCCGAAGCGTTGCTCGAGGGTCTGATGCGCATCCAAGACAAGGTCAAGGCCCAGCGCATCACGCGCGGGAACGAAGACACGCTGCCCGTGCCAAGCCACTCCGGATGGGTCCAAGTGCCCGCCGGCGTCCCCGACCGAGGCAGCGAAAAGCCGGCCGAGCCGGTGACGGCGTAACGTTCATTGGAATTGGAACCAGCGATGACCAAGACTCTGAAGATCGACAACCTGCATGCGTCCGTGGACGGCAAGCCGATCCTGAAGGGCGTGACCTTGACGATCCGGCAAGGCGAAATCCACGCGCTGATGGGTCCGAACGGTTCAGGCAAGAGCACGCTCGCGTGGGCTGTGATGGGTCACCCAAACTACACGGTCGACCGCGGGTCGGTGATGCTCGTATCCAACGACAGTGGTGCTGCTACGTCGGTGAACCTGCTCGACATGGAGCCGGACGAGCGGGCCAAGCGGGGCCTGTTCCTGGCGTTTCAGTATCCGACCGCGATCCCCGGCGTGACGATGGCGAATTTCATCCGACACGCGGTCACCAACGTGCGCAATCCCAGCCGCAAGGAAGGCGAAGAGTTGATCCCGATGCGGGAGTTCCGTAAGGAGCTGACGCAACAGATGAGCGAACTGGGGATCGACCCGGGCTTCGCCCGCCGCTACCTGAACGACGGCTTCTCCGGCGGCGAGAAGAAGCGGGCCGAGATTCTGCAGCTTGCAATGCTCAAGCCCGCGTTCGCGATCCTCGATGAAACCGACAGCGGACTCGACTCCGATGCGGTTCGCGTCGTCTCCGAAGGCATCGCGCGGCTGACCGGTGGGAACACCGGTGTGCTGATCATCACGCACCACGAGCGGTTGCTGGAACACAACCGACCGCAGTTCGTACACGTTCTGCTGGGCGGTCGTATCGTCGAATCGGGCGGCTGGGAGCTTGCTCACGACGTGCATGCCAACGGCTACGCCAAGATTCGCGAGAAGCATCCGGACGCCGCCGCGGAAGAGGACAAGATGACGGAGCCAAAACAGAAGGAACTGGTCACAGTGGGTTGAGACTTGTGGAGGTGCGAGCTACGCGCACTGCGTTCAAGTGACTGACTTCATCGGTGCGCTCCACGCACCATGTGACTGTGGAGGTGAATGATGGCTACGCTGTTGCAAGAAGTTCCGGTGAAAAAAGAGGCGCCGATCGCTGGCGTCACCGATTACAAGTTCGGATTCCACGACGACATCAAGCCCGTGTTCAAGGCGAAGCGTGGACTAACGCGCGACGTTGTCGCAGAGATTTCCGAGATGAAGCGCGAGCCGCAGTGGATGCGCGAGTTTCGCCTGAAGTCGCTGGAGATCTTCTGGCAGAAGCCGAACCTCACGTGGGGCGGCGACCTGTCGCAACTCAACTTCGACGACATCTATTATTACGTGAAGCCGTCGGAAAAGTCCGAGCGAAGCTGGGACGATGTGCCGGCCGACGTGAAGAAGACGTTCGATCGCCTCGGCATCCCGGAGGCGGAGAAAAAGTTCCTTGCGGGCGTCGGTGCTCAGTACGACAGCGAGGTGGTATATCACAACCTGAAAGCCGATCTCGAAAAGCAGGGCGTGCTGTTCCTCGGTACGGACCAGGCCGTGAAGGAACACCCGGACCTCGTGCGGAAATACTTCGGCACGATCATCCCGCCGGCTGACAACAAGTTCGCCGCGCTTAACTCGGCCGTGTGGTCCGGCGGTTCGTTCATCTACGTGCCCAAGGGTGTGAAGGTGGACATCCCGCTGCAGGCGTACTTCCGGATCAACACGGAAAACATGGGCCAGTTCGAGCGGACGTTAATCATCGTGGACGAGGGCGCACAGGTACACTACGTCGAAGGCTGCACGGCCCCGACGTATTCCAGCGAGTCGCTGCACTCGGCGGTGGTCGAGATCATCGTTCACCCGCACGCCCGCTGCCGCTACACCACGATCCAAAACTGGGCGCCGAACGTGTACAACCTCGTCACGAAGCGGGCCGTCGCGCACGAGGACGCCCTGATGGAGTGGGTGGACGGCAACCTCGGCTCGAAGCTGACGATGAAGTACCCGTCGGTGTACATGCTCGGCCCAGGCGCCCGCGGCGAGATTCTCTCGATCGCATTCGCCGGCCGCGGCCAGCATCAAGACGCTGGCGGCAAGGTCGTCCACGGCGCGCCGTACACGTCGAGCCGCATCATCTCGAAATCAATCTCGAAAGACGGCGGCCGCGCCAGCTACCGCGGCCTGCTCAAGATCGTCGATGGTGCGAAGAAATCGAAATCGAACGTCGTCTGCGACGCACTGATCCTCGATCCGAAGAGCCGCTCGGACACGTACCCGTACATCGAGATCGACGAGGACGACGTCGCCGTCGGCCATGAAGCGTCCGTCTCGAAGATCGGCGACGAGCAGCTCTTCTACCTCATGAGCCGCGGCCTCAGCGAGCACGAAGCCTCGACCATGATCGTCTCCGGATTCATCGAGCCGCTCGTCAAAGAGCTGCCAATGGAGTACGCCGTCGAGATGAACAAGCTGATCGAGCTGCAGATGGAGGGATCAGTGGGGTAGCGGTGGGTCCCTTCTGGGAGATTGTCCGATGACCGTTGAGCAACTTCGACTGATGCATCACGCAGTGCCGTTTCGCCCATTCCAAATCTGTCTGGCCGATGGCCGACAGGTCGTTGTGCCGCACCGTGATTTCTTGTCCTATTCTCCGAGCGGACGGACCGTAATCGTGCATCATGCGGACGACACGTACAGTGTCATCGATCTGCTGCTAGTCGCTGAATTGAAAGTTCTGCCCGGTGCCGCTACGGAAGCGGCAACGCCGGCCGGCGGGACCGCATGACGATCGCCGCCGGCTTCATCGAGCCGCTCGTCAAAGAGCTGCCGATGGAATACGCCGCGATTGGCTCACCACCTTGACCGATTTCGACTTGGCCGGCCTTGCTTTGGCGGAGACAAACGATGACGGCGGCTGTGCAACAAGTGCTTGATTCCTTCGAGCGGCTGCGCGAAGTCGAGCGGCTGGAAGCGGCCAGCGAGATTCTTCGACGCACCGCTCAGTTGGAGTTTCCGCCGCTGGACGACGAGACAATGGATCGGCTAGCCGACGAAATCTTTGTCATGCTTGACGAGCAAGAGGCGGCTGATGCTCACTCCTAATCGGGGCGAGGTTTGGCTGGTGGACCTCGGCTATACCGGGAAGGTTCGGCCGTGTCTTGTTTTGAGTGTTCCGGTTGAAGATGTTGATCGAGCACTCGTCAAGGTGGTCACGCACACGACCAGCCCGCGAAATTCACGATTTGAAGTGCGTGTGCAACCGCGTTTTCTGAAGCCCGGCGTAGTGGATTGCCAAAACGTCGTGACGATCTCAAAAGCAAAAATGCTCAGAAAACTCGGTGATTTGCCCGTAGACGACTTCGCGAAAGTCGAGTCGAAAATCAAGGAGTGGCTCGGATTCGTTTGAAGCGTTCACAAGTACCCAAAGTAGATCTCAAAACACGAATGACCCAAGCGGCAGCGCTAACGACTGGTTTCGTTCACGAGAATTTCCGTGCCCTGGGGAATCGATCGGAAGCAGATTGGGTCCGCGCTCGTCGGCGGCAGGCGTGGGAGATGTTCGCGTCCAAGCCCATGCCGTCGATGAATCACGAGGAGTGGCGGCGGACGGATATTCGGACGCTGAAACTCGATGCGTTCGTTCCGGCGGGTTTGGATGGTGCGAGTGTCAGTCGGGCCGCGCCGGAGAGTTTTGCGGCGCATTTGTCGCGCGGGCAGTTCGCCGGTTCGATGTTGCAGGTGGACGGCCAGCATGCGTCGGTCGAGCTGGCGGACGAGCTGGCGAAGAAGGGCGTCATCTTCTGTTCGATGGACGACGCGGTGCGAGATCATCGCGAGTTGGTCGAGCCACATTTTATGACGCGCGGGGTTGATCCGAATTACGACAAGTTTTCGGCGCTGCACGCGGCGTTTTGGTGTGGCGGGGCGTTTCTGTACGTGCCGCGCGGAGTGCGGATCGAGCAGCCGCTGTACTTTTTGACCGGGATGTCGGCGGCGGCGAGTTCGGATTTGAGCCACACGCTGGTCATCCTCGAAGATGGCGCCGAGGCGACGATCTTTCAGGAGCAGTGTGGGGCAGGCTTCCAGCCTGCCAAAGTCAACACCGCAGAAGGCAGGCTGGGAAGCCTGCCCCACGGACCCGAGCGATCGGCGCTGCACGTGGGAGCAATCGAACTGTTCGTCGGCGACGGGGCGCGGCTGTCGTATGTGAACTTGCAGAACTGGGACAACCGCGTTTGGCACTTCGCGCACCAGCGCGGGCTGGTCGCGCGGAACGGTTACTTGCAGTGGGTCGTCGGCGGGCTAGGCAGCCGGCTGGCGAAGGTGAATCAGGAAGTGGTGCTCGAAGGGCCCGGCTCCGAGGCACAAGTGAACGGCGTCATGTTCACCACCGGCCGGCAGCACCTGTCGTATCACACGCGGCAGATCCACCAGGCCGACCACGCGCGGAGCGATCTCTTGTATCGCGGCGCCTTGAAGGACCACTCGCGGATCGTCTGGCGTGGCATGATCTCGGTCGAGCCGGGCGCGCAGAAGACCGACGCCTACCAGCGCGACGACAACCTGATCCTGTCGGACACCGCGCGGGCCGACTCGATCCCCGGCCTCGAAATCAAGGCCGACGACGTCCGCTGCACGCACGGCGCGACCGCCGGCCGCGTGGACCAGGAGCAAGTCTTCTATTGCATGTGCCGCGGCCTGACGCGCATGGAAGCCATGCACATGATCGTCGAAGGCTTCTTCGGCACCGTGCTCGACCGCATCCCGATCGAA
>DAIOWH010000154.1:0-15425 GCA_036758585.1 Planctomycetia bacterium
CGAATTCCCAGGGCCGTTGTCCAGGTTGATCACCAGTTGCCGCACGTGCGCGTAAGGCGCGCGGTTCGCCTCCCACCTGTGCGCGAACAACGCTCGTTGGCGGTCTGCTCCCCGCAACCGCTGACGCCGAACGTTCGGCGATACACCTTCGCGTCAGGGTAATAGCGCCAGCCGATCACTTGAGGCAGAGTACGAACACGGTGAATCTCATCTGAATCGATCCGACGCGGAATGACAACTTCCCATCCTTGGGGATCTGCGGCGGTACTAAATTCTGCAACCGCCTCAGCCGCGGATATCGACCGATGATTCTTTCCGTAGTGACCAACCCAGACAATCTCGTTGTCGTTGATTCGAAAGTAGACTCCGACGATCGGTCCGGCGTTGCGACGTTTGAGTTCGCGAAGCCACTGATGCGAGACGAAAAAACTGCGAACTAGTGGGACGGCAAAACGCCGCCTGGACAAGGGCCAAACGACTGTCGCAGCCGGCGGATTCCGTTGCGACGAATCATCGCTGCGCGCGATTCAGGAGCAAGATGCACAAACATCGCCATATCCGACGTGACTCCAGACGCATAACGTTGCGGCTCAGCGGGACGGCGGGCACGATGGGCCAACCGGCCACGAACAACCAAGCCGCATTGTACGCGCGAAAAACTCAAGAGCAACCAACAACTGCCCGCCGTCTCCGCTGCAGCCGCTTCGTTAGGCGACTTCAGAGGTATCAGTCAAGGATCAACGCAGCCACAGCAGCAACAAACACTCCCGCTGACAGTGCCGCGCCGACGTGCCCAACCATCGGGCCAACCATAGCGCCCGCCATCATCGCAGCGATGAAGACCGTTCGATAGCGCGCTCCGTCGAGCCGACTGGGACGCTCGCGTCTTGCTGCGAGGGATGCCCCAGCCGTCGTGAAAACAACGGGCATCACCATGACTTCCTGCAGGTAGAGCGGCTCATCAAGCAGCCGCGCGAGAATGTGACGATGTGCCATCGCAGGAATTAGACAACCGCCGAGCCAACCCCCGACGATGGAACCAAGCACGACGCGCCGTCTACGATCGCGAGTTCCACAAACCCCATAGCAGCCGAAAATGATCGTGCCGACGACCGTCGACGCAAGCATGACCGGTGAGTTTAGCGGGTGGAGTCGGAGAAATGCTTGCCGAGGATCAACAGAATTGTAGACCAAGAAGGCATAGATGCCCACGAGCCAGCCAAGGATTGCACCGGCGGCGCACCAAGCCGCAAGTTCTGCTCGCGATCCGTTCAAGATACTCGCCTAACGCCAAAAATCAGCGGGCGGACGGGCAGAGCAACCAAAGACCGTCACCCGCGAGACAAACCTCCGAACACCAAAGCGGCCGGAACGGGCCAACAACTGCCCGTCCGCTCCGCTGGGTTTTTTCGTTAGGTGCAGGCCTCCGCCCGGGCAAGTTCCGGCAGACGATGTGACGGAGAGAAAATCTCCAATCCGAGCACCGCGCCGTCTTTGCCGATGTCGATGTAAACTCCGTGCTGCGCGTCCACGGTATAGTCCACTGAGGCCGGTCCTCGTTTGTCCAGATACACGTAGCCCATGTCGCACGACGCGTCGTACGACGCAAGCAGTTCAGCCGTTATCGTGTGGCCCGCGTTCGCGCGGGCCACTTTTGCAAGTTCGTACGGGCACAGGTCGCGCAGCCCAACAAGTCGAAGGCCCTTCAATGCGCCCGTCTGGTCGACCAGGAGCCAGCCATTCGGGAGACGCTCGATGCCAGCTTCGATGCACGCAGTTAGTGGAGGTGAGAACCAGAGCGTCAGTTCATCTTCCTCGCACTGCAGGGTGACGACCATTCGAGGCACCTAACGTTAACGATCAGCGGGGCGGCCCCAGCGAAGGGACACCACGCCCCGAACAACCAAAACGCATTGAACGCGGACGCAACCTCCGAACAACCAAAAACCTGGGGCCGCCTCCGCTGGATCGTTTCGTTAGCTGGCGTCGGGCACAGCATCACGAATTCGCAGCGTTGAAATCGGGCCTCCGCATGTCCCGCACTTTCCTGAGTCGTCGAACTCAATACCGGCGTTCTCTTCCACGACGCGAAGCACCTGCCCCAAGGGCATTTCTTTCGAGGACTGTACTGTCACCCGTCGGTGCTTCAGGTCATCGCTTTGCCATACAACGCGCGCCAGAGTCCGACGTCCTTTGTTTTGCATCTGAGCGTCCAACTCGTTCATCACTTCCTCAAGTTCGGCCTTGTCACAATTCAACGGCGGGATCGTGACCTTCGTGTACATGACTGGTCGAGGCTGAATGGCGGGCAGTAGGAGCGCTGCCAGGACCGCGACGATGGCGAGGCAGACGAGACCTTCTACGAGAGTGATTCGCTTCAGCTTCATGGCCGCGACTTGCTTGGATTCAGCCAGCTAACTTTGAATTCTCCAGATCGGGATATCACGGCGTCCGATCTGGACATTGCTGACTAGATGTTTGACTAATTGACTGGGCAAGTGGTGGCTTGTCAAGGGGTTGTTTCGAAAGCTGTCGATGGCGCTGTCCGTGATATCCAGACCGTTGCGTCTGAATATCACGGTCGGTTGGGGCGCGTGGGGCGACTTGTCGGCGGGACTCTGGACACGTCTGCCGCGTTTTAGAACGCGCGCGTAAATCATGGGAAACATCTTCGTCCCAAGGAGTTCTTGAACGGTGCGGATGTACTTGTCTTCCAGTTCACGAACCTGAGGGCGAGCGCAATGGCGGGCGTCAGGTCGCCGGGCCCGTCACCTGCAATTCGGCCACGAGCGATGTGATGTCGCTTGTGGAGGCGCCGAATTCGTCGGCGATCGGCGAGAAGGCGGGCGGTTGGTCGATGTAGGTTGAGATGCGACCACCGATGCGATCTTCGAACGTGGGCACGAATTCGTTTTGATAGAAGACGCCGATCGGAATCCGGTCGCCCCACTCCTGAGCCAGTTTGATCGCGGCGATGAGCTTTGCGGTCGCCTCGGCCGGCTCGTGAACCACCGGGTCGAGATCCTTCTCGCCTATTCGCTGCACGCGGGGCAGCGGCTTGCCCGATTGAGCGGCCTTGCGATCCACGCCGCCGTACCAATCTTTCGTATTCAGATCGTTGTAGGTCGGGCACGGCTGCAGGACGTCGACGAACGCGAACCCCTTGTGCCGTACGGCCCGCTCGATGATCTCGACAAGCTGCTTGACGTCGTAGCTATACGCGCGCGACGAACGTGGCGCCGCTGACGAGCGCCAGCCACAGCGCGTTGATCGCACCCTGGATGTTCGGCATCGGCAACGACTTGGTCTTGGTGCCTAGCTGCATGGTCGGTGAGGCCTGGCCCTTGGTGAGGCCGTAGACCTGGTTGTCGTGGATCAAGTAGGCGATGTCCACGTTGCGGCGGCCGGCATTGACCAGGTGGCCGGCGCCGATGCCTAGCCCGTCGCCGTCGCCGCCGACCGCGATCACCTCGAGCGACGGGTTGGCCAGCTTCGCCCCCGTCGCGTAGGGCAGCACTCGACCGTGCAGCGTGTGGATTCCGTAGTTGTGTAGGAAGTGCACCAATTTGCCGGAACAGCCGATGCCTGTACTTCACAATGTGGCAAGTCGGTGCGATACCGGTCTGTTCGCGAACCAGGCCGGCAAGCTGTGCCGAGTAGTTCATCTCCACGTCCACGAGGGTCGTGCAGTTCCGAAAGTAGCTCGCCACGGTTTCCGCGGGGAACGGGCAGAGCAGCCGGATTTGCAAGAAGCCAAGTCGGCGGAGGTACGAGGGAAACAGGTTGCGGGTGACCGGCATCACTCTGGACGCGTATCGTTCTACGCCGTGCTGCCAGCCCAGGTAGAAGGCGTACTCCTCGACCGACTGCGGCGTAATCTGCAACGCAGTCAGTAGGCCGTGGTCGTTCGAAAGGTTTGACACTTGTTCCTCCTCACTGGGCCGTCGGCCCTCCCCTCACCGCAAGGCAGACGCCATGCCAGACCGTGGTGTTCGGGATTGTGCCGTCACAAACTTGTTGTAGCCAACCGTATGCACCAAACCAACCACGGCCGCTGTGCGCCTGTTGAATGGCACCTAGGATCGTGGCTTTCCCGCCTGAATAGAAACTGTCACCCGTCATGCCAGCGGCGTCGCCGGCACCAAACGACACAGAGCACGATCAAGCTCGGGGGAGCGGGCAGGCGCGCCATGTCATATTGCCTTGACGGGCGCGCGGCTGAACCCCTAGAATCGTGGCCGACAATTTGGTTTGTCATCTTATCGAGAGTGGCTGAGGGACGGGCCCTGAGAAGCCACAGCAACCGGTTCGGTGCAAATCGAACGCAGGTGCTAATTCCCGCCCGAGACCGTCGGGGAAGATAAGGTGGTGCTTCAAAGCAGCCTCTTCTTATCTTTACCAGAAGGGGCTTTGTTTTTCCCCTCCTGAACCCCGCCGTCCGAGTTGGAACCTCGCCGCAGATGACCCACGGTTCAGCATCGAGTATGGACCGTTGCACAGGAGACAACAGAGTAATCAGAGAATCAGAGGTCAGAAATCAGGGAAACGAGGCCCCCGACTCGTGGTTTCGCCTCTGTTCCCTCTGCCTCCTGTTCAAACCAATGCGTATTCACCGACTCGCACCAACTTGATTCTGCTTCATGCTACGGGAGACGCGATGAGCCAGGAATTCGTCCGAGGCCTGAAGTGCCGGCTGTGCGGCAAGGAGTATCCCAAGGAACCGAACAACTTCTGTCCCGAGGACTTTGGTCCGCTCGAAGTCGATTACGACTACGAGGCGATCGCCGAGTCGCTCTCGCGCGAGAAGATCGAGTTGCGGCCCGAGAACATGTGGCGGTTCCGCGAGCTGCTGCCCATCGACGGCGAGCCGACCGTGGGCGCGTCGGTCGGCGGCACGCCGCTGATCCGCGCCGATCGGCTGGGCGCCGCCCTCGCAGTCGACGAGTTGTACGTCAAGAACGACGCGGTAAACTTCCCGACCCTGTCGTTCAAGGACCGCGTCGTGTCGGTCGCGCTGAGCAAGGCGAAGGAGTTTGGCTTCCAAGTGGTCGGTTGTGCTTCAACCGGCAACCTCGCCAACAGCGTGGCGGCCAATGCGGCGTCGGCCGGCCTGACCAGCTACATCTTCATTCCGGCCAACCTCGAGCTGGCCAAGGTCGTCGGCACGCAGGTCTACGGCGCCAACATCGTCGGCGTCGAGGGGACGTACGACGAGGTGAATCGCCTTTGTACTCAGGTCGCGTTCCGATACGGCTGGGGCTTCGTGAACATCAACCTGCGGGCCTACTACGCCGAAGGATCGAAGAGCATGGGCTTCGAGATCGCCGAGTCGCTCGGCTGGCGCACGCCGAAACATGTGGTGGTTCCAATGGCCGGCGGCAGCCTGATCTGCAAGATCGACAAGGCGTTTCGCGAGATGGCGACGGTCGGGCTGATCGACGACCCAACGTGCAAGATTTACGGCGCCCAGGCGGCCGGCTGCAACCCGATCATTCGGGCCGTGAAGGACGGCAGCGAGACGATCCGGCCGGTGCGTCATCCTAAGACGATCGCCAAGAGCCTCGCGATCGGCGATCCGGCCGATGGCTACTTCGCTCAGGGCGTGATTCGCGGGTCGGGCGGTTGGGCCGAAGATCCGACCGACCCAGAGATCGTCGCGGCGATGCGACTGCTCGCCGAGACCGAGGGCATCTTCGCCGAGACCGCCGGCGGCGTGACAGTCGCGGCGGCCAAGCGCCTGATCGAATCGGGCCGCATTCCGCGCGACGAGCCGACCGTCCTCTGCATCACCGGCAACGGCCTGAAGACTCAAGACGCGCTGGTCGAGGTGCTCGGCGAACTGAAAGTCATCGGGCCGTCGCTCGACCAGTTCGAGGCGATCGTGGAACCAAACGAATTGTTGGCCGCGAGTTGATGGCAGGCGGACAACCTGTCTGCCGCGCACAAGGAGACTGCAGATGCCAGTGAAAGTCATGATCCCCACGCCGCTGCGGCAATACACCGGCGGTAAGGACTCGGTCGAATCAAGCGGCGCGACCGTAAGCGAAGTGCTGCAGAACCTAGGCAAGCAGTACGCGGGCATCACCGAGCGCATGCTCGATGCCGGCAAAATCCGCCGCTTCGTGAACGTCTACGTCAACGACGAGGACATTCGCTACCTGAATAACCTGGACACGCCGGTCAAGGACGGTGACGAGGTCAGCATCATTCCCGCGGTCGCGGGCGGATGAACAGCATGGCAACAGATCAATCATCAGGCGGCAATCAGCCTTCGGCGAGCGGCTCGTCGCCCATTCCAGATCGTTACAGCCGTCAGGTCATGTTTCCCGGCATTGGCGTCGAGGGCCAGCGGCGGTTGATGCAGAGCCACGTGACGCTTTGCGGCTGCGGCGCGCTCGGCACCGTATTGGCCAGTTCGCTCGCCCGTGCGGGTGTCGGTCACCTGCGCGTGATCGATCGCGACTTCCTCGAGATGCACAACCTGCAACGCCAGGTGTTGTTCGACGAGAACGACGTGAACGAGGCCCTGCCCAAGGCCGAGGCGGCGGCACGCAAGCTCGAAGCCGTCAATTCGTCGATTCACGTCGAGCCGGTCGTCACCGACATCGACCACACCAACATCCTCGACCTGACCCGCGACGCCGACCTGATCCTAGACGGCACCGACAACTTCGAGACCCGCTACCTGATCAACGACGTGGCCGTGAAGACCGGCAAGCCGTGGGTCTACGGCGGCTGCATCGGCAGCCACGGTCAGGTCATGACGATCATCCCCGGCGAGACGCCGTGCCTACGCTGCGTGATCGAATCGAGTCCGCCGCCCGGCATGGCCCCAACCTGCGAGACGGCAGGCATCCTCGGGCCCACGGTAAACATCATCGCATCGCTGCAGGCGGCCGAGGCATTGAAAATCCTCACCGGTCAATTCGACGCGATCAACCGCAACCTGATCATGATCGACATCTGGGACGGCACGTTCAAGAATCTCAAGATCAGCGGCCTGCGCGACAAAGTCGATTGCCCCACCTGCAAGCGCCGCGACTTCGAGTGGCTCGACGGCAAGCTCGGCTCGCACACCACCAGCCTGTGCGGGCGCAACTCCGTCCAGATCGCCCACCGCACGGCCGGGCGGCTGTCGTTCGAGAGCCTTGAGCGACAGCTCGCGTCGCTCGGCGCCGTGACCTACAACCGGTTCATGCTGAAGTTCGCCGTCGAAGGCTACGAGTTCACGGTCTTCCCCGACGGCCGTGCGATCATCAAGGGGACGAACGACATCAACAAGGCGAAGACGCTGTACGCACAGTACATTGGACACTGAGGGTCGGGGGTCGGGGGCCAGAGATCAGGGCAAGAGTACTGACTGTAATGGCAATCAAGAGCTATCGGGATCTCGACGTGTGGCAGAGGGCGATGGACTTGGTCATCGAGTCCTATCGCGCAACGGCACGATTCCCGAAGTCAGAGACCTACGGCATCTCCTCGCAGCTTCAACGAGCAGTCACATCAGTGCCGGCGAACATCGCTGAAGGCCACGGGCGCAGCCACACGAAGGAATTCCTTCGCCATCTTTCTGTTGCCTATGGATCCCTGATGGAAGTTGAAACCCATTTGCAGATTGCCGCGCGATTGAACTACCTAGACGCAAACTCTCTACAATCTCTACTCGAACGAGCGAGTGAGATCGGGCGAATGCTCAACGGCCTGATACAATCTCTTGAACGTCGAATCTCTCAGTCTCCGCCCTGACCGCTGACCTCTGGCCCCTGACCCCTGCCATGATCTACCTCGACAACGCCGCCACCAGCTTCCCGAAACCCGATTGCGTCTACGACGCAATGGATCGGTTCGCGCGCACGGCGCTCGGCAATCCTGGCCGCGGCAGTCACCGCATGGCCATGGGGTCCGACCGCGTGCTGCACGACGGGCGGCATCTGCTGAATCAGTTCTTGGGCGGCGAAGCGGCCGAGCGGTTCATCTTTACGCTGAACTGCACCGACGCGCTGAACATGGCGATCAAGGGGGTGATCCAGGACGGCGACCACGTCATCACCTCCACGCTCGAACACAACAGCGTGTCGCGACCGCTACAGCGACTCAAGAACGACGGCCGAATCGAACTGGTCAAGGTCCGCCCCGATGGCGCTGGATACTTGAATCCCGACGACATCCGAGCTGCCATCACGCCGCAGACGCGACTCGTCGTGCTCTGCCACGCCTCGAACGTGCTGGGCACCGTGCAACCCATCGCCGAAATCGGTCGGATCGCGCGCGAGCGCGACGTGCTGTTCCTGGTCGACGCCGCACAGACCGCCGGCGCGGTCCCGATCGACGTTCGCGCAATGAATATCGACCTGCTGGCGTTCCCCGGTCACAAGAGCCTGCTCGGCCCGACCGGCACGGGCGGGCTGTATGTCGGATCGCGTGCCCAGGTGCGCACCTGGCGCGAGGGCGGCACAGGCGGCGACTCGAAGCAGCCGATCCAACCGAGCGAGTTCCCGCACGTCCTCGAAGGCGGCACTCCCAACGTGCTCGGCGTCGTCGGGCTGATCGAGGGCGTCCGGTTCATCCGCCAGCGCGGGCAGGTTGAGATCATTCGGCACGAGCTCGACCTGATCGAACAACTCGCACGTTGGGCCGACGACTCGAAGCTGTGTCGCGTAGCCGGCGCGTTTCGCCGCGAATCGCACGTCGGCACACTGTCGCTCGTCAACCCCGACTGGCAGACTCAGGAAGTGGCCATGGCGCTGGATGAGGCGTTTCAGATCTGTGTGCGACCCGGCCTGCATTGCGCTCCGTACGCCCACCAGGAGATCGGCACGTTCCCCGACGGCACGGTGCGCATCAGCCCCGGCCACGCGACTACGTCCGCCGACATCGAGGCGCTCTGTACGGCCTTGGCGGAGATCGGGCGTGAGACGAAATGACCGTCGAGCCGCGCTTGCTCCTCTTCTTGCTTGCCCTATCGCCGCAGCTATAATTGCCGCCGGTTTGTAGGCTTCCGCGTAACTCTTGAAAGGAGCGTTTGCGATGGCTGAGGAAAAGGCGGCTCTGCGCGAGGTGCACTGGCGTCAGCTTTTTCCGTGGCTCTCGTTGTTCCGCGCGTTCGGTATGGCGGTCGATCTGAAGAAGATGGTGCTGGCCGCTTTGGGTGTGACCATCACCGCGGCCGGTTGGGTGTTGCTCGCGGGCGTGTTCAGCCGCGTCTCGGGCAACCCGGCGGTCGATCGCCAGGCCGACGCGATCGCTCACTGGCCGTGGGACCGCGGCCAGTGGCAGCCGTTCACGGTCTCGTCGAGCCAAGGCGCCGCTCAGCTGCTGGCCGAGATTGAACGGAGCGTCGGCTACATTCCGCCCGCGGATCGCGCGAAGCTCGAGGCGAGGTTTGGAGTCACGAACCTGGTCAATGACATCGAGGCCGCCACCGGCACGAAAATGGTCGGGGCCGATCGGGCCGCAATCGAGGCGAGCTTCGGCATCCGGCGCGGGTTCGGCATCGTCGACCAACTGTTGCACAGTCCGGTCCAAACGCTCACGCAACTCGGCAGCCACTGGCGGTTCATCCTGCGCCCGGTGGACGAGTTGCGTCGGCCGTTCGGCGAGCTGTTCGCTCGCGATGCGGGGTTGGTGACGACGGCGTTCGCGCTGGCGTGCGGCGTGTGGGCGGCGATCGTCTGGGCGGTCTTCGGCGGCGCGATCACTCGCATCGCCGCAATTCAATTCGCACGCGAAGAGAAGATCGGGCTGGGCGAGGCGGTAAGATTCGCCTGCTCGAAGCTCTTGTCGTTTGCGGGCGCGCCCGTGATTCCGCTCATCTTCATCAGCTTCTTCGCGGTCATGTGCGCGGGCGGTGGCCTGATCAGCAACATCCCGGTCATCGGCCCGCTGTTCGCCGGCGGTCTCTGGTTCTTGCCGCTGATCGCCGGGTTCGTCATGGCACTGATCGTGATCGCCTGGGCGGCCGCGTGGCCGCTGATGTTCTCGACGATCAGCGTCGAATCGTCCGACAGTTTCGACGCCATCAGCCGCTCGTTCGCCTATGTCTTTCATCGACCGTGGCACTACCTGTTCTATGCCGTGGTGGCCGCCGTGTTCGGTTCGCTGTGCTCGTTCTTTGTCTTGATGTTCGCCGATCTCGTGGTGCACATGTCGACCTGGGCCGTGTCGTGGGGCGGCCGCGACGGACTCGCCGCACTGCTCGAGCAACTGACTTATTACGCGCCGAGTGCCAGCGGTTGGGGGCCAGCGGATGCCGCTGAGCCGCCGACCGGCGTCATGCGGATCGCCGCGATCGCCGCCGGGTTCTGGCTCTACGTGGCCTTCGCGCTGCTGGTTGGATTCGTCTACAGCTACTTCTGGTCGGCCTCGACCGTCATCTACTACTTGCTGCGTCGCGACGTGGACAATACGGAATTGAACGAAGTGTTCATCGAAGGTGAGGAAGAGGACTTCGGTGCGCCGGCCGGCGACACAGCGGCCGCGCCCCAGCCGGCCGCTCCGCCCGACGCGACCGGAACCACACCCAGCGCGAGCACCAACTGATCGGAGAGCGACGTGCAACTATTCGACCTACGCGACAAGACCGCGATCGTGACCGGCGGCAACGGCGGCATCGGACTCGGCATGGCCCACGGGCTGGCCGAAGCCGGCGCCAACATCGTCGTGGCCGGCCGCAACGTAGAAAAGAACAAGCAGGCGGTCGCTTCGCTCCAGAAAGTCGGCGCGCGGGCGATCAGCGTGGCGATCGACGTTACGAGCGAGGCCGACGCGGCGCGCATGGCCGACGCCGCGATTCGCGAGTTCGGCCAGATAAATATCCTCGTCAACAACGCCGGTATCAACATTCGCAAGCCGCCGCAGGATCTGCCGGTCGCCGACTGGTCCAAGGTGATCGACTCGAACCTGACCAGCGTGCTCATCTGCGCCAAGGCCTGCTACGCCGCGATGAAGTCGGCCGGTGCCGGCAAGATCATCAACATCGGCTCGATGACTTCCATCTTCGGCGTCTCGTTCGCGCCGGCCTACGCCGCCAGTAAGGGGGCCGTCGTGCAACTGACCAAGTCGCTCGCGATCGCCTGGGCCAAAGACAACATTCAGGTGAATTGCATTCTGCCCGGCTGGATCGAAACCGATCTGACCAACCGCGCGCGCGAAGAGGTTCCCGGCCTGTACGAGCGAGTGCTCGCACGCACGCCGCAGGGCCGCTGGGGCAAGCCCGCCGACCTCGCCGGCGCCGCCGTGTTCCTCGCCAGCAAGGCGTCCGATTTCGTCACCGGCGTCGCGCTGCCGGTCGACGCGGGCTACAGCGTGATGTGACCATTGCGGCGATTACCGCACGCAAGACGATTCACGTTACCTGGCACGCTGGCCAAGCTTCCTTGCCCACTCCATCGTCGCTGCGAACTTGGGCGATGCGGCCGGATCATCGTCGGCGTACTGCAGCAGCCCCCAACTCCCCCACTTGCTCCACGCGCCGACGCTGGAGAAATGACAGAGCAAGTCGCCGCCCGAGTCCTCCCACGCGGCGTAGTACTTGCGATAGATCTCGCGCATCCGCGGATGTGCGTTCGCCGCGTGCAGCAACTTCGTGAGTTGCTGGTTGTTCTCGGCCCCGCCAACCCCGACGAAGTGCTGGCCCGCCTCGTACGAGATCAGTTTCAAACCGTACTGATCGGCGACCTTCTTGTTTTCCTGCATCCAGCGGATGCTCTCGGGCAGAGCGTGGCCCTCGACGTAGTCGAGGAACCGGTCGACCGTCCACTCAGCAACTTCGGCAGCCGTCAGTCGATCGCCGCGCTCGGGAATGTTCATCGAGACGTACGGAGCGATGGCCAGTACGTCGGCGTGCCGACCGGCATCTTGCCAGCCGAGCACCTGTTTCGCGACGAAGCTGTTCGCTGCCTGCGACGGCAGCACGCGGACCAGCCGGTCGTGGCCGCCGAACACATCTTCCCAAATGCGGAAGATCTCGCCCGACCGCCGCGCGGTGTAGCGCCATGCGGCCTCCCAGGGCTTCTCGGCCAACCCAAGCTTCCGGCCCTGCTCGCCCGCGTAACGGTGTTGTTGAAACTGGCCGTTCCAGACCTCGTTCGAGTATTCGACGTACGCCTTGCGGCGCGGCGCGAGCTTCGCTTTCACGAGCCGGGCAAACTCGCGCACGTACGTGTCGTCGGCCTGATGCGGAATGCAGAACCATGCGTCGGCGTCGATTCGGTTCGCCAAGTCGCAGAGCAGTTCGATCGGAATGCCGTCGCGCGTGAACGTCGCGTCGTCGATGCGCGACCGATCGCTCCACTGGCGTTGCGGCGAGTTGTTCGTTTTTTGGAAGTCCATGAATCGCACGCACGCCACGCCGCGCCAGCGATCGAGGAACCGCGGGTGCCACGGATTGCGGTCGGCATCGTCGGCCGTGAAGCCCGGCATGATCACACGAATGTTGTGTACCGGGCTGGCGGGGTTGGTCTCAAGCAGCCGCAGGAAGAAACCGCCGCCTTGCGAGTCGATCGTCGCGACCATGCGGCCCGGCGAACTCGAGAGCACCTTGCCTTTCGACAGTTGCAGTTTGCCTTCGCCCTCCCACAGCACGGTCCAATCGCCACTCGGGTAATGGCCCCCGTCGATTGTGCACAGCGGCGTCTCGGCGAAGCAACCAGGCTCCAACCGGCGAACCCAGCCATGCTCGTCGATATCCAGCTTCGGACCCTTGCCCCACGCCTCGCCGCGCTTCTGGCTGATCCACGCTCGCGAGAGTCGGAACGCATCGACAAACGGCAGCTCGGTGTTCCAATCGGCCGGCCCGGCGAGATTGATGCCCAGCGCGGGCTGCGGCAACTGCGACGCCGACGCCGGCGATTGAGCGAACGCCGGACCCGTCACAGCCGCCAAGGCGACGCCGATCGCGGCAACAAGGCGCCGCGGCAACCCGCGAGCGCCGGCCGGCCGCGTTCGAGATCCGGACTGTGAGTTCAGCGTCGCGATCATCATGATCGGCAAGAGGTTTGCCAAGATTGTGGTTCCTTGACGACGACTAGCTGAAGAAGCCGCGGCGCGGACGGTCGCGCAAACGTGTCTTGCGCTGCGACTCGAGCAGGCTTGCTCGATCGCGAGCGAGCCGCGGCGCCACATCGATCGACACGCCGCCCCGCGCGGGGAACACCAGGCTGGCGAGTCCCGCGGCAATCTTCACCTCGGCGTGCCGCAGCGCCACCTGGCCGGGCATCGTGCCGGGCACGTTCAACTGGTTGACCGGATAGCCGCGACGCAGGTAGCCCATGTCCCAGCCGAGCCGGCGCGGCGCGTCGATCAGGCGGATGAGCCGCGCGACCGCCACCCAGTCAAACAAGTTGCGAAGCTCACCGAATATCACCGCGTGTTCGGCAACCGCGGCGTACTGCTTGGTGAAGGCGTCGGCGAACTCCTTGGCCGCGGTCGACGGATCCTGTTGCACCTGCCGGCCCTCGGCCATGTTGCGGAAGTGACTCTCGGTCAGCAGTTGGACCGGATTGTCCGGGATCGCGACGGCGTCGAGCTTCTCGCTATGAGCGAAGTCGGTGTACGCCGGAAAGAACCAGAAGCGGCTGCCCCCGTCGGGTTTGCGCGCGCCGACTCCTTCGGCGAGCACGCGGCGGCGCAGATCCTTGAATTCCAGATCGACGTAGGTCGGAAAGTCCTTGACGCCGGTTTCGGCGAGACCGAGCGAGACTCGCTTCATCTCCCAGTCGGCGTCGACCATGACCTTGTTGAACCGCGTGTTCGTCGGTACGCCGCCGGTGACGGCGTCTTGCAGCCCCCACGCCTCCTGAAGCCGGCGAGTGTAATCGGCCCGCGCGGCGGCTGTGGTCGGTTGCGGAGTGCCGCGAATGAAGTCGCGCATGCGCTGGATCGATTCCTGCCGATGTTCGAGCGATACCGACGGCGGCGGGCTGCCGTCGTTCGCGTTGCGCCAGGCCACCGCAAAATCGTCCAGTTGCAACAGCGGCTCACCCGATTTCGCGCCGATCGCCGTGCCGTCGGCACGCACCTCCCACTTGTCTTCGCCCGGCCCTTCCAGGATCAAGTCGCCGCTCGAGTCGTCGAGATAGATGGTCTTCACGCGCGTCAGGCCGGCCAGGTAACGCTCCTGTTCGGTGAGCGGTTTGCCCGCTCCGACGTCCTGCTCGACCTGTTCCAGCAGCAGTCGCAGCCAGACGCGCCGCTGACGGAGCTGTGCGTCCTCCTGGCCCAAGCCGGCGGCAGGCATCAGCCCCAGCGAACCAGCCGCGGCAAGTCGCATGATGTCTCTGCGGCTGACCGGTGCATTGGCCGAGTGGTGAAACATGGCAATAAGGTACTCACCGGCGGCGCATTCGGGCAAGCGCTCCCCGCAGCCTACTCGCGATCGCGGTGTTTCAACCAGTATTCAAGGAACGCAAGCTCCAACTCGAGCGCCTCGGCCGTGGGCACGTGCGTGCGGGCGACGCGACCACAAGAACTATGGACCGTCCGAAAAAATCTGCAACACAAGTACCGGCCGCCGTACAAACCCAGAACCACACCGATCCGCTCCTGTTGCTCGGTCGCGCAGTCAGGTCAAACCGGGGACCTTGAATCGCATTGAGATCGACCGTGGCGACTTGGCTGACCGGTCCGGCAAGTTTGCCAAAACCAAAGTGCGTGTCATGCTCCACCTCATAGAACAAGTTCTTCACTCTATCGGTGAAGAAACAAACGGGATGGAGCGGGATTTGAAAAACATCGTCTGTTGGCCGCTTGTCGTCGAATGAGACCATAGTCAACTCGTGCGCGTTGGGTTGTCCGACGAACTGTCTCCGGACGCGAAACGGTAACCAACCGTTCCCGGTCTCGCGCAGGTCAAGATTGGTGTCGCGCACCAGCAGCGTGCCGGCTTCGTGTTGTTCCATCTGTAGTGGTATCCCGCCGCGCTCGACGTCAATCCAGTAGCGCCGCCAGTCTTTCCCGTCACGACGGATGGTCACGACGGCTGTTGACCTACCCGCGATTTCCGCCTGTCCGTCAAGAGACGCTGTGATGCCCAAGCGATTGTTCAAAGCCGCGTCGATTAGCCCGCCAAAGTCCAGGAACGCGGGCGATCCACCCGAGCACTCGGGAAAACCGACACCTAGCGGCGGCTGCAGGACTACTCGGCGATGAAACTCCTCTATGCCCGGCACGACTTCAGCCTGTTCAGCGTGTGTACGTTGATCCACGGGATAGATAATCTCGAAGGTATGAACACCGTCGGTGAGCGTGCAAGTCGAGCGATATGCATCCACGTTCGCGTTGGCCGGCGGCGTCCTGGCGAATTGACAGCTATGCTCGTAGCGACACGTGCCATCCCGAAACGCCCAACGAACCCGTGTCGTCGCCAACACCGCGTCCGATTCAATCTCATCATCAGCACCGTCGCTGTGATGGCGCGCAGACCTGAC
>DAIOWH010000155.1:0-15279 GCA_036758585.1 Planctomycetia bacterium
CCCTCGCTGGCGCGTCGGGCTACTGTCCCAGAATCGTGCAAGGCTATTTAGGCCGCTCGTCAGCAGCGTGCGCTCGACCGGGTACGCGGCCCGGCCGCCGAGGGACATGTCTTCCGCCTTGGACATCAGCGCCGTCGAGTAGACGACGTTCGGAGTCGGCGGCAGGTGAAACAGCGTCGCGAGCGGCGCCGACTCGCCCTTCAACCGCGCGGCGAACGTGAAGTCGTCCACCAGGCCGTTCATGAGCAGCATGGTCGCTTTCAGTCCGTCGGCGTACTCGAACCGGTAGGCGATCGGCTCCTTGACCCACTGGCGAATCTGATCGGCCGTGGGATAGCGGTGGCTGAACGATTCGGGCTGAGCGAGTGTGTGGCTGCGTGAGAGGCATGCCTCGAACAGTTGAGGGTCCCAGCCGACCGCCGACCACGAGCCGCCGTCCCTCGCGCGCCAGACTGCATCGCCGCGCAGTGCGTGCATCGCCACGACGCCGGTCTCGCCGCCGCGCCGCCGTTCGGCCATGCACTGGATTGTTTCGAGGGCGTGGAAGTCGTAGCTGTCGATGCCGCCGATCGCCACACACACATCACCTCTTCGACGTCGGCCCCCTACGGCATGTCGATCGCCGGCATGCGCCACGTCACCGGCAACGACGAACCCGCCAGGAACGGAAAGCCGAGCGAGCGGGCCGTGTCGACCATCTCCTTGGCCCACTCCCATTTCCACGAGAGGTGTTTGTCGTTGAAGACCGGAGTCGTGCGGCCGTCCTGGCGGAAGACCTCGGTGATCTTTGAGAACAGCTCGTAGCGGGGATACTGCTTCTGGCCGATCTCGTTGACCGGGTAGTTGCCGTGTTCGCCGATGAGCAGCACGGCGTCCACGGCGAGTTTGCCGCCGCCGCACCGCAGCGCCTCGGCGACGGTCGGGTAGATGGTGAAGCCGAACTCGGCGGCCCGCTTACGGCTCAGGTCGTTGTCGGGCGTTTGGTCGACATAGGCCGAGACCACGTCGAGCGGCGGCCGGTGCCATTTTTTCTTGTCGGGGGTAGCCGACGAGGAACCGCTCGGCCATGTGCCAGGCGTGCGAGCGGTAGCGCCACTCGGTGGTGACGACCGCCAGTTTCTTGCGGCCTGCGCCGGCGCGAGCTGTCGCGGCGACCAGCGGCAGCGAGCCGACTGCGGCGCCCACGGTGGTCCGTAGGAGCGATCTGCGGCTGAGCATGGGTCACCTCGGCGTGGATTGAGGGAAGGCTTGCCGGTGCGAAGTGTACGTCGCAGCGCACGTTGATACAATCCTGCCGCTCGCATACCGAATGCAGGAGGCTGATGTGCCGCCGAACGCAACTCGCCCACCGACCGGATTAGACATGCTCGACTTCGTGATGGTCGGGGTCTATTTGATCGTCACGATCGGCATCGTGTATTGGGCGTCGCGTCGCGACCGCGACACGGACGATTTCTTTCTGGGCGGTCGACGGCTGCCGTGGCTGGCGGTCGGGCTGAGCATCATGGCGACGCTGATGTCGTCGCTCACCTATCTGGGCCTGACCGGCGAGATCGTCAAGAACGGCATCGCCGGCTTCGCGACTCAGTTGGCGGTGATCCCGGCCGCGATGGTCGTGGTGCCGTTGTTCATTCCGTTCTTCATGCGCATGCGGTTTACCAGCGCGTACGAGTATCTGGAGCACCGTTTCGACTACCGCGCGCGGTTGCTGGGCGGCGTGCTGTTTTTTCTGCTGCGCCTGGGCTGGGTGTCGATGGTGATGTACAGCGGCTCGCTGGCACTGGCCAAGATGGCCGATTGGGACTTGTACACGGTCGTCGTGGTGCTTGGCGTCGCGGCCACGCTCTACACCTGCTTCGGCGGACTGAAAGCCGTCGTGCAGACCGACGTGCTGCAGGCGCTGATGCTGTTCGGCGGCGCAGCGGTGATCGTGGGCTACGTGTGGTTCGCGACCGGGCATGGTCCGGCGGCGTGGTGGGCCGCGGTGGGTCGGCACTCAGCCGGGCACACGCGGCCGCTGTGGTTCAGCTTCGATCCGACGGTGCGCATGACGATCGGCACGGCACTCTTGAACGGTTTCTTCTGGCAGATATGCACCCACTGTTCCGACCAGGTCGTGCTGCAGCGCTACGCATCGACGCCGTCGCACGCGGCCGCGCGAAACAGCTACGTGACCAACATCATCGCGGCCTTCGCGATCGCCTGCCTGCTGGCTCTTTCGGGGATGGCCTTGCTGTTCTTCTACCTTCGGTTTCCCGATCGGCTGCGGCCTGGACTGACTCCGACGAGCGCGGGCGAAGCGCTGATGCCCTACTTCTTCGCGCACCAACTGCCGATGGGATTCGGTGGCCTGATCTTGGCCAACTTCCTTTGCGACGCGATGCAGACGCTCGTGTCGGGCGTGAACAGCATCACCGCCGTCGCGACGCAGGATGTTCTGGAACGGGTCCGCCCCGAACGCGGAACCGACCGCGAACGGCTCAGGACCGCCCGACGACTGACGCTCGTGCTGGGCGGCGGCTGCACCCTGATCGCGCTCGGCGTGGCGTGGATGGCACAATCGTTGGGCATGAACATCTTCGACCTAATGCCGCGCACCTTCAACATGTTCCTCGGCCCGCTCGGCTGCCTGTTTCTGATCGGCATGTTCCTGCCTCGCGCCACCGCTCGTTCTGCCGTGCCGGCAGTGCTGGCGTCGCTAGGCGTCTCCGTCAGTTGGAGTTACTGTCGCCAGTTGTTCGGAACGCAGTTCGATCTGTCGATCATGTTGGCGATTGCCGTGCCGTGCTGCGTCGGCTTCGCGCTCGCCGCGGTGCTCGCGCTGTTGCTTGAGGACGGTGCGGATCACCCCGGCCGAAACTACACCTGGTGGTCCGTCATGGGCCGGCGGGCACTCTCATCTACGACGAGCGAGTGATGGAAGGGCATCACAGCCGAACAGTCTCACGCAAAGGCGCGAAGACGCAAAGGGGGAGGGAGATGACGGAGAACGAGAGCGAAGGTGGTAGTCGATGCGGCGTTTCAGGTGCACACGCGTTTGGGACCGGGACTGCTGGAGAGCGTGTACGAAGTCGTGCTGGCGTATGAATTGAAAAAACGCGGACTCCAGGTCGAACGACAAGTGCCCGTGCCCATTGTCTATGACGAGCTACGATTCGATGAAGGCTTCCGAGCCGATCTGATCATCGAAGGCAAGTTGGTGCTGGAGCTGAAGTCGGTCGAGACCGTCGCCCCCGTGCATAAGAAGCAGCTCCTCACCTATCTTCGATTGATGGACAAGCGACTTGGATTGCTCATCAACTTCGGCGAGGAACTGATCAAGGACGGAATTAATCGAGTCGTCAACGGCCTAAGGGAATGAGCGCCCTCTTCTTTGCGTCTTTGCGCCTTTGCGTGAGATGGATCGTCCGGAGTCGGATCGCGAACTTGATGCGAAGGAATGATCTCACGCAACGGCGCAAAGACGCAAAGGGGTAGTCCTGGAGGGTGACCGTCGCGTTTGCGAACGGCACATCGTCGCCTCGGCCGCGCCATGCCGCCACGACCGGTGAATCAAAGCGGGAGCGAGTGTGGCAGGCCGAAGATACGCTCGGCGTTCTCGCAGAGGATCAATCGCTTCTCGACGTCCGGCAGGTCGGCGTGGTCGATGCGAACGCGCTGCATCGAGGCGTGGTAGAGCGGCGTGTCGGTGCCGAACAAGACGCGGTCGGCGCCGATCTCGCGCACCGCCCATTCGATCAGGTTCGGCGTGATCGACCGGGCGCTCGATGTGTCGGCGTAGACGTTGCCGTGGCGACTCTTCTGCACCGCTCGCACCTGGTGCGTGTAGTCGCCGTCCCAGCCGCATCCGATGTGGGCCAGGATCAATCGCACATCGGGAAACTGGTTGGCGAAGACGACCAGGTCGGCGGCCAGGCTGTTTTTTTTGCTCGAGTGCGAGAGTACGACGGCCCGATGTCGCGCGGCGAAGTCAAAAATCGCTGTCCCGTGTTCCTGGATCGGATAGACGTGTTCCTCGGGATGGATCTTGACGCCGACGCAGTGCGGGAGCTGCAGCATCTCTTCCGCCTGGCGGTACGTTTCCGTGCGCCGAGGGTCGATGACGACGTACTGCAAGAGGCCGGGCGTGTCGGCGACGATCTGAGCGGCGCTGCGGTTCGCCGCGACCGCGTCGCCGCCGCCGCGCGGCAGCAGGGCCTCGAGCGGCGAGACGATCGTCAGGCGGATGTTGGCTCGCCGCGCACGTTCGACGACGACTGATGCAAAGCCCGTCATGAACTCGTTTGCGATGTCAGCGCTGCCGCGTTGGTAGCGGCCAAAGTGACCGTGTACGTCGATCGCCGCAACCGCGGATGTATCGGTCATCTCACGCCCTCCGGTCCTTCTTCCTTCCGTGGGGTAGGCTTCCAGCCCGCCAGTCAGGTTTCCACTAGGAAACGGCAGGCAAGATGCCTGCGCCCCCACGCTTCAAGCGCCGCGCGGGGCCGGGCGGGCCGGCAGCGCGACGATGATCAAGATCATGGCGACAACCAGCACGCCGCTCGCCGTGTGGAAGCTGGCGATCCGACCGAAGCGATCGGATATCCGACCGAAGATCACCGACGCGAAACCGACGAGCGATCCGAGTAGATTCAAGTACGCGATGTTCGCCCGCACCTGCGACTTGGCCGAAGCTGTCGCGACGTAGTTCGGGAAGTAGGCCCCGAACAGTTCGCCGGCGCCCAGCAACCCCGCGCTCAGCAGGTACCAGCGGCCCGATGCGCCGAGTGCCCACGCCATGCCGAACAGCAGAATCGCCGTCGTGCTCAGCAGCGTGGCCTTCGGGTTGGTCTTAGCGAGCAACCAGCCGAGTAGCCCGCCCGTGACGGCCTTGAAGCCAAACCGCAGGAAGTTCTGCACGCCCATCGTCGTCGCCGATACTTCGCCGAGCACGTCCTTGGCGTGCATCGACACATTGTCGAGGATCGCGTGGCCAGAGTAGACCAGTACGTACGCGACGGCGCCGAAGACGATCGGGCGGTACGTGAAGAAGTGACGCAGCCCGCCGACGATCTCGGCGAACCGCGACTCGCTCGGCGGCTCCTCTGGCGGCAGCGGCACGACAAACGAAGCCGACGCGACAATCGCCAACAACAAGAGCGGGACCGACGCCGCAAATAACGCCAAGTAGTTCTGCGGAAACTCGATGCCAAGTTCGATGCCGCCGACCGGCTCCTTCGAGAACAACGCCTGCTGGGCCAGCGATCCGACGCATGCCAACAGCGGCCCGACGCCGAACGTGACGCCCAGCGCCTGGCCGCGCCGCGCCGTTGAGACGCCGCGGCGTAGCGCCTCCCACAGAGTTGTCACAAGCACTCCGTTGCACGCGCCGAGCACCGCGCCGTGGGCGATGACGGCGACGCTCACCGTGGTCGACGGCAGTTCCAACCACAGCGCGGCCGACACGGCAGCCGACGCGATCGCCATGCCCACCAGCGGAATCACCAGCAGCGGCTTGACCAGCTTGGGCTGCGGCAGAAACCACGCCACCAGGATCGGAAAGGCCGTGAGCCACTGATACACCGCATGCGGCAGATTGGCCACGGTGTCGCTGTTGCCCAGGTCCTTGAGCAGGTTCGCATGGTTGATGCCCACGTACGAAATCGGCGCGGCCAGGTAGTAGATGCACCAGAATCCGGCGAAGCAGAGCACGTTGCGCGATTGGTCGCGCGGCGCGAGCGGGCAATCATCGTCGGCCGACTCGGCCGCCGCGGTCTCAATCTGCGACTCACGTTCAACTGTCACGGCTACGCCCCCGCCTGTTCCGGCCACCAGCGCGGGTGCCTGATGCGCACGAACTCGGCGAACCGTTGGAATGCGGCGTCGCTGGCGCCCTGGTACGGCGGCAGCAGACGCAACGGAAACCGCTCGTCTTGCAGCTTCCAGAGCACCTTGTCGAAGGCCGAGTCGATGTGCGCGTCCGACCCGACCGCGGCGATCAACTCCTTGAAGATGGCCGCAATCTCGGCGTGCATCGCGATGAGCGTCGGCAGGTCGCCGCGCCGGCCCGCCTCGAAAAACGCCTGGATCGCCGACCGGTTTGACGCAATCGACGCCAAGAGGCCGCATTCGCCAAGCTGGCTGGCGTACACGTAGCCCGCCTCGCCGGGGAAGTGTTGCAACTGCGGCGACAGTGTGAGCAGCCCGGCGAGCCGATCCATCGAGTCGGTGCAGTTCTTTGTCCCTACCAGGTTCGGGTGCTCGTCGGCGAGCTGGGCATATTGTTCGGGCGTGACCAGCCGCTTCGTCCGCAGCAGGTTGTAGTGCAGGAACTGGCAGTCGCGAAATCGGCCGCACGTCGCGCGGAAGAACGTCTGCATCTCGTCGTCGGTCAGCGCCCCCCAACTGGGCAGCGAGATCTGAAACTGCCGCACGCCGATCTGCCGCGCCCGCTCGATCCGCTCGACGATTGTCGGCAGCGACAGGCTGATCACGCCGACCATCGGTTCGGCGCCGCCCGCCCGCATCGTGTCGTGAAACACCCGCGCGATCCGCTCGAACTGCCGATCGGTCACCGCGTGCCCTTCGCCCGCCGTGCCGAAGACGTAGAGGTGCCGCGTGACCTGCAGCATCCGGTTGATCTCGTCGACAAACAGCGATTCGATCAGGTTCCCCGCATCGTCCCACGGGACCACGCACGTGCAGAGAATACAGGCAGGGTAACGCTTCATACTTCGCTCGACCTCAACCGCACGTACCGAATGCCCGAGCCGCCCGGCTCGACGCACCACAATGCGACCAACAGGCTACCGTCGGGCAGGACCGCCACGGAAGGCTCGCCGAAAGAAAAGTCTGTCCACTCGGCCAGTTCGCCCGACGTGGCCGAGCGGGTTGCCGACTCCGCGCGCCAAACGATCTGGTTGCGCTCGACTCCAAAGTCGTCGCCGGTCGGCCGGACGATCGCCAGCCATACGCCCGGTTGAGCGTGCTTGCGTTGATTGTAGACGAAGAGGGCGCGGCCGTCGGGCAGTGCAGCCAATGCGGTCGATTGGCCGAGGACCCCGGTCGAGCGAGTTGGGGTCCAGCTCTCGCCGCCGTCGTGCGAGATCGCAAAGGCGTTCGGCAGGTCGCCGCCTCGATGCGCCACGTGCCAGCATGTTCCGAGTAATCGGCCGTCTGACAGTTCGATCACCCACGCCTCGGCGGCCCCAGTCTCTGCATCGGCGAAACGCAACATCGAAGTCGCTCGCCACGTCTCGCCCCGGTCGTCGCTGAACATGACAACCACCTGGCCCCGATCAACCCGCAACTGCGAATCGAACGTGTTGTAGGGCGAGTATGGAACCAACCAACGACCCGATCGGGTGGCGCATAGCGAGCCGGGCGCTTCGGCGGCGCCGGCGAACGGCATCGCGATCGGCGCCGGGTCGGACCAACTCGCGCCGCGATCGTCGGACGTGGCCCACACGAGTTCGTTCGGCTTGAGCCCAGAGGTCGCTTCGCACCAGAACGACTCGCCCGGCCGGTCGATGGTCGTGCGCGTTCCGTACAGGAAAAGCCGGCCGGCCCGATCGGTGCTGACGGAGACGAAGATCGACCACCGATCGCGCAGTTGCGGCCAGAGTCAACTGAACATCGAGGACGGCATTGGCGGCAACTGGAAGCGGCCCAATTGGGCACACACCGGATTCCTGCTCACCGACCTGCTCTTCGACGGCAAATGGCACCGCGCCGAGTACCGACTCACGAACGATTCGACGCACTGGACCTACGGCGGCGGCACGCGCGGATACGTGTACGGCTCGATCGACTTCTGCCAGCGACATCTCAACATCGACCTCTTTCACATGCTGGCCTACATCGACGTCAAGAATCCGCCGACCGGCTCGATCGACTTCGACGATCTGACGATCGCGTATCGCAACTATTCGTTGCTGGTGCCGAGCAACGGCGGCCGGTTGATGAGCAGTCCAGCGGACGGCGACGACGCGGCCCGGCTGACCGACGGCTGGCGGCACGGCAAGGACCGCGCGTGGCGCAGTGCGGCCGGGCCGGCGGCGCCGCTGGAGTTCGTCTGGTCATTCGAGCAGCCGGTCACGATCAATGCCGTGCAACTGCACCAGAATCCCGACTGGCCCGCCAAGGAGGTCGAGGTGCTCGTCGCCGCGGACGGCAAGACTTTCACGCCACTGCTGAAACGCACGTTGCCGGAGCGGGGTGTGCCGAATGCGAACTGGGCCTACACGCTGGACTCGAAGTTGAACGCGGCGGCGACGGCGATGAAGGTTCGCGTCACCTCCAGCTACCGCGCGGACCATTGGGGCTTGGGCGAGGTCGAAGTGTTCGGCAGCGGCGCGACCATGCTGCCCGACGACGATCTGTACCACGTCAACACCGACATCGCGGACTTGAGACCGGGCGCGACCTACCACTACCGGCGGGTTGCGACATCGAGCGCGGGCACGACGCGCGGCGCGGACCGTACGTTCGCGACCCCCGCCACTGCGCAGCCGCTCGCAGAGACAGGCCCGGCGAGCCGCATCGCCGCGACCTCAGCCAAGCTGGAGGGCCGGCTCAACGCGCTCGGCGCAGCGGCGACCTTCTACTTCGAGTACGGCACGGACAAGAACTATGGATCGCAGACGCCAGCAATGTCCGGGGGAATCCAGATCACGCCGCGCAGCGCGTTCGGCCATTTGACCGGGTTGAAGCCGGCGACGAAATACCACTACAGGCTCGTCGCCACCAACGCCCACGGAACCACCCACGGCGCCGACGCGGCGTTCGAGACCGCGCCGGCTAATTGAGATGCGTCCCGGTGTATCACCCGTGCTCTGCTCCAACAGATCGAGTTGCCATAGAGTCACGATGACGCCATTGGACCGGAGGGGTGGCGCGTGCGAAGTTGTTTGGCGAGCGCGGGCGTGCGACAAGCGGGCAAGACATGTATGGCCACACCGCACGATTGTATGGTAAAAGCAAACACATGAATGCACTGGCTCAACTGGTTTGCTCGGGCGTGCGGGCGGAGATTCTGCGCGTGCTGTTCGGACTGGGTGCTGGAGCGTTGCATCTGCGCGAGATTCAGCGGCGGACGGGATTTGCGATCGGTACGGTGCAGCAAGACCTCGGTAAGCTCGTCAAGATGGGGCTGGTGAAGCGACGAGCGGACGGAAATCGCGTCTGTTATTCAGCCAACTCACGGCATCCGCTCCACACTGATATCCGCCGGATGGTGCTCAAGACGGTGGGACTTGCCGACGTGTTGGCCCGACGACTTCGAGACGACCGCATACGTTGTGCTTTCGTCTTCGGCTCGGTAGCGGCGGGAACCGACAAGCCGGAGAGCGACATTGATTTGATGGTGATAGGGAACATCACGCTGCGGAAGGTGTGTGCCCTCCTCAGTGGCTTGGGCAACCAATTGGAGCGGGAAGTGAATCCGCACGTGATAGGTCCGACCGAGTTCCACAAGCGAGCAGCGGAGGAAGATCACTTTGTGACTTCGGTACTGGCTTCTCCCAGAGTATTCGTGGTGGGAACTGAAGATGAGCTTGACTCAGTGGCAGGCCAACGGCTGGCTCAAACCACACACGACTAGCGGCAAGGAAATCAGTCGGTTGTTGGCCATCGTGCGCCGCGACTTGGCGGATGCTCGCGCCAGGGTGATCTCCGACGATTGGCGGTTCGGCATCGCGTACAACGCCGCACTCAAACTTGTACCATCCTCCTCCATGCGGAAGGATTCCGACCGCCAACCGAGCTGGCACACTACCGGACGCTTCAGGCACTGCCGCTGATCCTCGGAGCGGACCGCCAGGCGGACACCGACTACCTCGACGCCTGCCGCACGAAGCGTAACGCGGTCGAATACGCGTCCGTGGGTGGAGCGACGAGCGCCGATGCGGATGAACTGATCGCGTTCGCCGAGTCATTGGAGAAAGACGTATTGGACTGGCTGCGCAGCAAGCATCCCAACTTCGCGCCGCCAACCAAGTCGAAACAGTCGTAAGAGGTCGGTCAGGAGAACACGATGTCAACCTCTGCAACGAACAGGCGGGAGTTCTTGTCTCGGGCGCGAACGGCGGCGTGTGCGGGCGCGGTCGGCGGGCTGGCGTCGAATGCGACGTGGGCACAGGAGCCGGACCACAAGCCCAGCTCGCTCAAGATCACCAAAGTGGAGACGTTCGCGGTGCGGCACAAGCTGCGTCAGGCGATCGGCCCGTCGGTCGCGTATTCGAACCTCCGTGAATCGTTGCTGGTGAAGATTAGCACCGACAGCAGGTTGGTTGGCTGGGGCGAAACGGCCGACGTAGGCGGCACGCGCGGCATCATCGAAGACCATTTGAAACCTGTGCTGCTCGGCAAGAATCCACTTGAGCATCGCAAACTGTGGCGGGCGATGTGGGGCCCGAACTTCGGCGATGGCCGAGCCGTTGCTGGATGCGACTTGGCGCTGCACGATTTGCGTGGCAAGGCGCTCGGGCTGTCCGTCGCCGAGTTGTACGGCGGTCGCCAGCGCGACAAGGTGCTCGCCTATGCCGCCGCCATGAACTACACGGAAGGAGTCCGCCCCGAGGACCAGCATCCGCCCGAAGCCGCCGCGCTGGCCAAACAGGGGTTTCGCGCCATGAAGATCCGCACCGGCCGCTACGGCCACCAGCGCGACCTGGCCGTGATGCAGAAGATTCGCGAAGCGGTCGGTCCGGGCGTGCGATTGCTCACCGATGGCAACGGGGCGTTCACGCTGCCGCAGGCCGTGAAGTTCGGCAAGGAGCTGGAGAAGCTCGATTTCTACTGTTTCGAGGAGCCGCTGCCGCAGGCACCGAACTACGCCGGGTACGACGTGCTCGCGCAGTCGCTGGACATTGCCGTGGCGGGCGGCGAGGTCCTCGATTCGCGTGCCACGGCGCGCGAGCACATCGTGCGACGCTCGTTCGACATCATTCAGGCCGACGTCTCGCTCTGTGGCGGCATCGGCGAGGTGTTGTTCATCTGCGAGGTGGCCCACCAGTTCGGCATCCAGGCGCTGCCGCACTGCTGGGCGGGCGCGATCACGATCGCCGCCACGCTGCACGTGAACTCGCTGCTGCCGCAGCACTATCAGGGCTTCGACGGCGGCGACGAACCGATGCTCGAATTCGACGTGTACGAGAATCCGTTCCGCGACGAGATCGTCACGCGAAAGTTCGAGCTAAAGAACGGCTACTTCGACGTACCGACCGGCCCGGGCCTGGGCATCGAGATCGACGAGGACGTGGTCAGGAAGTACGCGCGGAAGTAGCGTGCGTCCCAACCGTGATGCACCTGCAAATCGTCGAACTGACCCCTCACCCCAACCCTCACCCCGGAGGGGCGAGGGAGAAAGACTCGCCGAAGGTTTTGGCTATCCGTTCGGCGGCCTGATCGGGCGTGGTCGTGGTGGTGTCGATGACGAGTTGGGCGCAGGCGCGGTAGAACGGTTCGCGATCGGCGAGCAGTCGGCGGATTTCGGTGAGGCCGCCTTGTGCGGTGAGCGCCGGGCGGCGAGCCGGAGTCGAGGCATCGGCGGCGAGCCGATCGGCGATGACCTCGGCGTCGGCGGTCAGCCACACGACGAAGCCCGACCGGCCAATGGCCTGGCGGTTCTCGTCGCGCAGGACCGCGCCGCCGCCGGCGGCGATGACGCAGCGGTCGCGGCAGGTGAGTTCGCGGATCACAGCGGCCTCGCGATCGCGGAAGCCGGCCTCACCCTCGGACGCGAAGATCTCGCGGATCGTGCGGCCGGCATGGGTTTCGAGATAGGCGTCTGCGTCGACCCACGACCAGCCGAGCCGCTCGGCCACGAGCCGGGCCACAGTCGATTTGCCCGTGCCGCGGTAGCCGATCAGTATCACGTTCATTGCGGCTCCGATTCGGTCGAGGAGCTGACGACCGGCGAAAGCGCACGATAGATGACATTGGACATCACGTCGAACGGCGCTTCTTGCTCGGTGAAAATCTGGAACTGCAACACGGCCTGACGAATAAACATGTCGACGCCGGTGATGGGCGTACACGAACGCGCTCGGGCCTCCTTGATGAGCAGCGTGTTCTCGGGATTGTAGATGGTGTCGAACACGATCATGCCCGGTCGCAGAAAACTGCCGGGCACGGGCGTGTGGTCCATGTCGGGGAACATGCCGATCGGCGTGCAGTTGATCAGGATGTCGCAGAGATTGGCGAGACCGCGTCCCCATTCGAGGTAGCGGCAGTTGGCGTCGCGGGCCAGGGCCTGGCCGCGCTCGCTGGTGCGGTTGGTCACGGTGACGATCGCGTCGCGCCGCACCAGGCCGAACACAATCGCTCGCGCCACGCCGCCGGCGCCGAGCACGAGCACCTGTTTGCCGGCCAGCGAGGCCGCCTCGCCGGCCGTCGTGCCCAACGCGCCTTCGAGACTGCCCATCGCCGCGCGGTAGTCGGTGTTGTGGCCTTCCCACTTGCCGTCGCGCAGCACCATCGTGTTGAGTGAGCCGACCGCGCGGACGGCCCCGTCCGCCTGCCCGACCTGCTCGACCGCCGCCTCCTTGTGTGGAATCGTCACGCTCAGGCCCTTGAGCTCGAGCGGCGCCATGTCCTTGAGAAACGTCTTGAAGCTGTCGAGCGGCACTCGAAACGGAACGTACACGCGGTTCATCTGCATCCCGCCGAACGCCGTGTTGTGAATGAGCGGGCTGAGGCTGTGGCCGATCGGGTCGCCGATCACACCGAACACCTCGGTGTCGACGTTGATGGAGTCATAGCGGTAGACGTCGCGCATCTCTTCAAAGCTGATCATGCCCGGCGCGAGCAGTCGCTCTTTGTTGAACGCGGCGTACGTGAACGGCGCCCCAAACTTGCCGGCGAGGATGCGACTGGGCACGCCGAGATCGCCCATACAGAAGCCGACCATCGGCACGGGCGACTTGCGCACGAGTTGCAGCATGCGCACGTTGTCGATCGGCTGCTCGGCCTTGGTGACGAGCTTGACGATGTCGGGATCGAGCCCCAGCATCTCGGCGTGAATCGCTTCGAGGTTCTGCGGCGTGGTCTCGAAGTTGTGGTAGCTGATGATGCGTTTCGTCTTGCCGAACCGCGGGATCTTCTTGGCAATGTCGGTTTCGAGATCGACATAGTCGACGCCCGCCACCACGGCGAATCGCAAGATGAGCAGCCGCTTTTCTTCGTCGCCGCCGAACCGTCCGCCGTCTTGGGGCCGGCGACACGTTGCAATGACCGGGCAGCCTTTGACCTCGAAGAGGCGTTTGAAGTCGGGGTCGCGCCGCAGGTAGTCGAGCCGCAGCTCGGCAAGTTGCGCACCCTGTTCGGTCGCCGCACGGTATTCGGCGATCATCATCTTGTGCCGCGTACGAGCGATCGAAACGCAGATCATGACCGGGTCGGCTTGTTCCTTCGTGCAGGTCAGCTAACGACAACGGACCCGATTGTATCGGCGTGGGCTGCTTCCGGCCAGCGGCAGACATGATCACGACTGCGAGCGAGCGTGCTCGGCCTGACGCAATTCCTTGCGTTTGATCTTGCCGGACGTCGTCTTGGGCAGCGCGGCGACGAACTCGATCTTGCGCGGATGCTTGTACGGGGCGGCCCGCTGGCGCACGAAGTTCTGGATGTCGGCCGCCAGCGCGTCGGACGGCTCGTGGCCGGGTCGCAGCACCAAGAACGCTTTCACCACCATGCCGCGCGTCGGGTCGGGACTCTCCACGGCGGCGGCCTCGAGTACTGCCGGATGGCTCACCAGGCAACTCTCCACCTCGAACGGCGAGATGCGATAGCCGCTGCACTTCATCACGTCGTCGTTGCGGCCCTTGAACCAGAAGTAGCCATCGGCGTCGCGGACGAGCACGTCGCCGGAGTAATACCACTGGTCGCGAAAGATCTCGGCCGTGCGCTGCGGCTTGTTCCAGTACTCCTTCATCATGCCCGGATGCGTATCGCGGCGCAGACACAACACGCCCTCCTCGCCGACCGGCACGGGCTCGAGGTCGTCGTTCATCAGTTCGATCACGGTTCCCGGCCCTGGCCGGCCGCAACTGCCCGGCCGCAGCGGCATGCCCACGTGATTGAAGCAGTACACCATGCACTCGCTCATGCCGATGCCGTCGATCGGCGTGACGCGGAACTGGCGGCCGAGGGCTTCGAGCGTGTCGGCCGGCAACGGCTCGCCGGCGCTGACCGCGTGCCGCCAACTCGACAGGTCATAGCTGCGTGCCGCGTCGGCGGCGGCCATGAGCATGCGGTAGGTCGTCGGCGGCGCCGTGAAGTTGCTGATGCGGTATTTCTGGAACAACTCGAACCAGCGCACCGGATCGAACTTGCCGCCCAGCGCGTCGAACAGCACGATCGACAGGCCCATGCGCAGCGCGTACAGAAACGTCGAGGCCACGGGCAACAGCCAGCCCAGTTCCGACGGACAGGCCGCCACGTCGTCCGGCCGGTAGTCGTGCCAGTAGCGGATCAGCCCCTCGTAGCCAATCGCGTAGCGGTGAAAGTGCACGACGCCCTTGGGGTCGCCGGTCGTGCCGGACGTGTAGGCGATGAAGGCGACGTCGTCGTTGCGCGTGTCGGCGGGCGTGAACGCCTCGCTGCCGGCGCTGGTGAGGCGGTTGAAATCGAGATGCCCGGCGCCGGGCTTTGCGGCTGAGTCGGGATACGGCACGACGATGACATGCTTGAGGTCGGGGCACGCGGCCGCGGCCTCGTCGACGGCCGCCGCCAGAGCGCTCGCGGTGATGGCGGCGACCGCGCCCGAGTCCTTCAGACGGTACTCGACCTCGCTCGTTCGGAACTGCGTGCTCGACGGAATGAACACGCCGCCCAGCTTGGCAGTGGCCAGCGCGGCCACGTAGAACTCGGGCACGTTGGGCAGCCTCAGGAACACGCGGTCGCCGCGCCCGACGCCGAGCCGCACGAGCGACGACGCCAGCCGGTTGCTGAGCGCGTCGAGTTCGCGGTACGTCAACTGCCTGCTCGCGCCGGCGGCGTTTTCCCACAGGATCGCCGCCCGGTCGCCGCGCCCGGCGGCCACCTGGCCGGCCGTCAGGTGCACGCCGACGTTGTAGGCGGCTGGAATCGCGTGCCACGGATTCCAACTCGACCAGACTCGTTCGTAGTTGAAGGGCATGGTGTTCCTCGAATGACTAAGGCCGAATGTTTAATGTCTATGAAGGACGAATGACGAATGTCGAAGCCTTCGTCATTGGGGCTTCGTGATTCATTAGCGTAGTGCGAGCGGCCCGCCTGCAATGTCGTCAAAGGAAGCCGCAGGCGAGCCGCCTGCACTAC
>DAIOWH010000156.1:0-13960 GCA_036758585.1 Planctomycetia bacterium
GGCGCGTCGGGCTACTGTCCCTGCGGACTCCCAGGATCACGCAAGGCCATTTAGAGGCTTGGGGCCACCGGCCTTTGCCTTCGCTTCCGCCTTTCGCCTTCTGCCTTCCGTTGCGTATCATCCCCGCTGTGCCGCAAGCCTTGGGAGGTACATGACGTGGCAAGTCGAGGATTCGGTGGCAGACAATTCGAACCACAGGACGTTCCGTGGGAACAGATCGTCCGCTGGGCGCCGGCGGCGCTGCTGTCGCTGGTGCTGATCGCGGTGGCCTGGCGAGGGTTCTACACGGTCAAGCCGCACGAGCAGGCGGTGGTGCTGCGCTTTGGCAAGCAGCTCACCATGACTGGGCCAGGCCTGCACTTCATGGTTCCATTCGTGGACTCGGCCATTCGGGTCAGCACCGAGGAGAACAGCTTGCGTCTGCCGTTTGGCCGCGAGCCGGCCGACGATCGGCCCGGCCGTTCGCAGCAGCCCGAGGAAGAGGCCCTGGAACTGACCGGCGATCTGAACGCCGCCGTCGTCGAGTGGACCGTGCAATGGCGCGTACGCGAACCCGACCGCTACTTGTTCAGCATCGACCAGCGACACATGGACCGAACGATCGAAGTGGTGGCCAAGAGCGTCATGCACCGCCTGATCGGCGACTACTCAATGGATGAGATTCTGACGACGAAGCGCGAGGAGGTCGGCGCCGAGGCGCTCAAAGCCACGCAGAAGGTATTGGACGGCTACGAGTGCGGCGTCGTGGTTACCGGCCTGCAAATGCAGCGAGTCACTCCGCCCGAGTTGGTCAAGCCGCACTTCGACGAGGTCAACGCCGCCATCCAGAAACGAGACAAGCTGACCAATGAGGCGAACAAGGAACGCAACCAGATGATCCCGCAGGCACAGGCCCGAGCCGACAAGCTGATCAACGAGGCAAAGGGCTATGCCGACCGCCGGCGTGCCGAAGCGCAGGGTGAAACGGCCGCACTGCTGGCCAAGTATCGCGCGTACAAAGAGGCGCCCGACCTCACTCGACGGCGACTGTATCTGGAGGCCATGGAAGAGGTGCTCGCGGCGTCTGGCCCCAAAACGATCATCGACGCCGATCTGAGAAGCCTGGTGCCGCTGTTGCAGTTGGACAACGGGGCCAGTCCCGCAAGCCCCGCACGAAAGGGGGCGAAATAATGGCGATTCACAGGGGTCGTGCTCTCGGCGCGTTGAGTGTGGCGGCCGTTCTGGTGCTGGCCCTGCTCGCGCCGACGGTTTGCTACACGGTCGACGAGCGCGAGTTGGCGGTCGTGCTGCAGTTCGGCAAGCCCGTGGTCGCTCGCACCGAACCGGGCCTGTACTTCAAGACGCCGCTCGTGCAAGAAGTGCGAAAGCTGCCGAAAACCCTGCAGTTCTGGGGGGGTGGGCCGGCGCACGTCCTGCCCGACCTGCCCACCGCCGACGGCAAGAAGATCAACGTGGTGCCGTGGGCGATCTGGCGGATCAACGACCCCATCAACTTCGTGCAAACGCTGCGCGAGGTTCCCAACGCCGAGCGACGCGTCTCCGAATTCGTTCGCGGCGCCATGCGCGACGCCATCACGCAGCACGACCTCAGCGAACTCGTCCGAAGCACCGACCGCGAGTTGACTCACACGTTCGGCGTCGACCCGCGCACGCTCGGCATCGCACTGGACCAGATCACTCAGGCCGTGCCCGAAGCCGCGCAGAACGTCCGCTTCGGCCGCGAGAAGATACTCGCTCAGATCAAGGACGACGCCGTCCATCGCCTCGGGTCAGACCTGTTCGGCTCGGCCGCGGCGTCCAAACCAGGCGGGCGCGGCATCGAACTGGTGGACCTGGGGATTGCCAAGGTCGACTTCGTACCCACCGTGCGTCAGGCCGCGTTCGATCGGCAGATCGCCCTGATGCAATCGATCGCCAGTCTGTACATCAACGAGGGCGAGCGGGCCAAACAAGAAATCCTCAACCGCACCAACGCCGAAGTCCAACGCCTCGAAGGCGAGGGCCAGCAGAAGGCCACCGAAATCAAGGGCGAGGTCGACGCCGAGATCATCCGTTCTTACGCGCGGGCGATCAACGAAGCCGGCGAGTTCTACACGTTCGTGCGCACGCTCGAAGCCTTTAAAAAAGCCCTTGGCGGCGACACGCGAATGATCTTCACGACTGACAGCGAGTTCTTCCGACTCCTCAAACAAGCGTCGGAAGAAACTCCAGAGTCAACGAGGAGGACGCCGTGATGAGCAGCGAACGAGTGAGCGTGGGCATACTGATGGGCAGCGATTCGGACCTCGAGACGATGAAGCAGGCGGCCGATGCGCTCGCCGAGTTCGGCGTCGGCAGCGAGCTGCGCGTGCTGTCGGCGCACCGCACGCCGGACGACACGGCCGACTACGCCCGCTCGGCCGCCGGGCGCGGCATCCAGGTGATCATCGCCGGCGCCGGCGGCGCGGCCCATCTGGCGGGCGTCGTCGCCGCACACACCACGCTGCCCGTCATCGGCGTGCCGATCCTGACCAAGTCGCTGGGCGGAGTCGATTCGCTGTACTCGATCGTTCAAATGCCGCCGGGCGTGCCGGTCGCGACGGTCGGCATCGGCGCCGGACGCAACGCAGGAATTCTCGCCGCCCAGATACTGGCCACGGCCGATCCGGCGCTGCGCGAGAAACTCAGTGCGTTCAAACAGCGGATAGCCCAGGAATCGCGAGCCAAGAACGAACGACTGCTCGCAGCGAAGTGAACCAACGGTTCGGCCGACTCGGCTCACTTCTCATGATACTGCACGAGAGATAACAGCAGTCGGCAAGACATGGAGTCGGAGTCGGCCTCGGCTTCGTAGCCGGGAATCAATCCGTTGAGGATGACGAGGCCGCGCCCGAAACGACCAGCGGCCACGACCGGGATGCCGGCCTTTTGCTCCGCCACCAGCAGCTTGGAGGCCGAGGTGAGTTCAAGCCGCACGTGGTCCGAGTACTCATGTTCGAAGTTCTGCCAATCGGAAAAACCTGCCAGACCGCGCGCGACCTGCACACGCCGATCGCCGTGCAGCGACACTCCCTTGCCCACCTCCGGAAACATGCGCGGGTGCCAGCGCGCTCCGACCGCGTCATGGGTCAGCACGATTCGGCCGCCCGCGTGGACCCAATCGCGCAGCGACTCGACAACCTTCGGCGTCAGGTCGCTCAGGTCGAACAACTGCGGCAACACGAGCACATCCACCGCGGCCAGATGAGCGGGGCGCAGGTGGTGAACCCAGACTGGTGAAACACCCTTGGCCGATTCGAGCGCGGCGAAGATGCCCGGCGCGCCGAGTCCGTTGGAGTACACACCGACGCAGACGCCGGAACTCGGCCGCCGCGGCGGCTCGCCGCGCGCGCGGAGTTCGGCGATCGTCGAACTGCTCGCCGGCTCGACGATCGGACCGCGCACCACGAACGCCCGCGACAATTTGCCCTCGCCCCACACGCCGCGCACCACAGGACGCAGCGGCGCGGCAGAGACTGTGGTCGGCACGCGAAACGACTCGCCGTCTTCGAATGTCGCCCGCGTCGAACTCCCGATCGACCTGCCCGCCAGATCCTCCAGCGAGATCGTTGCGGCGATCGGCCCGCCGGAGCCGGTTCGAACGCCGGCGACTTGAATGTCGATGTGTGTGGGACGGCCCGACTCGGCGGCGAATGTGTCGTAGCGGCGGGCGATGATGCCAGGCCCCGGAGCGAATCGAAATCGCGGGCCGGCCAAGGCGATCGTCGCCGCGGACTTCGTCGGGCCGCCGGCCAACGCGGCGAGTTGCCGGTCGACTAGCCCCGTCTGCAACACGCCGCGCTCGTCGGTCGGATCATTGATACTGAAGAGCACGAAGCCGTCGCAGCCGGTGGCGCGGGCCACGTTCACTTGATCAACCACGGCGGCGGTGGACATCAGCTTGTAGTTGCCGATGCCGGCGACGAACGGCACGAGTCCGCAGGCGTAGGAGTGATCGCGGCGGATGCGCGTACGAAAGTCGTCTAAGTCGGCGGTGTACGCCATCGGCGCCACGAAGTCCACCAGCCGCTCGCGGCACCAGCGCGGCCAGTCTTGTTTCACGGTCGAACGGTGCAAGTGAATGTTCGGCCAAACGGCGGCCGACACTAGCGTGGCGGGTCGGCGCGACTTGACCTCGTCGCGAATCTGCCGGACCAAGCTGGTGACGTTGTCGCGTTCCCAGTCCTCGTACTGCAGCTTGAGCGGGCCGGCGATCACATCGGCGGGCCAGTTCGACAGACGGCGACCTTGCACTTTTTCGAACTCGGCGCGGGTCACGTCGCCAAAGTGGAAGTCGAATCCCGGCACGGAGTCGGGATAGCGAATGTAGTCGAGGTGGTAGCCGTCAACGGCATACTTGCCGACGACCTCGCCTGCCACACGGGTCTCGAGATCGCGGTTGCGCGGATCGGCCGGGTTCAGCCAGTAGCTTTGAGCGCCGCGCGAATCGCGCACCAGTCGGTCGTCGCGTGCCATGCGATCGTAGAAACTGTTTGCGGCGGCCCCCGCCTTGGAGCTGCGTGCGGAACTCATGTGGAAGCAGACCTTCCAGGCGTGCAGTTGAATGCCGTGTCGATGCGCGGCGTCGATGGCGCGCGCCAGTTCGTCGCCACCGGCGTCGGCGGCCCACCCGTCGCGCGGCAGGACCTTGCTGGGATAAATCACCTTGCCGCCTTGACCGACGCGCACGAACGCGGCGTTGAGTCCGGCCGCACGGAGCTTTTTCATGGTCGCGTCCCAGTCGCGCGGCGCCTCGGTAGTGATCCAGATGCCCCGCAACTCCTCACGTGGCGCTGCGGCGGCCGGCGCGGGCGGGCGAGCGGGGAAGCGGTCGGGCTTGGCGGCGAGCTGCGGCGAGTCGGCCCGCGGTTGCGCGGCAACCGGCGCGGAGATTGCGCACGGAATCCAGCCGGCAACACGCGAAAGTCTGCCGCAGCGCGAGAGGCCGAGCAGACCCAACAAGACAAGTAGAAGCAATCCGTTCTTGCGCACGGGCAAGACCTCCGTTGCCTTGCCAACCGAATCCACCGACGACGTAAGCCGCATCGGGGTCAGACCGCCTGCATGACCAGCGTAGCGTTCTGGCCGCCAAAGCCGAACGAGTTGGAGACGGCGGTCTTCACTCGCTGATCACGCGCGGCGTTGGGTACGTAGTCCAAATCGCAATCGGGGTCCGGCGTATCCAGGTTGATCGTCGGCGGCACAACAGCTTCGCGCAGCGTCAGGGCCGTGGCGACCGCCTCGACGCCGCCGGCCGCGCCGATCAAGTGGCCGATCATCGACTTGATCGAGCTGCAAGGAATCTCACGCGATCGCTCGCCGAAGACCCGCTTGACAGCCTGCGTCTCCATCAGGTCATTGAGCTTGGTGCTGGTGCCGTGCGCGTTGATGTAGTCGACGTCGGCCGGATCCAGCTTGGCCTCGTTCAGCGCCGCCTTCATGGCCAACGCCGCACCGCGGCCTTCCGGTTCGGGCTTGGTGATCGCGTACGCGTCGAAGGAACTGCCGTATCCGGTGATCTCGGCGTAGATCTGAGCGCCGCGACCCCGCGCATGCTCATACTCTTCCACGACCATCACACCGGCGCCTTCGCCCAGGACGAAGCCGTCGCGACCCTGATCGAATGGCCGTGAGATTTCTTCGGGAGGCCGCACGCTGCGACTGATCGCGCCGAGCACGGTATAGGCGACAAATAGCAACGGGTCAATCCGACTATCCGACCCGCCGGCGAGCATCAGGTCGGCGTCGCCACGGGCAACGAGACGAAACGCCTCGCCGATCGCTTGCGTGCCCGCCGCACAGGCAGTGACGATCGTGTTGTTGGGGCCTTGTGCGTTGTGGGCCATCGAAATGTGCGCGGCCACCATGTTGGGCAGGTGTCGCAAGATCCAGAGCGGCTGCATCTCGGCCTGTTCGACTTGAGCGAACTTCGGCATCGAGAAACAACCGTTCGTTGACTGGGCAACGGCCGATGCAAATTCGCCGAGGTCGATTGGTACGATGCCGGTGCCCATCACGACGCCAAACCGCGTGGGGTCGAGCTTGTCACTGTGCAGTAGTCCCGCATCGTCCATCGCAAGGTGGGACGCCGCGATGCCAAACTGCACGTTGCGGCCCATGACCTTCAGACTCTTGCGGTTACCGTTTAGGTACGGCGACGGGTCCCAGTTCTTCACCTCGCCACCGACCTTGACCGTGTGGCCTTCGGTGTTGAACGAGTCAACCCGCGAGACTCCGGAGCGTCCCTCCGTCGTGGCCTCCCAGAAGGCGTTCATGCCGAGGCCGTTCGGGGCGACAACTCCCAGACCCGTGATGACCGCTCGGCGCATGGAATACTCAACTCCAACTCGGTAGGGCGGGGCCGCTGAACTCCATCCACCGCAGCGGAGGATTCGCCGGCCACGCTGGCACGAAACCTGGTTGTCTATCGCGGAGGGATCCCTTCCCTTGAGGTCTGCCTGGGCCAAGCCCAAACAGGCGCACCTTGGTCTGCATCATCCTTGCGCAGGGAAGTCAGGGCAGGTCATGCCCATTTTGGGATCGGATTCACTCCCGAGTCTCGTGCCTTGCACGAGTCCCAGGCCGAATCATGACGGAACGGTTTGATAGGAGGGCAATCGTCGCGCTCTGTCCATGCGGCAGTTCCATGCCGCGGCTCCGAAAACCCGTTTCGTGCTCCTGGTCGCTTCTTAGGCGTGTGAGCATCACCCAAAAATCTACAGACCGTTATCGGCGATTGCAACGACAATCTTCTGCAGTACCCGCAGTTTCGCCATACTCGCACGCTATCTCTGGTCCCCTGTCCTGACTAGTCATCTGATTGGCCAGGTACCACACAATCGAAATGATCGTTACAGACCGCTCGCGATGCTTGGCTGTTACGGTTCAAAGGCTACGTACTGGTCGTGGTTTTCGACGAACGCGCGCTGGTGTTCGGGTGAGTCGAACCAGAACATCCGGCCGTTCAGGACGTGGCGTACGTCGCGGTTTCCATCTATCGATTCGCCGCGGGTGACGCGGCAGACCGGGCATTGGCCGGCGTTGACCAAGTCGCAGTCGAGATAGTGTTTTGGATTGGCTAAGAACTGCTGTCGCTCTTCCTTGCCGGCGAAGAGGTAGAGTCGGTCGCGATAGACGGCGGCGCAACGTGCCGTGCCCGGAGTCTGGCGGGCCTCGTCGACTTGTGCGGCAACACACAGCCCGCCGAGCAGTGGGGCGTAGCGGGCCGGATCGTTACGGAATCGGTCTGCCTCGGCCGCGCCGATGAACCAGTATGTTTGGCCGTCATACTCGGCTCTGTGCTCTGGCGAGCCGGCGACGAGCTTTTTGGTTTCGACCATGGTGACGGCGCAGTAGCCGTCGAGCATGAGGCTGGATTCGAGTTCGACGCTGAGGACGACGCGGGGCGGTCGAACGGTCCGGCTGAAGAATCCAGCGTGCATGGTCTTTCCGCTCGGGTTTTCTGTTGCTGAGTTCGCCACAGCCGCCGTGCGGACGCCGGGACGATCGGATGCCGCCGACGATGCAATTCGCTGCCACGGTCCGATCAGTCTTGTCAATTCCGTGATGTAGTCTTCGGGTTTTCGGTAGCCGACGATTCGGCCCTGCTCGATGCCGTCGGGCGTGATGACGACGGCAGTGGGCAGACGCTCGACGCTGAACCGGGCGATCAGTTCAGGCGAGCGATCGGCGTCGACATGTACGGCGACGTACGAGCTGCGCAGGTAATCAACTACGCGCGGATCGGGGAACGTCGTGCGTTCGAGCCGCAAGCAACCAGGGCACCATTTTGCAGTGACGTGAACGAGTAGCGGTTGGCCCATCAGTCGAGCCTCAGCCAGCGCGAGTTCATAGTCGTGGTGCCATGCGATTTTTGCCCGATCGTCGGCTGGTCCGGCCGCACGAGTTGCCGTTCCGGCAAGTCCAATCACGCAAAGCATCGTCCATGTTCGCATCTGATGAATCTCCGCACGCAATACGGCTGTTCCTTTATCGGTTGCAACGGAGTTGCAACTTGGACGAGTTTTTCCGATCGCGAGCATCGCGCGGGATCGACTCCCAATCACGCTGGCAGTGGTGAGTTACGGACTTTTTTGTCTGACGCTTGACCGGGTGCGGTCAGGTTTCTATGATCTCGCCCTGTTGTGCGACGACGAGTCTCGAAAGGCCGGTTGGTATCGCAGCCATCCTTTCAGGCACACGATCAGGACGCTGGGATTGGTCAGGATGATCGCTTGACCACGGAACAGTGAGGCTCCTTGGGTTAGTTTCTTCACTCTGCCGGCTGCGATAGGGTTGGGACCGGATGTCGTTCGAGGCATCCCACGGGAGCTAGGCGCACGTGGGTTTGCGAGTCGGGATCAATGCCCGCCACGCCGACTGCCGCACCCAGCGTTGTTCGTTCATTTGTTTCGGAACCCACGTAGTGTCCTTCGCTGTTTCAGCTGGGCGCTGGAATGAGATTGTGTTTGCGCGGGCGCTACCAACGCCGGCCGAGACGGCGTAATCGGTCACGGAGGTTCAGCATAAAAGGATGCAGCTATGAAGTGTCCAAACTGCGTGCTCGGTGACCTGCGTTTTTGTATTCGGGGCGAATTGAGATTTCAGACGGACGAGTTGGGCAGGCCGTGCGGCACGGCGGACGTGCGTTCCCAGGAAGATAGGTTCTGGATGACCTGCGACACCTGTAACGCCGGGTTTGGCGTCGGGGGTTGGCAGGCGGATGGGGCCGGGCGAGTGATCCTGACGGAGTTCGAACCTCACCCAGATAACGATGAGGTTGAATTCGAGCCGAAGAACCCGCCTCCCAGCGCCGCGCAGTTCGACTAAGCAGCCCGTTCGAGGATCGGCGTGGCCGCGTTGTCGAACAGCACCCAACTACCCGAGGTGGTTCGGTGCGCGGACAGTTGTTATCTTGTTGGGCCGCAATGGAGTGTCGAGGACGGGACGGACCTCATCAGGGACTTGAACTGTTGGCTGGATGATGGAGTTACTCTGTGCCTCCCGCACGTACTGTCCGCCCGCCCGCCATTCAGACCACCTTCTTCACTTGTAAGAGGCTCAGTCGCGGTCTCGTCAAAGTAGCCGCGTTGCTAAGTCCCCTGCTTGCGATGATCGGGCTGGGCGTCTTGTGCCGCCCTGGCCTCGCCGAAGAGCGATACCGCGAGTTCGTCCGACAACTTCAGGACCAGGGCTACGCCGACATGGCGGTCGAGTATCTGCGACTGATCGCCAAGCGATCGGACCTGCCCGACGAGGACCGCGACGCAATCGACCTCGAGATGGGCAAGTCGATCGTGCTTCAGTCTGAAGGAGTGGATGCGGAGACCGAACGGAAGTTGCTCGACGAGGCGTCCGGCCTGTTTGGCAAGTTTCTCGCCGAGCACAAGGACAGCGACGACACCAACGAGGCGCTTGCCGAACTCGCCGGCGTGTTCTTGAGGCAGGGGCAGCGAGTCTTGGCCAAGGTTGATGTCGAGAAGGACGCCGGCCGCCGCACTCAGTTTCGCGGCGAGGCCCGCAAGCTACTCGGCAATGCAAAGGACAGTCTGGCTACAGCAGCGGCCAAGTATCGCGATGCGCTCAATCCGGTCGAGCCAGCGCCCAGCGAGCCGCCCGAAAAGGAAGCGCCCAAGAAAGAGACCAAGGGCAAGACGGCCTCGGGTGGAAAGGCGTCGGCCGCCAAGAAGCCGCGCACCGTGCCCAAGAAGGTCCAGGCCGCGCCCGAGAAAGACCCACGGATCGAGACGGCCTATCTGATCGCGCGGCTCAATCTGGCGATCGCCGAGTTCTATCTCGGAAAGACCTACGACGTCGACGTTGAGGCCGAGAAGAACCAACGCAAGGCCCAGTTGAACAAGTCGGCCGACGCATTCGACGAGCTGTTTCAGGAGTATCGCGGCTCATTTGCCAGTTTCGTCGCCCATCTCTGGCACGGCCGAGCGCTGGAGGAACAAGGCGACCTGCGCCAGGCCGTCATGATCTACGACGAAGTGCTGGTCAACGAACCACCCACGAACCAGCGTATCCCGCGCGACCAGGCCAGCCTGTTCACTCAGGCCGAGGTCTATCGGCTCAGCGCCTTGAACCGCCAAGGCAAACACGACGTGGTCACCGCCGAGGCTGAGGAATGGCTGAAGCAGCGGGCCGACCGAGCCAAATCCGCCCACGGAGTCGGCGTGCAGTTGGAGCTGGCTAAGGCGTTCATAGGCAAGGCGCTCCAGCAGCCCAAGACATCGAGGCTGCGCAAACAAAACATGGACCAGGCGTTCGGCCGGCTCAACGGAAATGTGACTCAGTTGGCCTCGCCGTATCAAGACGAGGGTTTTCGGCTGAAACAGAAGTACGCGGACGAGGCGCCCAAGGCGAGCGAAACGACGAAGGGCAAGGGCAGCAAGTTCGACGAGTTCGCGTTTGCCGGCGAAACGGCGTTCGGCCAGGAGAAATGGCCCGACGCAGTTACTGCTCTTGAGCAAGCACTTGCAAGCGCTGACCCCAAGACCGACGAAGAGGAACTCGACGGCGTCAAGTATCGACTCGGTTTCGCGTACTATCGCAGCGGCGACTTCACCAAGGCGGCGACGTTCAGCGAGGAACTTGCCCGTCAGAAACCGCAATCGAAGCTCGCGCCGAACGCCGCCGGCGTCGCCCTCGTCGCGCACAGCGGCGCCTATGCCGCCGGCAAGACCGTGGCCGAAAAAGAAGCGGCCATGGATCGAATCCTGGAGTTGGCCAAGTATATCGAAGAGAAGTGGCCGGACCATTCGCAAGCCGACGCCGCGCGCCGCACCGTGGGTAGCATTATGCTCTATCGCCGCGAGTTCATTCGCGCGGCCGAGACCTATAGTCGCGTCACTGCCGCATCGAACCTGCACGCCGAGGCCCAAACCAAGACGGGCCAGGCGTACTGGAGCGCGTACTTGGCCGAACTGGCCAGGCCGGAAGCGGAGCGCGACAAGGATTCGATGACCGCGTGGCTCGCCTCGGCCAAAGGCGCGATCGCCAAGAGTCTACAGCTTCAAAAGACCACCGCGGCGGCCAACGCACCGATGTCGGCCGGATTGGTCGAGGCTCAATTGCTATCGGCCGAAATCGAACTGAAGACCGGCGCAGCCGCGACGGCCGCGGCCCAACTGGAACCGCTCGTACCAGTTGTCCGACAGGGCGATCGCGGCGACCTTAATGTCTTCACGCTGCGAATCCTGCTGGGCGCGATGGAGGCCGCAATCGCTCAGGGCGACTTGCCCAAAGCCGAGGGACTGCTCGGCGACCTGGAAAAGCAAGGCGGCGGCGACGCCAACCGCGTCACGCAGATCCTCATCGGCCTGGGACGCGGCCTGGAACAGCAGCTTCGCCAACATGAAGCTGCAGGTCGCAAGGATGACGCCGAGAAGGTCCGCAAGTCGTTCGAGACTTTTCTGGAACGCCTGGCTGCTCGTTCCGGCCAGACGTTTTATTCGCTTCAGTATCTGGCCGAGAGCTACTTCGCGCTTGGCAACTATGCGCGCGCGGCCGAGTCGTTCGGCAAGATGATCGAGACGGCCAAGACCGATCCGGCACTCGCCGAGACGAAGAACGTGCAGGCTGAGATTCAACGGGTCCGACTGCGGCGCGCCACTGCACTGAAGATGACGGGGCAGTTTGCCCCGGCCCTGGCCGAGGTCGACGCGCTGATCAAAGAGAACTCGCGACTGCTCGCGGCCCTGATGGAGCGCGGCCGCGTGCTGCAAGATTGGGGCGCGGCAACGCCCGCCAAGTACGCCGAGGCCGCTGTGCAATGGGATAAGACCAGCAAGCAGCTTCAGGGCATCTCGCCGCGCCCGGCCGAGTACTACGAGGCACGCCACGGCGTCGCCTACTGTCTGGCAAAGGCCGGCCGCAAGGACGACGCCATCCGAGTGCTGCGGTCGACGATGAACCTAAGCCCCGACGTCGGTGGCCCCGAGATTCGCATCAAGTATGAAGCACTTTTGAAACAACTGGACCCAACCGGATCGACTGCCCCATCGAAGGCAGCAGCCTCCGGCCCCGCCGGCGCGACGGCCAAACAGTAGCGACCGGTTCCACGCCCAAGTAGCCCTGCACCCTGGAGATGAACATGCACCGAATCGGTTACATGACGAATAGGCCACGCCGCGGACGATGGTTCTGCCTCGCAACGGCCGCAGCCGCCTTGATGATCATCGCCGCGCTACCTCCGTCTGGTTTCGCTCAGGACGAGGCGAAGGAGGCAGCCAAGGGCGATGCCGCCGCGCCCGCCACCGCTCCAAAGAAGAGCTTCTTCGTCTGGGTCTATGAGGCCGAGGGCATCTTCTTCTTTCCTCAACTGGGCATCTCGATCGCCGTCGTAGCTCTGATCACGACGAACTTCCTCGCCACCCGCCGTAGCCACTTCGTGCCGGCGGAGTTCACTCAGTCGTTCGAAGGCTATGTGAAGGAGAAGAAATTCAAGGAGGCGTTTGACCTGGCAAAGAACGAGGAGTCATTCGTCGGCCGACTGGTGGCTACCGGTTTGCAACGGCTCAGCGTCGGTTACCAGGAGGCGATCAGCGCCATGGAAGAGTTGGGTGAGGAGGAGAACATGAAGTATGAGCACAATCTCAGCTACCTGGCCCTGATCGGCAACATCGCGACCATGGTCGGATTGCTTGGCACGGTGTGGGGCATGGTCGCCAGCTTCATGGTGATCGGATCGAGCGACGTGTCGCCGAAGCCCAGCGTGCTGGCCCAGGGCGTCTCGCAGGCGCTTGTGACCACCGTGGCCGGCCTGGTTCAGGCGATCCCGGCGATCATCTTCTTCACCGTGCTCAAGAACCGCGTCGCCCGCCTAACGCTCGAGGTCGGTACGACGAGCGACCGACTGTTGCAGCCGTTCAAGGCGGTGGCTGTGCGTCGTCCGGTCGAAGGTACGGCGGTCGCTCAGGCATGACACGAGCCAGACCACACGAGTAGCCGCCATGAGACTGAAACGCCCCGACAGCAACGTGAGCGAAATGGACATGACGCCCATGATCGACATGACGTTTCAGCTCATCAGCTTTTTCATGTTCGTTGTTAACTTCAACAACGACCTGACGAACGAGACGATCCACCTGCCGATCGCCGAGCTGGCCAAACCGGTCGACAAGGCCAAGCTGGAGCCGCTGTTCCTGAACGTGAATAAGACGGGCATGCTGGTCATCGTCGGTGAGCAGTTGCAGGTGCAGGATCCAAACGACATGGCCAAGATCAACGCCTACCTGAAGCGCGAGGCGGCGGTGATCAAGGTGAACATGGCCAAGGCGGGCAAGGCGGCCGCCGAAGGTCTCGAAGCCACGGTGATCATTCGCGCCGACCAGCACGCCCAGTACGGCGTAGTGCAGGACCTGATTCGAGCGTGCCGCGAGGCCGGATTCATCAAGTTCTCGCTGCGCGCGGAACGCCAGGCGAAGTAGCCATGAAGATTCGTAAGACCGGCGACGCCACCAAAGTCGAACTGCAGATGACGCCGATGATCGACGTCGTCTTTCAGCTTCTGGTGTTCTTCCTGTTCTCGTTCAAGATTGTGCCGGTCGAGGGCGAGGTGGCGGTGAACATGCCGCCCGTGCTGGCGGGGGCCAAACCTAAGACCGACGACATCGACGTCACTGAAAAGGTGAAGATCAAGTTGTCGGCGAGCGAAGACGGGGCTCTCGTTGGAATCCGCGTCGGCGACAACGACATCGGCGAGAACCCGCCCGCGCTCACGCAGTTCCTTCGCGACACGGTCGTTGGTCCGACCGGCAAGGCGGACGACTCCGAGGTCGAGATCGACGCCGATCGCCACTTGCTCTATCACTTCGTCATTCGCGTCACCAACGCGATTCAGCGCGCAGGCATCAACAAGATCAACTTCACCGACCCGCTGGCGAAGGGATAGAGGATAGAGGATTGAGGATAGAGGATTGAGGATAGAGGATTGAGG
>DAIOWH010000156.1:14060-15272 GCA_036758585.1 Planctomycetia bacterium
GAGGATAGAGGATTGAGGATAGAGGATTGAGGATAGAGGATTGAGGGTTCACACTTCGAGGTAGCGGTCGCGGGCCACCACCTGCCAGGCGCCGATGAGCCGGCCGTTCTCGACCACATACGCTTCTTTGTGTAGCGCGCAGGTCGGGCAGATATGCGTGGGACACGCCAGCAACTCGTCGCCAGGCTTGAAACGCGCGGCGTGTGCGGTCTCGACAAGCAGGTGTTCCTCGTTCTGAAGCACTAGCTTGGCGTTGGGCAAGTCGATCAACACCAGCCGGTCGCCCTTGGGGTCGGACGCGACGGCCTTGTAGCCGAGGTCGAGGCACATACGATCGGATGAGGGACGGCTGATTACTCGGGTGAGCAACAGCGCGGCCCGGTTGAATTGCAGGTCGGGGAACCGCGTGCCATAGCCGTTGTCGTGCAGCACGCACGTGCCGGGCGAGCACTCGACGCCGCCGACGCGTGCGTAGGCGGGAAACGTCGGCGTGCCGCCGCACACCAAGCGCGGAACGGCCAGGCCACGCCGTTCCAACTCCGCCTTGAAGCGCGTGACGCTGTCGAATTGTTCTGCGACCGCCGCCTCACGATCGGCCAGCGACTCATGATGGTTGTGTCCGTCGTAGATGTGCAGTCCGCCCGGCTGCAACCCGGGTAGTTGGTGCAGCGACGCATAGAGATGCGCCGCGTCGTCGCCGACAGGTATCCCAGTGCGGTGCTGTCCAACGTCGACGTCGAGCATGGCGCGAACGGTCAGACCCGCCGCCGCGAGCACTTCGCTCAGCGAGTTCGCCGCCGCAGGATGATCGACCAGCACGCTGAACTCGCAGCGCGGGAACTTGCGTATTAGGCGCGCGAGTCGATGCTGGTTTGGCCCGACCATTTGGTAGGCCAGCAGCACGTCGCCGACGCCACACGACGCGAGCATCTCGGCCTCGGCGATGGTGGCGCACTTGAACTTGGTGATTCCCGCGGCGAGCTGCATGGCGACGATCTCGCGCATCTTGTGAGTCTTCACGTGCGGTCGCAACCGATCGGGGCCGCCTGCGATCTCCAGCATTCGACGCAGGTTCTCGGCGATCAGGTCTTTGAACAACACCAAGCCCGGGCTGAGTATCTGTCGCGTGTCCTCGATGTGGTAGCGACTGTCCATCGGGTCTCCCTTCGGGAAGGATAGAGGATAGAGGATAGAGGATAGAGGATAGAGGAT
>DAIOWH010000157.1:0-15241 GCA_036758585.1 Planctomycetia bacterium
CCGCCGACTTCTCGCCCGCCGACTTCTCGCCCGCCGACTTCTCGCCCGCGGACTTTTCGCCCGCGGACTTCTCACCCGCGGACTTCTCGCCCGCGGACTTCTCGCCCGCCGACTTCTCACCCTCACTGCCAGCGTCCTGCTTCTGGGACTCGTCGGGTGGACGTTCTTCGGCGGGTTGTGCCTTGCGAGGTTCGCCAGGTTCGCGGGGCTGTTCTTGCGGAGGTTCCGGATCGCGTTCGGCCAGGTACTTGCGAATGACGTCGATCGCTCGCTCGTCCTGAGGCGTCTTGTCGCCCTCTTTGGGCTGTTGGCTCTCCGACGTGGGTTCGGCCGGCATGTCGGCGGGCGGCTCCTCGGGCGGTTGCTCGGCGGCCTTCGCCGCAGCCTTCTCGGCGTCGTCGGCACGGGCAAGCTCGCGGCTACGGTCTTCGGGCGGGAGCGGCGAGCCGAGCTTGATGCGGTAACGCGGCGTGGTGGTGTGCTTGCGCGTGGGCTGACAGTTGTCCGCCACATCGACCCAGTAAGCGATCTCTTCGCCCGCCGCGAGTTGCAGTTCGCCGAGGTCCAGGTGGTGAGTAGCGGTGAATTCCTTGCCAGTAGGTTTGCCGGCGCTCAGATCGTAGGTGCTAAGCGTTTCCTGACCCTGAGCGACATGCAGGGTCACCTGCTCGATCCCAAAGTCGTCGCTCGCTTCGACGCCGATCGGCACCAGCGCGTTCGCGGCGACTGGCGGATCGACCTGGTCGGCGCCCGGCTTGAGTTTCACCTTCGGCGCGAGATCGTGCCGCACCTTGATGTCGTAGCTCGTCGGGCGCGGGTTCGTCTCGCCTCCTTCGGTCTCGAACCACACGACATACGTGTCGTTGCGAGTGACTTGGAATCGGGCGGTGAGTTGGTCCTTGCGGCCGCTCGCCGGCTGCATCGGTTGACTCAGCTTCCGCTCCGCTCCGAACCGCAACTGTCCGCCGGCGGCGGGTACGTTGGTTGTCGCCGTGATCGTGACGAACGTGCCTTCGAGTGCGTCGACGTTGCCGTTGTTGCTCTTGTACGGCGGCCAGCCGGTGTATTCCGGGTAGTCGTACGCGAGTTCCAAGCTCGTAACCATCGGGGCGGTCTTGATGTCGAGCCGATAGGTCTTGGTCGTGTAGTCGCCGCCGGTCACCTTGTACGAGAACGGCCGTTCGACCAGCGGCAGGTCGACAGACCACGGATCGAAGCTGCCCTCGTCCGGCGGCGTCAAGTCGCGATCGTTCCAAAACCGGCCGCCGTCTTCCGACCAGTGCAGAGTCACTCGCTTTGGAATCGTGCCCTCGACCATCGCAGTGATCTTGACGTCGGAGTGGGCAACCACGGTGGCGGCCTTGGGGTCGTCGCCCGGTTTGACGTCGACGATCTTCGTCATCGTGGGCGGCTGGATGTCGGCCGTGGGGAACAACGCGCGGCCGATCGAATCGACGAGCGAGCGGTGCATGAACGTCGCGTTGATCAGCACGGCCAGGCACGTGGCGAACACCGCGCCGGCCAGGCCACAGCTGGCCTTCACGAGTCCTCGCTGGTTGATCTTCTCCTCGACGTGAATGTGCGACAGATCGGCGACGGCGCGTTCTTCGAGCAACTCCAGGACGCCGCGCGGCAGCCCATCCGGCCGGCGACGCAGGTCGAGGAAGTTCACCAGGCTGTTCTTAAATTCGGGCGTGGCCTGTTCGATGGTTCGCGCGGCGTAGAAGCTGCTGAGCCGGCGCATGCCCGGCAAGGCGACGGCCCACGCGAAGTACGTCGCGGCCGCGGCCAGCGCGGTCAGCAGCATGCCGAACCGCCAGCCCGCCGACAGCACGAGCGCGTGATCGAGTGCGATCACGACGATCAGGTACACCAGGGCCGCCGTGATCAATCGCAGCGCGGCCGTGCCCAACTCGACCGACTTCATGCGACCGCGTGCGCGAGCCAACTGGTAGTCGATGAAATGTTCGTAGTCCAGCGTCTGATCGTGCGCTGTGTTTGCCATTGGTCCCTCGCATGGCCTCAAACGCGGGTCGGCGAAACCGCAGACATTATAGTATGACGCCGAGCCAGACCTGGAGTGGAATTTTCCCTCACGCACCCGGCCGGGCGATTCGCTACAATCTCTCCGTGCCTTCGGCGTGGCGGGACTGGAGGCCGAGGAATGGTTCAGTCCAGCCCGCAGCCTCCATTCGGTTCGACAACTTGGCGAGGATCTGAACATGCGCACGACGCTAGCCGGTCTGGTGGTGTTTCTTGCGGCGACGGTTGCCCGCGGCGACGGCGGACAAGCCGAGCCTCCGGCGGTCGGGCTGCGGCTGACGTTCGCCGGCAAACTGGCGGCTCAGGACGCCGACAACGACGCCGGCAGCGCCCAGACTTTCCGCGTCACGTTCGTGGTCACCGAGGCGACGGCCAGCGGAGGCCGCCGCGCCGCATGGGTGCTCGAAGATCAGGGGGGCGGTCCGCGAGTCGCCTGGACGCAGCGGTTCGGCCTGGTGACCTTGAACCAGGCGTTGCAGCCGGCGAGCGACCGCGAGTTGCCGGCGATCGAGGGCGAGCGCGACGGCATGCGGCGGTCGATCGCGCTGCGAAGCCCGTTCTTTGACGGCGTCGAGCGGCTCAAGCCGGGCGGTGCGTGGGAGGCGGCGGGATTCGAATATGACGTGATCGGCCGCGAGGACGTGGCGGGTCGCAAGGCGTGGCGCGTGACGGCGTCGAACAATCGCGGGCTGCGTTCGCTGCTCTGGATCGACGACAAGGACGGGCTGGTCGCACGCCGGGTCGATCAGGTGTTCCTCGGCCAGGGCGTGCCCCACGAACTGAGTCTGGAACTGACAAGGGCCGACACGCTCGCAGCCGACGTCGCGGCTCGGCACGCACAGGCGCAGGCGAAGCTCAGCGAACTGCGCGGTCCCACGAATCAGAACCCAGCGAACAGCTCGGAACCCGGTCCGGCTGCAACGCCCGAACTGCTCGCTCGTGCCAAGGCCGTCCAGACCGAGATCGCCGAGTCGTTGAAGGAAGGCGTCTGGGCCGACCTCGCGCGCGACGGTGTGCGCGAGATCCAGACCACGTTGAATCGGCAATCGTCGCTCGGCAAGATGCGCGACGCGGTCGTGGGCAAGCCGGCCCGGCCGGTCTCGCTGACCGCGGCGCGCGGCGGCAAGATCAACCTGGACGACTTCAAGGGCAAGCCGGTCGTGCTGCACTTCTGGGAGTACCGGTCGGAGCCGAAGGAGGCGCCGTACGGCGAGACGGGTTATCTCGACTTTCTATGGCGGCAGGGTGAGAAGGCGGGCATCCGCGTGATCGGCGTGGCGGTCGACGAGCGGCTGCGCGACGAGTCGACCCGCGCGGCGGCGCGCAAAGACGTGCGGGCATTCTGCGACTTCATGAATCTGAGCTTCCCGGTCGGCTTCGACGAATCGAACCTTATCGAGGCGTTCGGCGACCCGCGCCGCGTCGGCGGCAAGCTGCCGCTCTACGTCGTGGTCGCGCCCGACGGCACGGTCGCCGAATACCACGCCGGCCTGTGGGGTTCGACCCCCGACGAGGGCCTGAGAGATCTCGATCAGCGGCTGCGCAAGCTGTTGCGCTAGTTCGATGGTCGCCAACCTGGGAGGAACATCATGGCAGTCAAACCAATTCCCGACGGATACCACACGGCGACGCCATACCTGATCGCCAAGGGCGCGGCCGCGGCGATCGAGTTCTACAAGAAGGCGTTCGGCGCCACCGAGCTCATGCGCTGCCCTGGGCCCGGAGGCGCACTCATGCACGCCGAGATCAAGATCGGCGACTCGCCCATCATGCTGGCCGACGAGTTCCCTGAGATGAAGATACTCAGCCCCTCGTCGCTCGGCGGGACGTCGGGGCTTGTTCTGTTGTATGTGCCCGACGTGGACGCGCGGTTTGCCCAGGCCGTCGCCGCGGGCGCCACCGTCGAGCGGCCGGTGAAGGATGAATTCTACGGCGACCGCGCGGGCACGCTGATGGACCCGTTCGGCCATCGTTGGACCATCGCCACGCACGTCGAAGACGTTTCGCCCGAGGAAATCCAGCGACGAATGGAGGCGATGGCGAAGTAGGACACGGCGAACCGTGAGAAAGGAGTCGTTAGCCCGTGGAGACCGTCTGGATCGTTGTCACGGCGGTGGTGTTTGCCGCGGCGGGCGCGGCGGTTTCGTGGTTGCTGGTGCGAGCGATGTGTGCTCGCGAGTCGGCCCAGGCGGGCGCGGCGGCGGCAAGCCAGTTCGCAGCGATGCAAGAGCGGCTCGCCGCGCGGGCCAGTCGCGTCGACGAACTCGATCGTGAGGCGGCCGACGCGCGGGCGCGGCTCGACGCCCGCGACGCGCGAATCACCGAGCTCCTCAGCGAGCAGTCGCGACTCGCCGAAGCGATCGAACAGCAGCGCAAGAACCACGCCGAAAAAATCGCCCTGCTCGACGAGGCGCGGGCGAAGCTGGAGTCGACGTTTCAGGCCCTGTCCGCCCAGGCGCTGTCGCACAACAACGAGTCGTTCCTGCAACTCGCGAAGTCGACGCTCGCGACCTACACGGCCGAGGCCAAAGGCGAACTGGAACAGAAGCAGAAGGCGGTCGAGACGCTGGTCGGGCCGCTGCGCGAGTCGCTCGCGAAGGTGGACGAGCACATCCTCGGCATGGAACGCCAGCGGGCGACGGCCTACGGTGGACTTCTCGAACAGGTCGGTGCGCTGTCGACGGCGCAGCAGAGCCTGCAGCGTGAGACGGCCAACCTGGTCAAGGCGCTGCGCTCGCCGGCCGTGCGCGGCCGGTGGGGCGAAATGCAGTTGCGGCGAGTCGTCGAACTGGCCGGCATGCTCGAAAACTGCGACTTCTACGATCAGCAAACCGTGGACACCGAAGACGGCCGGATCCGTCCCGACCTGGTGGTGCGCTTGCCCGGCAGCAAGCACATCGTGGTGGACGCCAAGGCGCCGTTGCACGCCTATCTCGAAGCGGTCGAGGCGCTGGACGACGCTGCCCGCGCCGCGAAACTGCGCGAGCACGCCCAGCAGATTCGCACGCACATGACCAAGCTGAGCGAGAAGGCGTACTGGAAGAAGATGCAGCCGACGCCCGAATTCGTGTTCCTGTTCCTGCCGGGCGACGTGTTCTTCAGCGCCGCGTTGGAACACGACCCCGCACTGATCGAGGACGGCGCGAACCAACAGGTGATTCTCGCGACGCCCACCACGATGATCGCGCTGCTGCGGGCCGTGGCTTACGGTTGGAGCCAGGAGCGGATTGCCGAGAACGCTCAGAAGGTCAGCGAACTGGGCCGCGAACTATACGATCGCGTGCGCGTGTTTGCCCAGCATTTCGACGGCATCCACGAAGGTCTGTCGAGCGTGCTGAAGTCGTACAACGCGGCAGCCGCATCGCTCGAAAGTCGCGTGCTCGTCGGCGTGCGGCGGTTCAAGGACCTGGGCGTTTCGACGACCGACGAGATCGAGCCGGCCCGACAACTCGACGCGACCCCGCGCCAACTTCGATCGCAAGAACTGCTGGCGTTCTCCGCGCCGCTGGATGACGCGGAATGAAACAGGGCACGGTCAGCGGACACGGATCGAGCCGCCTCAGAGAATCTGTGTCATCCGCGGAATCTGTGGTTCGTCCCTCGGCGCACTATTGCCGTGGTGCGTTGACTGGGTTAGGGCAGCACGCGAACGCGCAGGTTGCGGAACTCGACGGGTGAACCTTCGGACTCGAGGCAGAGGTAGCCCGATCGTGGATCGCAGCCGGTGCCGCCCGACACTTCCTCGCCGTTTACCCACAGCCGCACTTCGCCGTTGATCGCGCGGATGTAGTAGTGGTTCCACTCGCCGACTCCCTTGCTGAGTTGCTTGCGCGGGAAGCTGCGCCTGCCGTCGGGCGCGGCCGGCGCGAATGGCGTCATCTTGCTCTTACCCACCGGGAACACGTCGCCGTGGGTCGTAAACCAGTCCGGCTTCTTGCCATTCTTCTTCTCGAACTGCTCGGCGTAGCCGTGGTCGAGCACTTGCACCTCGATGCCGTGCGGCAGGCCGCCGCGTTTCAAGCTCGTGAGCGATTCCTCGGGCGTCCATAGAAACACGCCCGAGTTGCCCGCCGACTTCAAGTGCCGCCACTCGACGACGAGTTCGAAGTTGGCGTACTGTTCCTTGGAGCGGATAACCCCCACGGGCGACCCGGTGCAATGCGCCAGGCCGTCTTTCCACGTCCACGTATCGGGGTCGCAATTGGCGTTGACGAAATCGGCCTCGCCGAGCACCGCCCAACCAGGCCCATTGCCATCGACGAATGCCTTGGGCGAGCTCGTCGGCTCGTCGGCGCCCATTAGAGTGAACGAGAGAACGACGCAGCCGAATCCGGCCGCAAACGAAAGCAGGCGCGCGATTGTAGTTTTCATGCGGACAGACTAGCGTGCCGCGAGTGGGCGTGCAATGGGGTGACGCGAGGCATAGAGGATAGAGGATGGAGGATAGAGGATTGAGGATTGAGGGGCTCATCCGACGGTCGTGTTTCTTGCCGTGCACGACGAGACCCTCAACTCGCGACGCCCAAACGTCGATAAGAACACTCGACCAGTGGGCTCTCCGACAGGGGCCCCAACAACAACATCAAGGCCTTGCACGGTTAGTGCCGGCCCTCTTGAAGCGACGCCCGAACCGTCGCAGGCCCACTTGGTTCTATACGGCCGCACGCCCACACGCGCAGAGGGGCGTGCGGCCGATTCCTTTTGCCTGGGGCGTTGAACGGGTTCAACTGCAGCCACCAACTCAGCTCCAGACAAACACCTCGCTGTCATCGGGCGAATAACCGATGAACGTGGCCAACACCGCACGCGGCTGGTCGCCTGCAACGCCAGGCACCTCGTGGATTAGTCGTGTGTTGAAGAAGTACAGATCGCCCGGCGCCAGGTCGACGCGGACGTTCGGTATGCCGGTCGCGGCCGCATGCTCGTGGAACCCGTTCTCCATGACCGCATTTACCTCGGGCGTCCAGAGGCAACGGTGCAGGATGCACTGAGCGGTCTGGCCGGCGAGTTCGGTATTCTCGAGACACAGGACGCCGGCGAATTGATGCTCGAAGCGGTGGACCGCGTAGCCTTCGCGCTTCTCGCGGAGTCGCACCGAATCGAAGTGCGGGCCGTAGGTGTAGCCGCCGTAGTGAATGCGAAAGATCGCCGGTCCGTACAGCCGGCCGTCGGGTTCACGTGCGGTCATGACCCGCTTGTCTTCGGCCGCGGCAAGTTGGCCCAGCGATGAGTAGAGCGCGTCGATCGGATTGGCGAGGCCGTCGAACAGCGTCGCGAACAGTTCATGGGTCTTGCGAGCGTCGGCGAAAAACTCGTCGGGGTAGTTTCCGAGATTCCCCAAGCTAGTGCCGATGTCGATGCGTCGACGGCGTGATTCGGGGTTCTGGCCGGCGAACATCGAGTAGGTCGGGTCGGCGATGCGGCCGAAGCCGCCTTCGCGCACGCTCGCCTTGACGAACCTTTCGGGGACCGCAGCAACGGCCGGGTCGTACATCAACTCGCGGTCGATGAAGCGGCGAATAACAGCGCGGCATGCAGCGGGCGACAATACGCCGCGTAGCACGATCGCCGCCGTTCGCATCTCGGCCAGTGCGCTGAGCGGCGAGCGATGCTCGGCCAGCACGGCAGCGACATTGGGTTCGGTTGTTGTCCAGGTGGTCGCACTCATCAGTTCACCTTCCGTCGTCTCGGTCTATGCGCGGCGCTGGTCCGCAATCTTGGCTGAGCCGGCCACGCCCTCGAGGTACAGCGTGACCTGCCGTCGGCGTTGTAGCCGTCGACAAAGTCGGCAACGCCATGATGTCGTTGTCATTGTCGTTCACGAAAGCGATCTTACCAGGTTTGGCGAGGTCGCCCGCCACGTCCTCGACTTTCTCCTCGGCGCGAGACCCTTCCGGCGAGCTCGTCAGGTTGTTGTTGTCCGAGTCCACGTCCAAATCGGGCATTGGAATAACGGTGGCGACTACAAAGTCGCTCAGCACGCGGTCCATTGTGGAGACCGACAGCGAAATCCGCACGTCTCCACGCGCGTTGCTTTTCTGAAAGCCCTCGACGTACGCGGCACTCGGCAGTGGCCCGGCGTAGGAGTGCCCACTCTGGATTCCACCCGTTCGATTGCCAGACAAGAACACTTTGACCTTGGCTGGGAACGTCAGGGACCAACTCAGTTGGCTGGGCACAGTAGGCATGCGATCGGAGTCGATGCGCAAGAGCGCGAGGTCGTCTTCACCCGTCACCGCGAACCCAGCCGCTTCGGACAGGTCTGTCACATCATTGTTGTTGTCGTCGTCGTCGTTCACCAGGATGTACTTGCCGGGCGCGTTCTCTTCGATCGGGTCGTCGGCCTCGTTCGGAGAGCCGTCGTTGTTGCTGTCAATCAAGAGGTTCAGCGTGGGGTCGTCGTTCAGGATGGTGCCGACGCCCTGGCTGTCGGTGATCGTGTAGACCGGATGGCTCAAGTTCACGTAGAAGTACTCGGTCGGTTCATAGACCTTGTCGCCGACCACGTCGATGCGGACCCACTCGACCACGGACCTGGGGGCGAAGGTGAAAGTGTGCGCTGTCGGGGCTTGGTAGTCGTTGTCAATTATCTTGGCGGTGCCGTCTGCCGTGGAGTAGCTGATCGTAACCTCATCGCTGGTCGGATTCGTCAGGCTGACGCGGAAGTAGGCCGGCGTGGCCGGGTCCGTGCCGTCGTTGCCTTCCATGACCGTTACGTCGCTGATGCGTATGCCTGGAATCGGATCGTCGTCCAAGATCAGGGCGCGGCCCTTCTCCTTCGCCAGCGTGGCCTCGCTGGGATTGCTCAGGTTCACGTAGAAATGCTCGTCGTTCTCGTGCACGTTGTCGTTCACGGTGGTGACCAAAACGCGCTGCGAGGTCGAGCCGGGCGGGAAGGTGATGGTGCCGCGCTTGGCGCGGTAATCCTCAGGCGGCGTCGCCAGGGCGGCGGCCGTGGTGTAGCTCACGCTCACCGTCTTGTCGTAAGACTTGGACAAGGTCACGGTGAACACGGCCGGCTGGCCCTCGTTGATCGTCACATCGTCGATCGAGATGGTCGGCTTCGGCGGGTCGTTCGAGTTGCCGTTGCCGCCCGATGGCGGATCGACCGGGAAGTCGGGACATCCGTCACAGGTCGGGTTGCCGCCGTCGTCGTCGCCGTCGCCCGGGTCGCCGGGGTTGCCTGGGTTGGTGTTCGTGTCGCCCGGTTCCGAGTCGTCGTTGATGATCGTGGCGGTGCCGACCAGGTCAAAACCGTCCAGGACGGCGTTCGTCGGGCTGCTCAGGTCGACGTTGAAGTTCTCGTCCGACTCGACCAGCTTTTCGCCGACGACTTGCTTGGATTCGTAGTCGGCCGGCGCCGCGGCCGTGTCGTTGGCGGTCGCGTATTGAACCACGACTCCGACCCCGGCGGGCGGCCGACGCGAAAGCCACACGGGAATCCGCATCAACTGGTGGTGATTGTCGCGCTCCTCAATACTTGCGTCGCCCGCGTAAACCTTGATCGCGGAATCGTCGTCCTTGATCGTGCCCTTGCCTTGGCTGTCGGCAATGGTCGCGCCCGCGGGGTTCAGCAGATTCACGAAGAACGCCTCGGGCGGTTCCGGTTCCAGCGTCAGGTCGCCTCGCACGGGCACCGTGACGGTCTTGCTGGTCTGGTTCGGCTCGAACCTGACTGTGCCGGTGGTGGTGTCGTAATCGACGTTGGCCGTGGCAGTGCCCGCTTGGGTGGCGTACGCGACCGTCACCGGCTGTGGGCTCGCTTGCGAGAGCCCAACCGTGAACGTCGCCGCCACCGTGCCGACATCACCTTCGGTCACTTCCACGTCGTTGATCGTAATCTGGGGCGGGCAGTAGTCGTCGTTCTTGATTGTTCCCTTAGCCTGAAAGTCCGTGAACCGTCTCGCCGCTGAGCAGCAGACGTTCTTCGAGATATTCGGGCGAGAGATGCCGTCGCGCGGCATGGCGGATTCGTCCGACCTGCCTATCCTTCCCCCCCCCCTCCCGTTCACACAGACTTGCAAGAACCTCGCGACATGTTTCGTGACCCAGCGCATGCGTGTACCCCATTTGATCAACGGCCAGTGGTCAGTTGTCTGTAATCAGTTGTCCGAGTCCGGACGTTCGACGCCAGCAAGGCGTCGAGCGACGCACAGAGTATCTGGCTGCGATTGCTTCAAGATCAAACCCACCCGCGAACGCGCGGCAGGATAACACACAGATTCCAAGTTGCAACAAGGATTTGGCTGGCCTGTCGGTCTTCAGCCGACCAGTCTTTGGGTATACTCGGTCTACGCGCGGCGAAAGACGTTTCGCAAGACGCCGATCTTCTCGATCTCCACTTCGGTCACATCGCCGTCCTTCAGCCACACGGGCGGCGTGCGGCTCGCGCCGACGCCTGACGGAGTGCCGGTGTAGATCAGGTCGCCGGGCTGCAGCGTGCAGACCTTGGAAACGTACGCTACAAGTTCGTCGCACGGGAAGATCATGTCGCGCGTGTTGGCGTCCTGCATGACCTGTCCGTTCAGGCGAAGTTGAATGCCAAGGCAATGCGGGTCGATCAGTTCGTCGGCCGTGACCAGCACCGGGCCGAGCGGCGCCGCACCGTCGAACGATTTGCCCAGGACCCACTGGTCACCCTCTTTACGTTGCCAGTCGCGCACCGAGACATCGTTGCCGCATGTGTAACCGGCGATGTGGCGGTACGCGTCTTGTTTCTTGATGAAGCGTCCGGCCCGGCCGATCACGACGACGAGTTCCGCCTCGAAGTCGACTCGCTCGCTGATCTCCGGCGGAGGCAGCAGCACCGGTAGGTTGTGGGCGTTGAGCGTGGTGTTGAACTTGGCGAAGACCACCGGTTCGCCGGGCGGCTTCGCGCCCGCCTCGGCCGCGTGCGCCGCGTAGTTGCGGCCGATGGCCATGATCTTCGGCGGGTCGATGATTGGCGGCGCGAACTGGGCCGACGCTTCGTCCGAGATCCACGCCGACCGCTGCGATGCCGCATCGGCCGCGCGATTGAGTCCGTCGGGACCCATCGCAATCAGTTCGCGAAGCGACGGCGGCAGTCGGCCGTCCGCTCGATTCAGATCGACAAAGCCACCGGCGACCTGCGCCGCCGCTCGCGGACCAGACGGCGTACGTAGGGTAGCGAGTCTCATGGTCGTCACTTGTTGTTCGAATTCAGTTCCGCACGCCGCTACTCGCGGCCGGGCAACTCTACGCCCAAGTCGGGCCGCGGCGCGAACGGGTAGTCTACCGGCTGATATCGCACCTTTGCCAGGTACGGTGTTTCCATGCGTTGGTGGTTCAAGAACATGCTGGTCATCGCGGCATCGAGCACGCCGGTCGTGAGCAGCGTGCGCTCGGCCGGATACGAGGGGTGCTCCGTCAGGATCATCTGCTCGATCGCCTTGAGCTGATAGGCGAAGTGCGGGAACGGCTTGCCGTCGTGCAGGTAGAACCATGTGACCAGCGGCTTGGCGTGGCCCTTGAGTTTAACCGCCGTCGCGAACTCGATCGCATGTCCGTTGAGCATGACGGCGGCTTTGTAGGCTGGGTGCGGCACCCAGCCTACGCCGACATCGAGGTCAACACGGCTACTCAGCTCTTTCGAGAACATGTCCGGAACCCCGCCAGAACGTCGCGGCGGTCGGGAGTGTAGAAGTTGCGGTACACGTTGCGGATCAAGCGGGAGCGTGTGGCGAACGCGCCGCCGCGCAGCACCTTGTGCGTGCCGCCAAACCACGGCTGCGAGTATTCCCTGTACGGATCGACCGTGAATCCAGGGTACGGCAGGAAATCGCTCACGGTCCATTCCCAAACGTTGCCGATCATCTGTCGGCAGCCCGCCGCGCTGTCGCCCGCCGCGTGCCTGTTTACGGCGACGCAACCGACTGAGCGCAGGTCGAGATTCGCGCGATCGGCCGACGGCGGCTCGTCGCCCCACGGGTAGAGACGCTTCGCGCGATCGGATGGCCCATTCGCCGCGGCCAGTTCCCACTCGGCCTCGCTGGGCAGGCGCCGGCCGGCCCAGCGGCAGTAGGCATCGGCCTCGAACCAGTTCACATGAATGATCGGCAAGTGCTCGCGAAGCGGCACGACCCGATCATAGTGACGCACCAGCCATCGCCCGCCGGCCTGCCGGCGCCAGTAGACGGGGTGCGCCGCATCGACGCGCACACGCCATTTCCAACCGTCGTCGCACCAGAGCTCGCTCCGTTCGTAGCCATGTACCTCGACGAACTCAGCGAACTCTGCGTTGGTCACCGGCGCGCGGGCGATGCGGAACGGCGCCACGTCCACCGCGTGCGCCCATTTCTCGTTATCGAACACGAACCCCATCTCGGGCGAGCTGCCGAGCATGAATCGTCCGCCGACCTCGACGTCGCCGTGCAGCGGGGCGTCCGACTCGGTCGGCGGCGTGGCTGACTGCGACACCGTTGGAGCGGAGCAGGCCAGCGTCTGGCGCGTGTAGACGAACGCTTCGCCATGCATGTCTTCGTGGTAGATCGCGAGCAGGCAGAAGTAGGCGTCTTCGTCGCCGACCGAACCGCTCTCGACACTCTGGGCCGCGCGGTCCAGTACCTCTTGGGCATAGCGGAGCGTGTCGTCGCGCGAGGGGAGGTGCAAGTCCCAGCGCACGTCGTGCCGCACTCCGGCGGAGTCGTAGTTTGCGTCGGCGTCGGCGCGGACCGACGGCGTGCCCGGCTCGCGCCGCAGCATCCATCGCTCCTGGAACCACGCGACGTGCCCGATCTCCCAAAGCGGTGGGTTGACGATGTCGAGGCGCGGGCCTATGAGCTGGTCGTCGTCGAGGTCGGCGATAAGTTCCAGCGTGCGACGACGCGAGTCGCAGAGCATCGAGGCCAGGTCCATCGCCGAGACGGTCATGCTACAATGCGGCCTTTGCCAAGGAACAAGTTGCCTGTTGGGTGCGACATGATAGCAGGCTTGAACATCCTGATGGTATGCCCGGCTCCGCGCGGGTCGCGCAAGGGCAACCGCATCTCGGCGGAACGCTGGGCGCGGCTGTTGCGCGAGCTGGGGCATCGCGTCACGGTCCGCGAAGAGTACGGCGGCGCCTCGTGTGACGTGCTGATCGCGCTGCATGCCCGACGCAGCGCCCGGTCGGTCGTGCGGCTCGCTCGCGAACGGCCAGATGTGCCGATCGTCGTGGTGCTGACGGGGACCGACTTGTATCGCGACATCCGCACCAGCCGATCGGCTCAGGCGTCGCTGAATCTTGCTACTCGCCTGGTCGTGCTGCAGAAGCACGGACTGAAGCAGTTGGGGTCGCGTTGGGCGGCCAACGCGCGGGCGATACTCCAGTCGGCCGACCGAGTCGGCGTGGGGCGCCGAGCGACGGGTCGCGACGAGTTCCGCATCGTGGTGCTCGGCCATCTACGGCGCGAGAAGGACCCGCTGCGCGCGGCGTTTGCGGCCCGACTGTTGCCGCGGTCCTCACGGATTCGAGTGTTCCAGGCGGGGTCGGCGCTGGACGAACGCTTCGGCCGGCAGGCCCGCGCCGAGTCGCTACGCAACCCGCGCTACGAATGGCTGGGAGACCTGTCGCACGCCCGCGCTCAGCGAGTGCTCGCCGAAAGTGATCTGATGGTGCTGTCGTCGCGCATGGAAGGCGGCGCCAACGTGATCTCCGAGGCGGTTGTCGCAGGCGTGCCGATCGCAGCGTCGCGCATCGCAAGCACTGTGGCGATTCTGGGACCCGACTATCCGGGTTACTTCCCGGTCGGCGACACTCGCCAACTGGCGGCGCTCATGACGCGAGCCGAGACCGATGCGGCGTTCTACCGGCGTCTCCAGAGGCGGTGCGAGCGGCTCGCCTCGCAGTTCGAGCCGGCTGCCGAGCGCGACGCCTGGCGGCGGCTGATCGCCGAGCTTGCCCGACTCCATCCACGACCGGACCGACTTGGATGAGCACGCGCGACGCCGACGAAGCGAGCCGTCTGGACCTGCCGGCTGCGGCACTGGTCGTGTTATGCTGCGCGCTGTGGGGCGGCAATTCGGTCGCGGTCAAGTTCACGGTCGAGCACATCCCGCCGATCGGCTGCGCGGGGCTGCGGTTCCTCATCAGCCTGGTCGTGATTGTGTTCTGGTGTCGCGTCGACGGAACAGCGCTGCGCCTGGAGCGGTCGCACGTGATGCCCGCCGTGTGGAACGCCCTGTTGCTGTTCCTGCAGATGGCGACGTTCAACTGGGGTACACAACAGACACATGCCGGCCGGGCGTCGGTGTTCATCAACATTCACCCGTTCCTTGTCGCGCCGGTGGCTTGGCTGGTGTTGAACGAGCCGATGGGCTGGCGCGGCGTGGTCGGACTGCTGGTCGCGGGCGCCGGCGTCGCGCTGCTCTTCGAGAAGGGCGGCGCCGACGGAGCGTCGCTGGCGGGCGACCTGGCTGTCATCGCCAGCGGCCTCTTAATCGGCGCGACGATGCTGTATCAGAAGAGCCTGTTGCGTCGCTTCCGACCGAACCACTTGCTGTTCTGGCAACTCGCTCTGTCGCTGCCGTTGTTCGGCGGCTACAGCTTGGCGTTTGAAGGGCTGAGCCATTATCAATTCCCCACGGCGGCATTGACCGGGCTGGCGTATCAGGGCCTGCTGGTTTCGGGGTTCTGCTTCATTGCGTGGATGTCGCTGTTGCGGAGATACCCGGCCAATCAGCTTGCGGCGTTCGGATTCCTGACGCCGTTCTTTGGGATTACGGCAGCGAACATGCTGCGAGGTGAACCGCTGGGGCTGACCTTGGTGGGCGGCTGTTCGCTGGTAGCCTGGGGGCTGTACTTGGTGACGCGCCCCGTTGCGAGGTGAGTGAAAGTGAAAGCCCCGGCCGGTGACGGAGAGCGCCGAGGTCAGTAACTCCGTCGCGCCTGCTGGGGCTTCCAAGGCCTCTTCTCTCGCCTCTCCCGTCCGGAACAGCCAGCGCCTGTCGGTCCGGCACGGTTTGGGGCCGACCCGTTGCCCGACCGTGCACCACGGTGACAGGCCGCCCGGCTGCGATCGGTGCTAGTAACTGTGGATCTCCGCTAACTTTGGGGAAACTTGTGGTGTGGCCGCCGCGGCCGTCTCACCACTGGCGGATGAAACAGCAGGCGAGCCGCCTGCGCCCCAAACTTAGCGAAGAGCCGTAACTGTGAGTTGGACGCGGCGTCGGCGCGTTAGTTCCGTTTTTCCTTGCGGAC
>DAIOWH010000158.1:0-15222 GCA_036758585.1 Planctomycetia bacterium
CAAAGAGCGGGTCGGCGAGCGCGGCTTGTTGCTGGCCCGGCGGCGTGATCGGCGGACCATGTTTCGGAGGTCGCGGCCGCGCCTCCGGCCCGAGGCCGCCCGCACCACTGCCAGCGGTGCGAGCAAGAACAGCGCCGTGGTTCGGAGCGCCTGCGGCCCCATCGTACGTCAGGCTTTCAGCATGACCATTCACCCTCTGGCCGCGCCTCTCGGTCGTCTCGGCCGCCTCGTCGTCACCGCGAGAATGTCGGCGAGTGGGCAACACCGGCAAGCGCGTCGACTGGTGTTGCGCCGGGGCCGGCAGATGAGGCGTAGTTGCCTTGGTCTCGGCCTCGTGCTCTCTCCCGCGCGGCCGGTCCGGCGTGGAATCACTCGGCGGTGCATCGCCCCGCGAGGTCGACTGGCGCGCAGCCGGCGATCCGTTACGATGTGCTTGTGACCTCGGCACAGCATCCTCGATGCTCGATCCGACCGTTGCCACCGCCATCGTCGATGCCGCGGATCCAACGGCACCCGTAGCGCCCGCATCGCCGACAAGGATGGGACCCGCCTCAGGCTGATAGTCTGGAGAACGGGGGGGGCAGGCGGTCTACTCGGCGGCCGGTCGGTCTCGCGTCGCGCTGGTTGTGTGTGGCGACGGCGGAGTCACCCCTGAATACCTGAACGTGCGCGGCACCCGTCACGCCCACTGGGCGGTTACCGGCCCACGCCGGCCCCATCGCCCACGGCAGGGTGGCCCCGGCCAACAGCCGCAGTTCCATCGCCTCCGGTTCGCGCAGCGTGCGTTTGCAGCGAGCGGCTTGCGCACGCGGTGTATCGCCGGATGAATAGCGAGGCGACACCAGAGACCGAACAATACGCACGAAGAGACCGAGCGGTGAGAAATGCATCGAAGTCCCCCCGACTAGAACGACTCAGGCCTCCGAGCCGTTTCCGCGCCCAGTGCATCCAGAACCGGGCACTGAGAATGAGTGCGAACGGGTGAACTTCTATCCACCGCCGGGAACAATGGCAAATGAAATCTGGCCGCCGAACGAGGCTACTGGCTAGACCTCATGCCAGCGACACGGTGACGATACTCGTCGTCGGGTCGGTGAGCGGCTGGGCCTTGAGGTCGTTGTAGGCCAGAGTGAACAGCGCCTCGTTGATGCGCAGGCTGCGCAGCGCGGTCGAGTCGTGCGCGACCTGACCCAGCAGGCTGAAGCCGGCCGACAGGTCCACCTACAAGACCCAGAATTCAGACTGATAGTGCCACTCGGGAATGCAGAATTCATCGTCGCAGGCCGCGTCGACGTATCGGCCGCCCTCCACAGGTATCGAGAGCACGCCGCTTTCAGCAAAGTAGGCGAACGCGTGGTGGTCCCATTCGGCCGCCGACCAACTCCAGCCGCCTTCGGGCGTGATCAGGAACTGATCCACCAGCGATGGGTTGTTCAGGTCCGACACGTCGAACAGCGACACCTGCAGGCCGTTGACTCGGCCGTTCTCATCGGCGTCGCGGCCGATGGCGAGCAGATGGTCGTCGCCGACCGGGTGCAGGTACGACGAGAAGCCGAGCACCTTGAGTTCGCCCATGATCTGCGGGTCGCGCGGGTCGCTGAGGTCGATCGCGAACAGCGGGTCAACCTGCCGGAACGTCACGACGAATGCGTGGTCGTCGAAGAACCGGGCCGAGAAGATTCGCTCGTCGGGCGCCATGCTCACGTCGCCCACCACGTTCAGCGTGTCGCCCTGCTGGGTCATAACGAACAGGTGGTTCTGGGTCTCGGTGCGGCCGCTGCTCCAATCGGTTTCGGTCGTGGCGATTCGGAACTGGTCGCCGTGTTCATCGAGTGAGAACTGATTCAGCACCTGGCCCGGCACCTCGCCCGACGCCTGCCACACGATGTCTGCGCCCAAGGCCAGCTTGTGAATCGTGGCGGTGTTGCCGTCCTCGCTCCAATCCTGACCCACCAGATAGATGTTGTCCGTCGATGCGTACACCGTGAAGACGTTGCCGAAGACGGTGGCCGAGTCGGCCGGGCCGCCGATCTGGTCGGCGTCCATGTCGAACGACAACACGCTGGTCATGTTCAAGAAATCGTCATCGGGCATCTTGTACAGGCTGCTGCAATCGACCAGCAGGTTGCCGGTCTGCTCCACCCAGCCGTCGGCCGTCAGGTCGCGCGAGCGGAACTGCGGCAGGTACGACTCGGGATCGGCGGCAGCCAGATCGTCGATGAGCTGCTCGACGCCGGCGCCGCCTGCGTCCGCCGCTCGCAGCGCGATCGGGGCCAGGAAGAACGGGAAGTGGGGCGCGTTGTCGAGCACGACGTAGACCTGTCCGCCGATCGCTCGCGACTGCATGTAGTTGCCTTCCAGGTAGCTCTCGTGGATCAACTGGGGGGCGGCGCGATCGGAAATGTCGAACACCGTGACCTTCACGTTCAGCGTGCCCGTGGGCCACCAGAAGCGGTCGATCGCGATGTCGGCGATCAGTTCGACGTCGCCGCCGTCATCGACAGGGTCATCACCGGTGGAGTCGTCGCCGGGATCAGTCACGGCGTCTTCGACCCACACGCTCGAGAAGACCATCACCCGATTGCCGCGGACGAACATGTCGACGCCGTAGCCTTCGATCGTGGTGCGCGAGACCACCTCGGCGTCATCGACGGGCAGCGAGTCGACGATGATCAGTTCGCCGTCGCGTAGGACGTAGATGAAGTTGCCGTCTGTCTTGACGATATCGGCCTCGTCCACGCCTTGTTCTTGCGTGTTGGTGGACGAGAACGTGGGCGCCGCATCGCCGCCGGCGGCGCCCGCCGTCTCGACGCGCAGCGCATCATCGAGCGCAACTGGTCCGGGCCTGCCCCACCCGCCGCCGTACCATTTCGCCGCCTGATCGGCCAGCCGCCGCGCCACGTCGGCGCAGCTTCCGAGTTGTTCGAGCGACTGTGGTTCGCGCCCGTTGGTGAGCACGTCGGTTCCGCCGCTGCCGACGAGCACATTGTCGCCGGCGCCGCCGTCGAGTGAATCGTTGTCGGTGGTCGTGCGGGCGGTGCGGCCGAACGTCGCCGCGGCCACGGCGACATCGTCGCCCTGGCCGGTCAGCGTGTCGTCGCCCTCGCCACCGGCGAGACTGTCGTTGCCGGCGCTGCCATACAGCCGATCGCGGCCGGCCGCGCCGTCGAGTCGGTCGTTGCCCTCGCCGCCCCAGAGCGTGTCGTCCAGTGGGCCGCCGACGAGTTGATCGTCGCCGTCGCCGCCTTCGAGCCGGTTCTCATCGGCGCCGCCGCGCAGACGGTCGGCGCCCTCACCGCCGCGCAGCGTGTCGCGGCCCGCACCGCCGTCGAGCAGGTCGCGGCCCGATCCGCCGATGATCACGTCGTCGCCCGTGCCGCCCCACACCGTCACCGGCACCATAATGCGACCCAAGCTCTGGTCGACGGTCACCGTGTCGCCGCCCGCGCCGGCGCTGATGCGAATGCCACGCACCCGCGCGTCGGGCCGCGTGCCGACCACGTTGCCGTTCACCGTCGCCACCAGCAGCGATCGGTTGGCCTCAGACCGGCCGATCACAATCTCATCCGCCTGGTCGTGGCCACCACGATCGCCCGCGATGTTCCAGACTCGCGACAACAGGCAGCGACTTTCCAGTTGCTGCAACGTCCCAAGCCGATGCGACTTCACAACCTGGCGAGTTGGCCCGTTCGACGTGCGTTTCTTGGTCGACATGTTGGCTTCCTAGGCTTTCGTCCGAGATACCCATCCACTTGTTCGTCACCCAATAAGTCGCAGAACGAGCGCAAAGCTCACGCGCGACAATCCAGGACTCCGCAGCGGCCGATTATTCCGTCTCCGGATCAAGCAAGCGGTGAGCCAATTTAAGTGCAACAACCGCTTTGCCGCAAGACGTCCATGGCCGGTTGCATCCTATTTGTCACCTGGGACTTGTGGCACGGCGAACCGGCCCGCGACGAACGCCGAGGAGGCCGACTCCTGGAGGGCGACCACTTTTGACCACGCGATGTGTGATTCACCAACACTGACGGACGACCACCAGAACCTACAGGCGGCCGAAGTTGTACTTCGGGTTTTCGATATTGAAGTCCATCGCTGTCAGATTCTGATTGAATCGCAGGTCGCGGTAGGTGTACTCCTCGACCAGTTCGCCGTCGGTGGTCGAGCCGCGCCGCGGCCAGTCGTAGGCCTCGAACCGGATCGGCAGGCCGTGCTCTTTGTCGAAGAAGACGCGAGTGCGGTAGTACGAGTAGCGTCGCGGGTCGTTGGGATGGACCGTCTTCACACACCAGCACACGCGACCGTCCACCTTGGCGTTGTCGCGTACCTCGACGCTGGTGCGCCCGAGCTGCCTCTCGGTCTCCCACCGCGTCACGAGTCGCGTGGTCAGGTTGGGCAAGCCGGACTCCGTGATGTCGTGTCGCGAGTTTTCGAGAGCCCGCTCGTCGCGAGGGTCCATGGCTACGGTGCCGCCCACGAGCTTCTCAACGCCCGTGCTGTGTACGACTAGCTTGTTGTCGTACTTGCCGCTCACGTAGATCACCTCGCGACCGTCGAATGGCTGGACCCACTTGAAGTAGACGCTGAACGGTTTGGTGCGCGATTTCATCTGGATGAACTCCATCGGCCGCAACTCGCCGCCGATCCGTTCGCGCTTGAGGAACATGCAGGTGTAATCGCGGACCGTGCGTAGTTGTTCCTGTGCCGCGTAGGCCAGGCGCAGCGGCTCATCGAGCGCGTCGGGCGAGTTGCTCGGCGCGGCCGGCGCCGACGTGCTGCTCTTCGAGCGAATCTCCTGGGCGACGAGTACCGCTCCACCGGCGAGCGACGCCGCGAACACGACTGCCACGACGGGGCGCACTGCGGGCCTGCGAATGGTCCGGATGGACATAGGGACACCCTCCTTGTTGCCGCTGGGTCTCGCAAATCCACACAGCCATGGAAACTGGGTCGGCAAGAGTGGCTTCGCGTCTGTCTCTGGGTGGGGTTATTATAGGTCCGGCTCTGATTGCGGCTAGGTCGCTTTGAGACTGTCGGATGTATCCCGCATGAACCAACCTTGCATCTCCATGGTCCGCATCGTATCGCGGCCGCTCGACGAGAACACCTACGTCGCGCGGCTGGCTAATCGCAACGACGCGATCGTGGTCGACCCCGGCTTCGAGCCGAATCTGATCCTCGATTACCTGAGCCGCGAGAAACTCGACGTCGCCGCGATCTTAAACACGCACGGACACGGCGATCACATCGCCGGTAACGCGGCGATCAAGCAGGCGTTTCCCAACGCGCCGATCGTGATCGGCGAACTGGACGCGCCCATGCTGTCGAATCCGATGTTGAACCTGGCCGCGATGGCCGGCGCTCGGGTCACGAGTCCGCCGGCAGACCGACTGGTGAACGACGGCGACGTGGTCGAGGCGGCGGGGATCAGACTGGACGTCCGCCACATTCCCGGCCACAGTCCGGGCCATGTCGTCTACGTTTGCCACGAGCATGCGCCGCCGATCGTGCTCGGCGGAGACGTGCTGTTCGCTGGCGGCGTTGGTCGCTGCGATCTGCCGGGCGGCAGCATGCAGACATTGATCGCCGGAATTCGCCAGAAGATTTTCACGCTTCCCGACGGCACGTGCGTGTTTCCCGGCCATGGCCCTCAGACCACCGTGGCTCGCGAGCGCCAATTCAACCGCTACGCTGGCGAAGGTGGACTGGCGATTGTTGGCGAGTGAGTTCGTCACGCCGCGCGGCGAGTCGCGACGCCCGGCGCAACGAGTTGGTCGAGGATGTACCGGGCCGTGCGCGCACTGGCGCCGGGCTCGACGACGATCCGCTTGAGCCCAGCGAGTTCGGCGACCGTCTCGGCGTGCGCGGCCGGGTCGCGCAGCCACTTCATCAGCCGTTCGGCGACGTCTGCGGACACGTCGCGGCACGTCAGGAACTCAGGCAGCAGTTCGCGCCCCGCCAGGATGTTCACCAGCGTGATGTACGGCGCGGACATCACACCCAACGCGCGCAGCGTGCGGTAGATCGGGTAGTCGGCCTTGCTGATCTGGTACATGATCGTGCTCGGCTTCGTGTGGAACAGCAGTTCGAGCGATACGGATCCGCTCTTGGCCATGCACACGTCGGATGCGTGAATGATCTCGGCGGTTCGACCGACGTGGGGTCGGGCGCGTCCGCCCAGCGTCGACGCGGCGATGTGCGATGCGACCAGCGCCCCATGTTGCTCGCGGAAACAGGCGATCGGAAACCGGGCCTGGGGAAACTCGCGGGCGATTCGCTCCGCGGCGCGCAGGTAGATCGGCAGGTTGCGTTCGACCTCGGTCGTGCGCGATCCGGGCAAGATGCCGATGACCGGCGCGTCGGGCGTGCCGACGTGTTCGCTTAGGAAGTCGGAATCGAGTTGCTGCGCGAGCAGCTCATCGAAGTAGGGATGGCCGACCAGCGTGGCCGGCACGCTGCGTTGGCGATACCAATCCACCTCGAAAGGAAACATGCAGAGCACGTGGTCCACGAGTCGTCGCATCTTGCCGACGCGCCATGTGGCCCAGGCCCAAACCTGCGGCGGCAGGAAGTAAAAGACCGGGATGCCGAGCGATTTGGCTCGCCGCGCGATCCACCAGTTGAATCCGGGGTAATCGACGAGCACAACCGCATCGGGCCGCTCGTCGCGCAGGTGACGGCCCGCGTCTTTTGACAGCCCAATGAACCGGCGCAGACCCGCGAGCGCCTGCACGATACCGATCACCGGGTAATCGGCGAGCGGGAACAGCAGTCGGCAGCCAGCCGCTTGCATGTGCGGTCCGCCGAAGCCGGTGAACTCCACATCGGAGTGTTGCGCACGCAGTTCGTGCATCAGGCTTGCCGTGTGTACATCGCCGCTCGGCTCGCCGGCCGAAAAGAACAGTTTCATGCGTCATCCATTCCACAAGATACGGAGGTGTAGGCCCCACGCGGGCGTACAACGCACTTTGCGAGTGCCTCAGGATGTCCTGTAGCGGACGCCGTCCGTGGCGTTTCGTCGGACCGGCCATGGAACGCCACTAGGCGTTCTCTACAGGCTGATTGCAAAGTGCGTCGCGCGCCACGATGCATAGGCCGCGCGGCATGATGGCCTAAGTTCAGCTTTCGGGGAAGCGAACTTTTGGGTGCGCAGTTGAACGGGGTGTGCGACGCACTTTGCGCAGGCCTTCGTTTTACGCCGGGCCGAAGGCGACGGCACTTGTCTGGACAACTGCCTGCCGTCGCCTTCGGCTCGGCGTTAGACGAGTTGCGCACGAGATCTCAAACCGCGTCGTGCACCCATGAACGTGTTGTGAGCACGAATCGCAATGTGGGGCGTGCGTCGCGCCAGTGAGGCTGTTGCGTTCGCCTGACCTCGACCCCAGGCGCGCACTCATCAACAAGCCGAGCGGAACCTTGTTTCGGCCCCGTTCCGCAAAGGCGTCACACCCCGTGCAAAAGGTCGGTCGTCGATCAACCGGTACTACGCCGACGGCAAGGAGATCAAGATGTCTGTGCCGGACTCCGACTCCGGCATCTACCTGCGCGGCCAGGGTAAGTCTCAGATCAACATCTGGTGTTGGCCGATCGGATCGGGCGAGGTTTACGGCTACCGCATGGACAAGTCGATGCCGCCGGCGGTCCGCGCTGGCGTGACGCCGAAGAAGAACGCGGACAAAAACATTGGCGAGTGGAACACGTTCGAGATCACGATGAAGGGCGACCGACTCACGGTCGTGCTCAACGGCGAGAGGGTGATCGACGGAGCGCAGCTTCCAGGCATCCCGCCGCGCGGACCGATCGCGCTACAGCATCATGGCGGCAAGAAGGACGGCAAATGGACCGGCCCGCCCAGCTTGGTGCAGTTCCGGAACATTTACATCAACGAGTTGAAGTAGCCGAATCCACGTGACCGTCTAACGATACGCACGGCGATGCCGCCAAGCCGACGCGGCGTTGCGTCAGCGCCAGCCACCCGAGATCTCAGACGAATCGTAACGCCGTATTGGTTCGGGGTTCAGCCCGTAACGCAAACCGCCTATGATTGTGGCCCGTGCACAATTTCGAGAGTCGCACTTGGACATCGAACTGCTATGCCCAATACGGACCTTAAGCGCCTACGCAATATCGGTATCATCGCGCACATCGACGCCGGCAAGACCACGCTCACCGAGCGGATACTCTACTACACGCACTCGACCCACAGGATGGGCGACGTAGACGACGGCACCACGGTCACCGACTTCTACCGCGAGGAGCAGGAACGCGGCATCACGATCTTCTCGGCCGCCGTCACCTGTCGATGGAACGACTACACGATCAACATCATCGACACGCCGGGCCATGTCGATTTCACTGCTGAGGTTGAGCGCAGCCTGCGCGTGCTTGACGGCGGTATTATCGTCTTCAGCGGCGTCGAAGGGGTCGAAGCGCAGTCGGAAACCGTGTGGCGGCAGGCCGACAAGTATCACGTGCCACGATTGGCGTTCGTGAACAAGATGGACCGCGTCGGCGCCGATTTCGCCGCCGTAGTCCGCGAGATCCGCGAACGGCTCGAAGCCACGCCGGTCGCCGTCGAAATCCCCATCGGCGTGGGCGCCACTTTCCGCGGCGTCGTCGATCTGGTCGAGGACCGGGCGTATTACTTCGACGAGCAATCGCTCGGTTCCACTATCACCAACGAGGCTGTGCCCGAGGAACTTCGCGACGAAACCGCGCGGTGGCGCGAAGAGATGTTCGACACGTTGACCAAGTTCGACGATTCGGACCGGCTCACGACCGCCTACCTCGAGGGCCGGCCGGTCCCCGCCGCCACGATCCGTGAGGCGCTGCGCGACTGTTGTCTGCAGCGCGGCGTCACGCCGGTCTTTTGCGGTTCGGCATTCAAGCGAATCGGCGTTCAACCGCTGCTCGACGGCGTCGGCTACTACTTGCCCAGCCCGCTCGATGTTCCACCGGTCGAGGGGACCAGCCCCAAGAAAAAGGACAAGAAGGAAAAGCGGGCGGTCGATCCCAAGGAGCCGTTCTGCGGGCTGGTCTTCAAGATCCAGAGCGACCAGCACGGCGACCTAGCGTTCGTCCGAATCTACTCGGGCACGCTCGAGGAAGGAACACGTCACTACAATCCGCGCAGCGATGCCAAAGAGACCGTCCAGCGCCTGCTGCGCATTCGGGCCGGCGACCGCGAGAAGCTGGAGTCGGCCGAGGCCGGCGACATCGTCGGCGTCGTGGGCCTCAAAGACTCGGTCACGGGCGACACGCTGTGCGACACGCGGCATCCCATCCTGCTCGAACGCATCGAGTTCGCCGAGACCGTCGTCAGCATGTCGATCGAACCCGCGTCGTCCGCCGACAAGAACAAGATGATCGACGTCCTCAAGACGATCGCTCGCGAGGACCCCACGTTTGAATGGCGGTTCGACGAGGAGACCGGCCAGACGATCATGAGCGGCATGGGCGAGCTGCACCTCGAAGTGAAACGCAACCGAATGCTCAACGATTTCAACCTGAAGGCCAAGGTGGGCAAGCCGCGCGTGAGCTATCGCGAGACGATCAAGCACGCCGCGCACGCATGGGGCGAGTGCATCCACCAAACCGCCGGACAGGGCCTGTTCGCCCGAGTCAACGTCCGCGTCGAACCACACAAGGGCGAACAGTCGGTCGCGATCGACACACGTCTGAAACCGGGAGTCATCCCGCCCCAGTTTCTGCCGGTCATCGAATCGTCGCTGCACGACGAAGCCCGATCGGGCGGCACGTTGGGCTACCCGCTGATCGACGTGAAGATCGTCGTCACGGACGCCGAGTATCGCGAGGTCGAGAGCATCGAGCCGGCCTATCGAGCGGCCGCCGCCGACGCTCTTCGGAAGGCGATCCACGCCGCCGGCGTCGTACTGCTCGAACCGATCATGCGCCTCGAAGTCGTTGTGCCCGAAGAGTACCTGGGCGATGTGATTGCCGACCTGAACTCGCGACGCTGCGAGATCACCAACACTCACGTGCGCGGTAGGCTGCGCGTCATCGAGGCCCGCGCCCCGCTCGAACGCATGTTCGGATACGCTTCGGCCGTGCGCAGTGTGAGCCAAGGCCGCGCCAGCTACACGCTCGAACCCTCGACCTACGCACCCGCACCGGACGAGAAGCTCAGAGAACTGCTCGGCGATTAGCCGGGACCTCAAGCGGACGAGCATCTCGGATCCGTCGCAGCGTTACTCCATGCCGGATCGCTGTATCAATCGCCACAGGTTGTGCAGGTGTTTCATGTGGTCGGCGCCGGTGGTTCCAGCGACACCATAGGACCGGAAGCCGCGCCGCACGGCACGCGATTGCAAGGTCCAACCATCGGCCCAGACCTCTTGGGCCGGTTCGCGGGCGACGGCCAGCTCTTGTTCCACGAACCGCGCCGCCTCGTCGGTCGAAGCGTAGGTTTCGGGGCGCAGTTGCGAGTACGAGATCACCATCCGCTTCTTGCCCTCGGCCGCATCGCGTGCGAATCGCAGGAACCCCGCCATGAGTTTCGGATCGACTCGGCGCTCGACCGGGTCGCCCGTGAAGCCGGCGTAGATGGAATCGGCCATGACCAGTGAGTCGATGCGCTGGTACGCACCCTCTTGTTTGAGCAGTTCGCGCACGCCGCCAAACCCGGCGCTGAACGAGGTCATGGTGACACGGTCAAACGCGGGTTGCTCGCAGACGCCCAGGCGACGCAGTTCGCGAGCCGCCTCATCGAGCATGCTCGGAAAGGTAATGGGCTTGGCGAACTGTTCCGCGTAGACGCTGGACAACCCCCTGAGCAGACCGTGACAATCACGCCATCGACGCCGGATCGAACCAGATTGTTTTCCGCGGCATCGGTCGCGCCGTGCAGGTGGATGACTAAATAGCCTTGCACGATTCTGGGACAGTAGCCCGACGCGCCAGCGAGGGAGCACATGGCGAAATCACAAGAAATCAGGCCCGGCCCCTCGCTGGCGCGTCGGGCTACGCGTCCCTGCGGACTCCCAGGATCACGCAAAGCCATTTAGATGCACACGCCCGTCAGTCGCCGCGAACCCCTTGGGCACGAACAGTTGGCCCACCGTCAGCTTCACTCGCTGGCCTTCGGGCCGCGCGATCGACTGGGCGTCGAACTGAGCGATGATTCCCCAGCAGGCGACTGCGCATAGCGTCTCGAACACCCATAGACCTCCGTCGTCCGATCAGACCCGCGCCCCAACCGGCTCGTCGGTCTTGGCCGCGGTCGGGTACCACGCGTCGAACACACGCTGGCAGATGTCGGGGATCGTCGCCTTGATGCGGCTGTAGTGATCGGCCGAAAGATGGTAGCGGCACAGGGCGTCGCAGTCGTGCAGGAACGACTCGAAGGTGATCCGCCCGCCCAGATTCTTGATGCGCCGCATCGACTCGTGCATCTGGCCGCAGATCCACTGATAGGCGTCCTGCAACTCGTCGGCCAGGTCGAGGTAGTAGAAGAAATCCTGCTTCGAGAAGAACACCTTCGACTTGTACATGGTGAACGGACTCAGGCTCGGTATCCCGTCCTCGAACCGGCAGTCGAGCACGATGAACGTCTCCTTGCCCACCTCAAAGCCATACCGCAACTCGTCGTTCATGCCGCTTGAGAAGACAATCTTCGGCATGTAGGCGATCACCGCCTCGCTGTTGATTCCCACGAGCCAGTCGAGATCGCGCACGATCGTGTGGTCGTTGATCGCCTGCAGATCGACCTGCGTGTAGTAAGGCTTGAGATTGTGCGTGCTTTCGACGGCCGCCGGGTCGAACACGGTGAATCGCTCGCTCAACTCCGAGGCAAACTGCGCAATGCGCGGGCGGTCCTCGGGCGGCAGGTGCGTCATCGGGTAACTCACGTAGATCGGCTTGCGGTCGGTGAACAGCAGGCTTTCGAGCGTCTGAGTCTGGCGCTGGGGCACGACGAAGTGTCGTCGCTCAACGACCTGGGCGAACAGGTTCGTGACGTACACCTCAAACTCCTGCCACTTGACGATCGATTCAATCGTCAGGTGCAAGTAGTCGCCCGGGTGGCTGGTCAGTCGATCGTGGATGTCCTGGGGCGCGTCGATCAGCGTGAGCAGAATGTCGGGTCCGAGATGCCGCAGGTCGGCGAGCGTCATGCCCTCGCGCAGTCCGCTCTTCAAGAGAAACGTGGCGTGGCAAAAGACCAGGTGCGTAAGCGGCTGTGGGCGTCCGTCGCCGTCTGGTCCAGGCCCGCTCGATTTGTCCTCGTCGTCGTTGATGGCGCGGTGGATGCGTTCGAGGGCCGCGGTGCGCAGCGCGGTCAGTGCGTCGCGCGGTGCGTTCAGGATATTCGACGAGTTGTACTGCAGCCTGTCTTCGCGCGCGATGCGGTTCATGACCGCGCCGACGTTGTGCACTCGCACGCGATCGGGGTGCAACTGCCCCAGCTTCTCGACCGCCTCCTGAGCGGCCGATCCGGAAATGCCGGCGACCAGAACGATCCGCGGTTTCATACACGCTTCTTTCGGTCAATGTCGGAAGTGTCTGCGACCGGTGAAGATCATAGCGACATTGTGCTCGTTGCACGAGGCGATGGCCTCGTCGTCGCGCCGCGATCCGCCGGGCTCGATGATCGCCGTGACGCCGGCCGCGGCCGCCTGGTCCGGTCCGTCGCGAAACGGGAAGAATGCGTCGCCGGCCAGCACCGCGCCGCGGGCCCGGTCGCCGGCCTTTCGCGTGGCGATGGCCACCGACTCGACTCGATTCATCTGTCCCGCGCCGACGCCCACCACCATGCGGTCCTTGGCCAGTACGATCGCATTCGACTTCACGTGCTTCGCGACCTTCCAGGCGAATCGCAGGTCGTCCAGTTCCCTTTCCGTCGGACTTCGCTGAGTGACAACCTTCCACTCCGCCTCGCTGTCCGGTCCGCTGTCGGTCGATTGGACCAGCAGCCCGCCGCCGACGCGGCGATACTCCCACGCGACGGCCCCCCCGCCGGCCTCGTCCCACGTTCCGACTTCGAGCAATCGCACGCTGGCCTTCCAACTCGGGCGGGTCGTGATCAATCGCACCGCCGCTTCGTCGAAACCCGGCGCGACGATCGCTTCGATGAACCGGCCCGGCTCGGTCAGCGCGGCGGCGGTCGGCCCGTCGACGGTGCGGTTCAGTCCGAGCACGCATCCGAACGCGCTGACGGTGTCGCCTTCGTAGGCGCGCAGAAACGCATCGCGCAGTGTCGAGGCAGTGGCGGCGCCGCACGGGTTGTTGTGCTTGATCACCACGGCTGCGGCGTCGCCGAACTCCTTCACGGCGGCCAGGGCGCTCTCGAGGTCGAGCAGGTTGTTGTACGATAGTTCCTTGCCGTGTACTTGTCGCGCGGTGGCAAGCACAGCGCCCGATACGCCGCGCTCGACGTAGAAGGCCGCACGCTGGTGCGGGTTTTCTCCATAGCGCAGAATTTCCTTGCGGCGGAAGTCGAGCACGAGTTCCTCGGGAAACGCTTCCGAAGACTGCTGCTGTTCGAGGTACCGCGCGATGGCGCGGTCGTAGTGGGCAGTGAGGCGAAAGGCGTCGAGCGCGAGCCGTCGTCGCGTCTCGGCCCGAATGCCGCCGTGGTCGCGCAGTTCATCGAGCACACCCGCATACTGGCTCGGGTCGGTCACGACCGCCACCGACGCATGGTTCTTGGCGGCTGAGCGGATCATCGATGGACCGCCGATGTCGATGTTCTCGATCGCGTCGTCGAACGAGCAGCCTGGCCGCGCGACCGTCTGCTCGAACGGGTACAAGTTGACGACGATCATGTCGAACGGTCGGATCTGGTGCGTCTCGAGTGCCCGCATGTGTTCGGCGTTGTCGCGTCGGGCGAGGATGCCGCCGTGTACCTTGGGATGCAGCGTCTTGACGCGCCCGTCGAGCATTTCGGGAAAGCCCGTGTATTCGGCCACCTCAGTGGCCGGCACGCCGGCGTCGGCCAGCGAGCGGCGAGTGCCGCCAGTCGAGTAGACCTCAACGCCGTGCTCGCGCAACCCTCGCGCGAGGCTGGTCACCCCCAGCTTCTCACTCACGCTAACGATCGCCCTGCGGACCTTCAGCACTTCCAAATCGTCAGCCTCCTGTTGAGGTGTGAGCGCCGTGGTCGTCACGCGGCGACTAGCTAAACAAAATGCAGCAGCCGCGTCCAGGGTGTTGACCACGCGGCGAACTTTCGTCGCTGCGAACTATTCCGATAGTTCCGAACCAGTGACCTGGGTGATGTCGTTGTTTTCGCGTCGTCTGCCGGCGCCGGATCCATCGCCGCGTCCACAGCCGCCGCCCGGTCCATCGCCATCACCGCCACGTCGCGGCCCGCCGGTCGTGCCGACGGGTTCGTCGGGTGCGTGGCTTGAATGCGTCGCAGCGCCCGTCTCGCTGACAACCTCTGCCCGAATCGTCGGTTCGGGTGTTGCGGCCGGCACGGTTGGACACTCGTCGCCGATCGAGCGGTCAGTGGTGTCTGTCGCAGGCAGGAGCGGAAGCAAGTAGAACGTCACGAAGCCGCTCAACGCGCCGGCCACAAGGTTCGTCGCCAAAGTCAGGCCCGCGAAGGCGTACAACTCGGCTCGCGCGCCCACGAGGAACATGATGGCGAACTCAGTAGAAGTTCGAGCGACAGCCGTCAGTGTGCCGAGCGCGCAGAAGACAATCGCTCGGTGCGGCAGTCTGCGAAACAGGGGCCAGCTCAGGTCGACGAACAGTCCGGGCGTCAGATGCTTCAAAATCTCCAGGACGCCGTAGCGGCCGTCGCCTTGGAGATAACCGAGCACGCCCATGATCGAGCCGGCCGTTGTGCCTCCCCATCGCGTGTGCGTCCGATGCGCGGCCATGATGTACAACGGATAGAAAAAAACTGTCTTCCAGCCAGGCAGGAACGGCAGACCCGGCAGCACCTTCAGCAGTTTGAACGACATCATGACGCCGGCGACGCCGGCAATCACACCGACGTCGTGTGCGAGCCGCTCGTCGAGCGCCCTCGGCCCGTCGAGTCGCAGTTGCTGACGGCTTCGCGCGAAGTTCTGTTCGATAGCCTCGACAAGGAACCCGACGTCGCCGCGCACCAGTCGGTTTAGGGCCGCAAGCGGACTCGCCGCCGGCGACTGTGCACCAACCTGCTCGACGGGCGCATTCAGCACCGCCGATTCGTCGGCCGGTGCGGGCATGACGCGTCTGCGTCCACCTCCCCCGCCGCCCCCGCCGCCCCCACCG
>DAIOWH010000159.1:0-15064 GCA_036758585.1 Planctomycetia bacterium
GCCCCCTCGCTGGCGCGTCGGGCTACTGTCCCAGAATCGTGCAAGGCTATTTAGGTCAAGAGAACTAAAATTCCCCCAGGCGCGTCTGTACAATAGCTCTCGTTCAACAGGAACGAGCCCGGTCAATTCAAGGAATCCCCAGCGCATGAGCACCGCAGTGAAGCAACCGCAGACGATGTTCGACAAGATTTGGGATCAGCACGTGGTGCATGCCGAGGCCGGAAAGCAGACGATCCTCTACGTCGACCTACACCTCGTGCACGAAGTGACCAGTCCACAAGCGTTTGAAGGGCTGCGCCTCGCCGGCCGCCGCGTGCGGCAGCCGCAGCGGACGATCGCCACGCCCGACCACAATGTGCCGACCACCGACCGCAGGCTGCCGATCGCCGATCCGATCTCGCGGCAACAGATCGACACGCTGCGACGGAACTGCCGCGAGTTTGGGGTGCGACTCTACGACCTCGACGACCCGCAGCAGGGTATCGTCCACGTGATCGGCCCGGAACTCGGCCTGACCCAGCCGGGCATGACCATCGTCTGTGGCGACAGTCACACATCGACGCACGGCGCGCTCGGCGCCCTGGCATTCGGCATCGGCACGAGCGAAGTCGAGCACGTATTGGCGACGCAGACTCTGCTGCAGTACAAGCCCAAGACGCTGGAGCTGCGGATCGATGGAGAGCTTGGCCCCGGCGTGACCGCCAAGGACCTGATCCTGTACCTCATCGGCCAAATAGGCGCCGACGGCGCGACCGGCTACTGCATCGAATACACCGGCGCCGTGATCCGCGGCTTGAGCATGGAGAACCGCCTGACCGTGTGTAACATGTCGATCGAGGCCGGCGCACGGGCCGGTATGATCGCACCCGACGAGCGGACGTACGCCTACCTGCGCGGTCGGCCGTTCGCTCCGACCGACTTCGACGCGGCGGTGGCGAAGTGGAAACAACTGCCTAGCGACCCCGGCGCGACCTACGACCGGTCGATCGTCTTTGCCGGACGCGACATCGCACCGCAGGTCACTTGGGGAACCAATCCGGGTCAGGTGACGAGCGTCGACGGCTGCGTGCCGCGAGCGGCGGATCTGGAAGGCGACGACAATCGCAAGACGGCGGCCAGTGCGATCAAGTACATGGGACTTGAGGGGGGGGAGCCGATTACGTCGCTGCGAATCGACCGCGTGTTCATCGGCTCGTGTACGAACAGCCGGATCGAAGACCTGCGCGAGGCGGCGTTGGTGGTGCGCGGCCATCGCGTCGCGTCGGGCGTTCACGCCATGGTCGTGCCCGGCAGCGGCCAGGTGAAGCGCGAGGCCGAGTCGGAGGGCCTCGATCGTGTGTTCGCCGAGGCTGGCTTCGACTGGCGCGAGCCGGGTTGTTCGATGTGCCTGGGGATGAACCCCGACACGCTGTCGCCGGGCGAGCGCTGCGCGTCTACTTCGAATCGAAACTTCGAGGGCCGCCAGGGCAAGGGTGGTCGCACGCATCTTGTTTCGCCCGCGATGGCCGCGGCCGCCGCGGTCGCTGGGCATTTCGTCGATATTCGGTACTGGAGCTACAAAGCACAGGGCAAGTAACGTCAGGGCGTGTTCCACATCCCGACCCGGGAGGTGCGTGATGGCACGGCATCAATCGTCGAGCGTGCTGGCAGCTATTCTGGTGTTGTTCACGGGGAACGTGGTGTTCTCGTTGGCCGCCTACTTCGCGTGGCACGAGGGCGCGCGGGCGAAGGCCGACGCCGACACTGCCCGCAGCGAACGCGAAGCCGCGCGAAAGTCGCACGCGGCCGCCATCGGCCAACTCGACGCCCTGCGCCAGAGGCTGACCCGAGTGCCCGGCCTTGAGTTCGCCGAGTTGCTCACGTCGATCGACGACGACCTGCGCCAGTACGGCGCCGGGGCGCCCAACGAGACCTACGCCGACGTCGTGCGCCGCCTGCAGTCGGTCATCGACATCCACCGCACCGAGTTGAAGCAGGTCATGGCCGACAAGAGCGTGCTCGAGCGCGAGTTCGAGGCGTCGCAGCAGGTCAAGCAGCAGTCGGTCGATCAGGCCAAGGCGGCCACTCAAGAGGCCAACAAGGACCTGCTCACCGAACGATCCGACTTCATGAGGAAGATGTCGGCCAAGGATCGGGAGATCCTGTCGATCATGGATCACGCCAAGACGCTGGCGAACAAGCTGGAGACCGAGACGCGCGAGAAGGAGAAGATCCACGAAGAGCTGCTCGGCGAGGTCAACAAGTTGCGGCGCATCCTGGTCGAGGCCCGCGCACCGTTCACGCCCAACGCATTGGCTCGCCAGAAGCCCGATGGCAGCGTCGTGCGATCGAGCGCCGCCACCAAGACCGTGTGGCTGAACATCGGCAGCAAGCACGGCGTCGAACCGCAGCTCACGTTCAGCGTTCAGCCCACCGGCTTCAGCGGCAATCCGTTCACGAAACCCAAGGCCAAGATCGAAGTGGTTGCCGTGTCTGGTCCCGACCTGGCCGAGGCCCGCATCATAGAGAGCAATCTGACCAACCCGATCATTGCCGGCGATCAGGTGTACAACCCGGCGTGGAATCCGGGCAAGGTGATGCGGTTTGCGTTGGCCGGGCTGATGGATATTGACGACGACGGCGTCGACGATCGGGCCAAAGTGCGTCAGATGATCCGCATCGCCGGCGCCCGCATCGACGCCGAGATTTTGCCCGACGGCGCTCAGCAGGGCGAGGTCTCGGTCGAGACGAACTACTTCGTGCGCGGCGGCCGGCCGGACCCGGAAAAGTCGGGGCCGGTGCAACTCCAAGTGCTCTCCGCCATGGCCAAGATGGAGCGCACGTCGCTCGACTACGGCGCCGTCGTCATCGACCTGGCCAAGTTCCTCGACCTCATGGGCTACGCGCCCGGGCCAGGCCGTTGAGATCGCGAGTGGGGTAGGCTGGGTGCAGCACCCAACCTACGCCCGACCAGAACACCGAGATGGCGAGGTCGCCAGCCCAGCAAGCTCTGCCTTGGAGCAACTCCCATTCTCTTGTAGGATTGCCGCCTCTCGAACCAAGGAAGGATGATCGACCATGCTGGACCTGAAGTACATTCTGCAGAACGCTGACGCCGTTCGCGCGAATTGCAAGAACCGCAACATGCCGGCCGACGTCGACCTTGTCGTGCAGTTGGCCGACCGGCGCGGCCGGCTCATGCAGGATGCGGAAGAGCTTCGCAAGCGACGTAACGAGAACGCTCAAGCGACCGGCCGCGAACGAGACGCCGCGCGGCGGCAACAACTGGTCGACGAGGGGCGGGCGCTCAAAGATCAGATCGCGGCGCGTGAAGCGGAACTCGCCGACGTCGAGAAGGCGATTCGCACCGAGCAGACCAAGATTCCGAACGTCACTCACCCCGACGCCCCGGTCGGCGCCGGCGAAGACGCCAACCGCGAGGTCGCACGGTTCGGCCAGCCCACCAAGTTCGACTTCAAACCGCTCGATCACTTGGAACTCGGCGAGCGGCTCGACCTGATCGATATGGAACGCGGCGGCAAAGTCGCCGGCACGAGCTTCTACTTCCTCAAGAACGAGGCCGTGCTGCTCGAACTCGCGCTGATTCAGTACGCCTTCGGCCTGCTCGGACGCGAGGGGTTCACTCCGGTGATCACGCCCGACCTGGCGCGCAACGACGTGCTCGAAGGGATCGGCTTCATCCCGCGCGGCGAGGCGACGCAGATCTACTCTGTGGAAGGCACCGACCTGTCGCTGATCGCCACGGCCGAGATCACCGTGGGCGGCATGCACAAGGATGAGGTCTTCGACGAGGAGCAACTGCCGCTCAAGTATGTGGGCCTGTCGCACTGCTTCCGCACCGAGGCCGGCGCGGCCGGTCGGGCGACGCGCGGGCTGTACCGCGTACACCAGTTCACCAAGGTAGAGATGTTCGCGTTCACGCTGCCCGAACAGAGCGACGCGATGCACGAGCAGTTGCGAGCTCTGGAAGAGCGCATTTTCCAGGGGCTGGGCGTCCCGTACCGCGTGATCGACACCTGCACCGGCGACCTGGGAGGCCCGGCCTATCGCAAGTACGACCTCGAGGCCTGGATGCCCGGCCGTGGCGAGGCGGGCGAATATGGCGAGGTGACCAGCACGTCGAACTGCACTGACTACCAATCGCGCCGCCTCGGCATCCGCTTCCGCCGCAAAGGCAGGAAAGGCACCGAATTCGTCCACACGCTGAACGGCACCGCAGTCGCCATCAGCCGCGCGCTGATCGCGATCATGGAAAACTATCAGCAACCCGACGGGTCGATCGCGGTGCCCGAGATACTCCAACGTTACGTGGGCGCGGATCGTATCGTACGCCGGTCATGATGGGAATGCAGCGCATGTTCCACGCGTTGTCGCTCGGTACCGGCTTGTTCCGAATAGTTCGCATGATGCTTGTGTTGGTATTGTCTCTGCGGGCTGTCGCGTGGGCTCTTGGCTGGGTGACTCTGAGCACGCCCATCGACGTGATCCATCTCGAGTCCAAAATGGTCTATGTGGCTCAGCGTGCTGAGTTGGGCCGCGAGCTCTATCCAAACTGGCAACAATTCCCCTACGAAGGCAACTTCTTTGGCCCGATCTACTTCGTCGTCGTCGGTCTGTTGGGACGGCTGGCAGGATGTGATGACGACGGGCTTAGGCTGATCGGCCGAATCGTGACGGGCCTCAGTGTTGCAGCGATTGTGCGAGTAGTCTACCTGGTTGTGCGACGCGAAACCGGAGACCGCACAGCCTCCGCGATTGCTGGTCTAGCGATCCTGACCAGCGTGCCCATGCTCGACTTCGGTCAGTGTGTGCGTCCCGACATGCTTGCGGCGGCGCTCAGTCTAACAGGCTACTGGTTGTGGACGTCGCATCAGTCGAAATGTCTCGCCATCTCTTTCCTCTGTCTGGCCGTTCTAACCAAACAAACCGCCGTTTCTGCCGGGGTGGCGATCATTGTGTGGGCCGGCATACACCGATTATGGCGGGAGGCCATTACCGCGGCTGTAGGTTGGCTTGTCGCGGTCGTCGCAGCGGTCGGCCTGCTGACCGTCGTGTGGGAACCGCGCCTCGCCGTTGATCTGCTGGGAGAGGGCGGGACGCCGTTTGACTGGGACAACGGCTGTCGCGTGCTGCTCAACGCTGTAAAACTGATGCCAGACCTCTTGCTGGCACTCTTGGTGTTTCTCGGTTGGCGACTGCTGGGCGGCTCAGCGTGTCGTGTCGCTTGCCTCGCCCTGACGGCCCTATTGTGGAACTCCGTGAGCTGCTTCAAGGAGGGGGCTTGGCTCAACTACTTTGTCGAATCGGCGATAGCTGCCTCCATGGCTTCTGGCCTGTTGTGGAGCCGCACGGGCGTAGCGGTCTCGGGTGGCTCAATCAACAATTCACATGAACGCGGCCGGGGCTGGTGGTTTTGGCCAAGTCTAGTTGGGGCGGTTATCGGTTTGAGTTGCGCCGCCTCACAACCGCTGATGTATGCCGTCGCGACTGTGATTGCGCGTTGGAATACGGCGGCATTCTTTCGCTCCGCCCATCCAAAAGCTCTTGAGTTGGACCGGCTGATACAACTGGTGCGGTCCGACAAACTCAAGGTGCTGAGCGATTCATCATTCTTGGCGCTCAAGAGTCTGCACGAGCCTCCGTTCGTCGATCCTTGGCTGTTTCGCAATCTCGTCGTGAACCGCCGGCTCTATCCCACCGAACTCCTCCGCCGGCTCGAATCGCGCGAGTATGACCTGGTAGTCACAACTTCCGAAGTGATGGATCCAGGCTACGACAACTACGTATTCGGCTTCCCGCCGGTGGTTGCCGAGGTGGTCCGAAGGCAGTACCGGTTCGTAGGGATTGGCGGTGGGATGTTCCTCTACGAACAAAGGTGAGCGGCGCGCACGCGATCGACAGCCCGGACTGTGCCACTCACTCCACCGTCACGCTCTTGGCCAGGTTTCTGGGCTTGTCCACGTCGCAGCCGCGCAGCACGGCGATGTGGTAGGCAAGCAGTTGCAACGGAACCACGCTGAGCACTGGCTGCAGGTAGTCCTGGGCGTCAGGGATGTGGATCACATCGTCGGCCTTGTGGGCGATCTCGCGGTCCGACGCTCCGGCGATCGCGATCACGGGCCCGCCGCGTGCCTTGATCTCCTCGAGGTTGCTCATCACCTTGTCGTAGATTGGACCCTGTGGGTTGATGATCACCGTCGGCGTATGCTCGTCGACCAGTGCGATCGGGCCGTGCTTCATCTCCGCGGCGGGGTAGCCCTCGGCGTAAATGTAGCTTATCTCCTTGAGCTTCAGAGCGCCTTCGAGCGCGATCGGAAAGTTGTAGTTGCGACCGAGGTACAGAAAGTTCGTCGCGTGGCAGTATTTGGCCGCGAGTTCTTGAACTTGGTCGTTGGTATCGAGCGTGCGGCGGACCAAATCCGGGAGCTGCCGCAGGTGGTCGAGAATGCGCGAGCCGGCGAGCGTGGACATGTGCCGCATGCGCCCGAGGAAGACCGCGAGCAGTGTGAGCACGGTGAGTTGCGAGGTGAACGCCTTGGTCGAGGCCACGCCGATCTCCGGCCCGGCGTGCAGGTAGATGCCGCCTTCGGCCTCGCGGGCGATTGTACTGCCCACGACATTGACGATCCCCAGCGTCGGCAGCCCCTTGCGCTTCGATTCGCGCACCGCGGCGAGCGTGTCGGCGGTCTCGCCCGACTGCGCGATCGCGAAAACCACCGTGCCCGGATCGATCGGCGGGTTGCGATAGCGGAACTCGCTGGCGTACTCGACCTCGACCGGAATACGCGCGAACTCCTCGATGAGGTACTCGCCCACCAGCGCGGCGTGCCAACTGGTGCCGCAACCGGTAAGGATGATGCGATTGACCTGGCGCAATTGTTGCGCCGACAGGTTCAGGCCGCCGAAAACCGCCGTCGCATTCTCCGAGTCGAGCCGGCCGCGCATCGCGTTCTCGATCGACTCGGGCTGCTCGAGAATCTCCTTGAGCATGTAGTGATCGAACAGGCCCTTTTCGGCGTCTTCGGCGCTCCAGTCGATTTGATGGATGGCCGGCTCGACAACGCCGCTGTCGCGGTGGTGGATCGCGAACGCATCGGGACCGACCAGCGCCATTTCGCCGTCGCCTAGGAATACGACACGCTCGGTGTACCGCACGAGCGCCGATTGATCGCTCGCCAGAAAGTTCTCGCCGTGGCCGACGCCCAGCACCAGTGGGCTGCCTACCCGCGCGCCGATCAGAAAATCGGGGCAGCGCGGACTCATCACCGCCAGGCCGTAGGTCCCCTTGAGTTGCCGCCGCGACTTTTCCACAGCGGCCACGAGTGTCGCCTTGAAGTCGCCGTTGTCATCCTCGGCGTCGATCAGGCTGGCGATCAGATGCGCTATCACCTCGGTGTCGGTGCCACTGACGAACTTGAAGCCCTGCTCAATCAGCCGATTGCGCAGCGGTACGTAGTTTTCGATTACGCCGTTGTGGGCGATGGCGACCAGTCCGTCGCCGCCGATGTGTGGGTGTGCGTTGATGTCGTTCGGCGGCCCGTGCGTGGCCCACCGCGTATGACCGATGCCATAGTGGCCGGGGGCCGCGTGCTTGCCCACCAGTTCTTCCAGGTCGGCGATGCGCCCAGCCTGTTTGCGCACGAACATCGACCCGTGGCTCGCGGTCGCGAGGCCCGCGCTGTCGTAGCCACGGTATTCGAGGCGCCGTAGGCCATCGAGCAAAATGGCTTGAGCCGCTTGTTTCCCTACATACCCGACGATTCCGCACATGCGCCGTGTCCTCCTGACCAGCGACCGTTCGAGAACTCGCAGTTTGGAGAGGCGTCGAGACTATAACCGGTTTGGCCGAAAACGGTCAATCGGACTGCCGTAACGGTTTTACCAGCGTGCTCGTTGCGTGGAATGGGATGTGCGATCACATTGCTGACGCGTCGCTTGGCTTAGCGCCGTCTCCCGAGTTCGCCGCTGAAGGCCGATGAGCGTGAGTCTTCGGACCCCTGCCCCTTGCTCAGGAGTTGCAGGAAGTGATCGACTCGGCTCAGTACGCCAGCCCGGTTTTCGAACACCCGCTTGTCCAGATAGTGCCAGCGCAGCCAGATGAGGCCGCCCGCGAAGACGCCCGATCTGTCGAGCACGACCAACAGCGATCGCTCGGCAGCCGACAGCGGCCGGACCGCCGAATACGCCTCCAGACCCTCCCACCACACACCGGTGTCGCCGTCGGCCAGGCTGCCCACGAGCCGCGCGACATCCACAGCCACCGTGTCAATCGACATCGCGCCGAAGTCGATGATCGCACGCACCGCATCGTTCTCGAACAACACGTGATCGTGCCAGACGTCACGAATCACCGGCTGCAGCGGCGTGTGGGGCAGCCGCTGGTGCAGCATGGCGTCCAGTTCGCTGCGATGGCGGTCGAGTTGTTCGAGCATCACGACGGCTCGCTGGTCCAATTCCGGCCAACGGCCATCGGGCACGCGCTGCCGCAGCTCGTCCGCCGCCGGGCCGTTTAGGAACAGCCGCAACTCGCGGAGCCGTCGTTGGAGAGTGGGGCTGATCGCGACTGGATCGGTGCTGTGCGCGGCGGCGGCGGCCAAGTGGAAGCGTGCCAGCGACTGCATGGCCGCTTGCAGCCGCCGCGGGTTTGGGTCGTTGTGGAAGTCGGCCTTGCCCGGCATCCACGGCGTCAGCTCCCAAAACAGCCCGTCGTGCCGCACAAACGTCTCGCCGTTTTGCGACCGCAGCGGTTGCGGAATGAACGTCAGCCCCTGCGTGTGCACCTGCGAAAGCGCATGATGCATGAAGCTCAATTGCTCCGCGCTGGGCTGGTCGGGCGGCCAGGCCCGGAGACACAGCAGCCCCATCGGTGTGTCGGCTCGCCACAGCCGCGCGCCGCTGAACCCACCATGGTTGCCTAGCGCCTCGACTCTCCGGGGCCGGCAGATGGCGGGGAACTGTGACCAAATCGGCGTGAGCGTGATCGACGATGCAGACGTCATGCGGTCAAGAGAGCCTTTCTCCCCACGACGACCCGGCTTCGATTCTGCCAGTCTCACCAAGCCAATGCAAGCCGACGGCGTCGTTGCCCTCGGTGCCTCGCGCGATTCTGCGAGATCCCTTGTGAAGCGAGTCCCGACCAGAGCGCGTGTGGTCATTGCTCCCACACGCGTACGACGTGCGCCCACCCGGAGTCGGCGCCGACGCCGCGAGGCCACTGCCCCGACCGGCGCGACGGTGAGTTATGCCGCCACAGCCAGCGACCTCGTGGACGGTGCGACCACCGTTAGTTGCACGCCCGCCTCGGCTGCGACGTTCGCACTCGGCGCCACGCCCGTGAACTGCTCCGCGACTGTTTACTGGTTGGAAGACGACGTCCTCGAGCTTCTCCTACGGTAAGGCGCCGTAAAGAACCACGAACTGCACCAGCGTGCGGCGTTGGCGTCCAAGCCTGTGTCGAAAGTGTCGGCTTCGCTCCGCGAAAGCCTGTCTCTTCGCGGAGCGAAAGCAACTCGGCGCTGGGGCCGGTTTCCCGACCGTGTCCCGACAGCGGACCCGGGCCGAGCGCGAGAACGCTCGCAGTTCGACCGTTCACCACGGAGGGCGCGAGCAGAGGCCTTGCTTGGCTACGCCTCGCTGCCCCCTGAGACGCCCCACACGCGCACGACGTGCGCCCAGCCGGAGTCGGCGCCGACGCCGCGGATCGCGACGGTCGTGGCGCTCGCCAAGACGGCGTAAGGCTCCAGGCAGTGCTCGTCGAGCAGTGAGACGCTGAACCGGCACGTGCCGCGAGCGAGCGGCAGGCCGCGCGGAAATGAGATCGTTACCTGGCGATCGCCGTCGAGCGGACCAAGCGAGGCGTTGTCGCCGCGCGTGTCGAAACTGGCCAAGAGCGTGCCGTCGGCGTCGTACAGCACGACCGCCAGTTGGCAGGCTGCAAGCGGCTCGATCGGCCGCAGCCGGATGCGCAGGCTGCACGGCTGACCGGGCGTCAGCGTGCCGGTCGGCCGGTCGCCGTCGAGCAGCACCACGTCGGTGATCTCGGCCCGCGGACGCGCCGGGCCGAACGTCTGGTCGCGGCTCGGCCAGAACGCTCGCGGCGACGTGTCGGCGTGCTGGTAGTAATGCTCGATCGCCCGGTCGACCGGCCCGTCGAACGCGACGCGGCCGTCGAGCAGGAAGATGCCGCGCGTGCAGAAGTGTCGCACCGCGTCCATGTTGTGCGAGACGAACAGGATCGTCGTATCGCCCTGCTTCAATTCGCGCATCCGCGCGATGCTCTTGCGCTGAAACGCCAGGTCGCCGACGCTTAGGATTTCGTCGACGAGTAGCACGTCCGGTGGAACCATCGTGGCGACCGAGAAGCCGAGCCGCACGTACATGCCCGAACTGTACTTTTTCACGGGCAGGTCAATGAACGATTCCAGTTCGGCAAAGGCGACGATCGCCTCAAAGTGCTCGTCGATCTCGCGCCGGGCCAGTCCGAGGATCGCTCCGTTCAGATAGACGTTCTCGCGGCCGGTCATCTCGGGATGAAAACCGGCGCCGATTTCGATGAGCGTGCCGACTCGGCCCGCCGCCGTCACTTGGCCTGCCGTGGGCTGCGTGATCCCGGCGATCATCTTGAGCAGCGTCGACTTGCCGCTGCCGTTCGGGCCGATTAGCCCCACGACCTCGCCGCGATCTATCGTCGCATCGACGCCGCGCACCGCCCAAAGCCAGCGCGAGTCGGCCAGGTCTGTATCCGTGACGCGATCGAGCCGCCGCGGCGGTTGGAATAGATCCCACAGCCGACGCATCGCCGTCCACCCGCTCATCGAGCGCGGGTAACGTTTGAAGACGGATTGGAGCACGACGCCTGACATTTTCGGTTCGGATCAGACTAGGTCGGCGAACTTTTGTTGAGCGTTACGAAACAGTCGGCACGACACGGCGAACAGCATCAGCGTCACGACCGTCGCCAGCAGCAGCGATGGCCCGCGCGGCGGCAAGGCCTCGACCGTGACGCGGCGAAACGAATCCACGAACACCGCAAGCGGGTTGGCCATGTAGAGCCAGTGCATCCAGCGCGAGACCTGTGGCACGTCGGGCACTGGATAGATCACCGGCACCAAGAACAGCCCGACCTGGCAGAGAATCGGCGCGCCGTAGCGCAGGTCGCGGGCGATCACGCACGCCGCCGCCATCACTTGCACCACGGCCAACGTGAAGACGATCTCCAGCAGCAGCACCGGACCGAGCCAGAGGATGTTCCACGTCGGTGCCGCGCGGTAGTAGACCAGGATGGCGATGAACGCGATCGACCCGAACGCGAAGTCGAACAGCGCGCTGAGCACCGCCGACAACGGAAACGTCTCGCTCGGCACGCGCACCTTGGTGACGAGGCCCGCGTTCGCCACCACCGAGATCGTGCCGTAGATCACGCCCGATGTGAACAGGTTGTACGGGTGCAGCCCGGAGTAGAACCGCAGCAGCGGCGGCATGCCGCTCACGTCAACCGGTCGGTGCAGCACGCCAAACGCCAACCACAAGATGAGCGTCATGGCGATCGGATACAGCACCGCCCAGCCCACGCCCAGCACCGCCTGTTTGTACCGCGTCGAGAAATCGCGCCAGACCAAGGCCCAGACGATCTCGCGATGGCGGTAGATGGACCTCAGATACTCACTCATGTTCTGACGCTACCCTTTGCAGCACTTCGGCATTCTCGACCCACATGCAGAAGTAGGGATCGATCGCCGTACGCTCTTTGAGGCAAACCAGGAACGGCTTGTCAAGAATGAACTGCCTCGGTTTGGACGTTTCGCCGAAGTCATCCTCATCAACGATCTCGGCCTCCGACTGAAGCCTGGCTCCCGTCTCATCCAACATGAAACGTATGACCTGCCGGCCGACCGCGATGTCTCGGCCAGCGTATCCGGTGTTGAGCAGTGGTCGACCAATGATCTCCCGATAATCGCGGCGGACGTTGAACGCCAACAACGGGATCACAAGCAATTCCCCGTCGGCCAATCTATTACGCACCTTCGCCCGGACCGGCCGCGTGGCCCTTCGTCGGACGGTCTCGATCGTCTTTTCCAGCGAATCTTGTGGTCGAACCTTTGCGAGGGTGATTTCGTCGCTTGTGGTTTCGAGTCGAATCACGAAGTCGTCGACGCCCGCATAGTCCAGGACCGTCACTTGTTCCTTGATCATTTCGTTTCGGCCAGGCGTGTCGACGAATGGGTTGACTCCAAAACTCTTGACCGGAGTCGGTCGTCCACCGCCACGGAACACAAGCGGCTCAGCAAGTCGATCGAACGCCGTGGCGAAAGGGAGCATCTTTTCAAGATACGCATAGGAGACAATCGTGGCGCCGCTGGGCGCCTCGAGCCCCCTAAAGACGCCTGGGAACTTTCGATCCATCGCGAGTGCGATCTCGCGAACAATGCCGTCGCGAACGAGTCCGGCCATGGACAAGTAGGAAGCGTCGGCAAGATCGGATCGGCGGAACCGGCGTTGGTTGAGTTGAGTCGCCAACGGCGGGGAACCCTGCAGTTGCACGCGCTCGCCAAGAACCCGATCACGAATCTCATCCCAAGCGATCTGAAAGGTTGCACAGTACACGTAGTTTCGGCCGGGCTGGAGCGCGCCGCCCGTGTGAGGCAGTATGTCCGTGCCCTTGAGATCGTCGGCAAGCACCTCCGGGGGGAAATCGGCCAGCCCTGCCGCTTCGACGGGCCATGCGGCGATCGGTCGGCCACTGCTGATCGTCATGATCCATCGCAGAATCTTCAGATTGACGTCGCTCGACACGTGGCGCGTCGTTCCGTTGCAAAACAAGAAGTTTGCGCCCGAGCCGTGGCGGCTGGAGATTCCGCGATCCAACTTGGCGTTGATGCCGCAACTTGCCTCGGCAATCGTCAGGTCGCGCGGCGCCAGCCACGAAAAGCCGGTGTTGTGTGATTCAACCACGTGAGCGGTCAAAGAGGTGCCGTCGCGGATGTCTTTCAATCGAACGGCGATGCCGCCGGGCCACGCCGTCTCGCCGCCAACCACAGCCAGGTAGTTCGTCTCATCGCGGTGCCGTGAACGACTACTCGGGCACCGGTAGATCGGCGGCATTCGTCCAGCCAGCTTGCGGTTGCCTGGTCCGTCCCATGGCTCCGCCATGTCGTAGGCGTTGTAGAGTTCCTGGTGGCCTAGGAAGGGAAGCAACAGCACTCGCCAACTATGGGCCGCCTTGCCGTCGGGGAGCGTGAGGTACGCGGGAGGAAACGAACCGTAGTGATCGTGGTACTGGTGCAGGGCGAGGCCGATTTGTTTCAGGTTCTCCTTGCATCGTTTCTGAGCCGCGGCGCGCCAATGGCAGGCAACCAAATAGGACACCGTGACGACTGGAACAATCCCACAGGCAACCAGCGCGGTGAGGCCGAGCCAATTCTCGGCACGCTGCGCACCGCCTTGTTTGGGTTCGTTCATGATTGCCACTGGTTATTCGTCACGAAGTCGTCGGGTGTTCACAGGCGTGGCAGCACTCGCCTGTAGCTCAAGTCCAGTGCCTCGATCGGGTGGGCGGCCCAGATGTCGAGGCCGGCCTCGCGGACCTTGCGGCCGATCTGAAGGAGGCAGCCGGCGTTGGCGGTGAAGACGGCCTGGGCGGCGGTTGCCGCGATGTTCCGATGCTTCCGTTCGGCGAGCCGCTCGGCCATCTCAGGTTCGGTCAGGTTGTAGGTTCCGGCCGCTCCGCAACACAGTTCCGATTCTTCGAGCGGGACAAGTTGCAGCTTCGGGATCATCTCGAGCAGCTTGCGCGGTTGCATGCGAATCTTCTGGGCGTGGGCCAGGTGACATGCGTCGTGATACGTCGCCCGCATCGGCAACTCGCCCGGCGGCGGCAGGGGGCCAAGCTCGACAAGGAACTCGCTGATGTCGCGCACCTTGGAGGCGAAGGAGGAAGGCAGTTGGCAGTTGGCAGTAGGCAGTAGCGAAGTACTCTCTTCCCCTACTGCCGACTGCCTACTGCCTACTGCCTTCTGAATGTGTCCATAGTCCTTCAGCATCGACCCGCAGCCGGCGACGTTCACGATGATCGCGTCCACGTCGGACAGGTTGAATGCCTGAGTGTTGCGGGTCATGAACTCGAGCGCCGGCGCTTCGCTGCCTGAGTGAAAGTGAATCGCGCCGCAGCAAACTTGGCCGCGCGGTACGACGACGTCGCAGCCGTTCGCTTGCAGCACGCGTGCGGTCGCCCAATTGGTCTCGCGAAAGATCACATCGCCGACGCAGCCGGTGAACAGCGCGACCCGCGCCCGGCGTTTGCCTTGGGCCGGCAGCAGCTCGGGCAGCGCCCGACTGAAGTAGCGGAAGCGCGGCAGCATCGCCTGTAACTGCCTCAGCCGCGGCGGAAGCAGATTCAAAAGCCCCGTCTGCTTGAGCAGCCAGTCGAGCCCCAGCACCTGGGCCAACCGCGCCGGGCCGAGCGCCAAACGTACTCGGTTGCGATACGGGAACATCCCGAACAGCACAAACCGATGGAACCAATCGTGCGTCTTTGCCTCGCCCCGCTTGCCGTCCGCCGACGGCTGGTCGCCGGCCGCCGCTGCTCGCTCCATCGCGATTCGGAATGGCTCGATCAACCGACCGTACTGCACACCCGACGGACAGGCCGACTCGCACGCGCGGCAATCGAGGCACAGCTCCAGGTGGCGTCGCACTTCGTTCGTCAGGCCAATGCGGCCGTCGCTGACCCCGCGCATCAGATAGATCCGCCCGCGCGGGCTGTCGTTCTCGTTGCCCGTTTCCACATACGTCGGACACGACGCCGTACACAACCCACAGTGCACGCAATCGAGGAACAACTCGTAGGGAATGCCGGCGTCGACGGCCGGCCGCGCGGGGGCGACATGATCAGAAACTGTCCCCGTTGTCATGTTGGTTTTTGCCCTACAGCCATTCTGCACGTCCGCGGTCAGCCGATCCTATCCGGTCATTCCACTCGCTCACAGGTCAACGTGCGTTCTTAGGACCGCGCCACACTGAATAGGGTCTGAAATCGGCTTCGGTCGTTTAACCCGCAGCCGCAGGC
>DAIOWH010000160.1:0-14968 GCA_036758585.1 Planctomycetia bacterium
GAACATCCTGGCCGCGACGAGGTCATCGCCAGCCAGGAGAACGACTGGCGCAAGGTCGTCGCGTGGCTCACCGGACCGGCGCCGCAGGGCCGCGCGATCTTCTACCAGAAACACATGACGCATCACCTGCTGCCCGAGATCGACCGCAACTGGCTCGGCGCAGTGACCAACTGCTTTCTCATTCGCGACCCGCGCGAGATGATCACATCGCTGCTCAAGTTCCTGCCCAGCCCAAACCTGCGCGACACCGGACTGCCGCAGCAAGTGGAGATCTTCGACTGGGTGCGGCGACACACGGGCAACATACCGCCGGTGGTCGATTCCAAAGATGTGCTGCTGCAGCCTCGCCGCATGCTCGGCCTGCTCTGCGAGGCGCTTGGCGTTGAATTCACTGAGGCGATGCTGTCGTGGCCGCCGGGCCGCCGGGCGACTGACGGAGTCTGGGCCAAGTACTGGTATGACGCCGTCGAAAGGACCACCACGTTCGCTCCATACTCGCCGAAGACCGAGGTCGCACCGCCGGAGCTGAGGGAACTTTGCGACGAATGCGTGAAGCTGTACGAGTACCTGCACCAGCACCGACTGCAACCGTAGCGCGGCTGAGCCGCAACCAACTCGTTTAACGGCAAGCCGCAGGCGCCGGCCGTCGCCTTCGGCTCGGCGTTAAACGAGAATCTGCGCAGGAAAACAACAAACTCGGCCATGACTGATGTAGGGGTTCCAAAGACGCATGCTGCAACAGTTCAACGAAAAGAACCGTAACCTGATCGTGAACATCAACGGTCGGCTGGTGCATCGCGACGCGGCCGGAGTCAGTCCGTTCGATTCGTCGGTTCAAGGCGGCGATGCGGTGTGGGAGGGCCTGCGCCTGTACGACGGCCGCGTTTTCAAGCTGCGCGAGCATCTCGACCGTCTGCGCAGCTCGGCACTCGCGCTGGCGTTTGCGACCATCCCGACGCACGACGAGATCATCGCCGAGATCAAGCGCACCGTCGCGGCGAACCAGATGCGCGACGGAGTTCACATTCGGCTGACGCTCACGCGCGGCGTCAAGGTCACCAGCGGCATGGACCCGCGGCTCAACCAGTCTGGCCCGACGCTGATCGTCCTCGCCGAACACAAGCCGCCGGTCTATGACAAGAACGGCATCGCGCTCGTCACATCGAGCGTCCGCCGACCGCCGCCCGATTGCCTCGACCCCAAGATCCACCACAACAATCTGCTGACGTCGATTCTCGCCAAGATCGAGGCCAACGCGGCGGGGGCGGACGACGCCCTGATGCTCGACTCGCGCGGATTCGTCGCCGAGACCAACGCCACGCACCTGTTCATCGTCTCGCGCGGCGTCGTCCAGACTCCGTTTTGCCACGCCTGCCCTGAGGGGATCACGCGGGCCACTGTGCTCGAAATCTGCCGGGCCGCCGAACTTCGGCACGCTGAGAAAGACCTGTCGCTGACCGAGGTCTACCGGTCCGACGAGGTCTTTTGCACGGGCACGATGGGCGAACTAGCCGCGGTGACCAAAGTCGACGGCCGAACGATCAGCGACGGCCGCCAGGGCCCCATGACGCGGCGATTGACCGAACTGTTTCGGCGACGTACCGAAGTCGAAGGCGAAAAAGTGGTCGACTAAGGCACTGTCTTGTTCGCGTCAAGAACCGCGCGCCGCGTACGCCACACGACGGCCAACGTTGCGCACCACAAACCCAACGCAGCCAGGCTGATCTTCCAGCCCAGTTCGAACGACCGCGAGCGATATGTGAGTTCGACGCGCTGGCGGCCGGGCTGCGGAACCTGGACGACCACGCAGCTTGCGCCGGTGTGAATCGCCGCCGCTGGCACGACCGATCCGTCCGGCCTGACGCCGCGCGCCTGCCAGCCCGGATAGGCCAGGTCGGCGACGACGAGCCAGCCTGGGCCGGCCGAATCGAGCTGAAACTCCTTCGACTCCGGCTCGCTCCGCGTTGTTGCCACCGGTGCCAACGGCGCGAGCACCAGCCAACTGTTCGTCAGGTCCGTCGGGCGCCGAGCGCGCGTCAGTTGAGCGTTGAGCAGCGTCTCGATGTGCTGCGCGTCGTGCTGAGCATCCCAGAACCATGCCCGGCTCGCGTTCGTTGCGTCGCGGCGACGGACGACAAAGCGAGTCGCGAAATCGGGAAACGCCTCGGCGTACGCTGCCCCGTCGCCGATGCGAGCAAGCAACGGGTCGTGAAACTCGGCGTCGCGATCGCCCGGCTGCGGCGGATGCTGCCGCTGGACGGTCGCAAGCTCTCCCGGCCAAAGCTCCCACCGCGTATCCGTGCGGTCGTTGATGTGCCGCTGCCACTGGTGCCGATCGCCCACGGGAATAGGCATATGAGCCAGCCACAGGAACGGGATGTCGACCGTGCGATACGATCCCTGAGCCGCCGCGCCGGCGATCAGAGCGAGATTCTGATTCTGATCGGAAATGCGCTGGCCCCTCGCGTGTTCCGCCAGGTGCCTGAGCACAGGACTGTCTTGCACGATGCGACCGCGTGGCGCGAACTCGGTCGGACGGAGCCACGCGGCAGCGCCCAGGTCGATCGCCGCCAGCGCAGCAAGCAGCCAGCGAGGTGCGGTGCGAGACCACGGGAAGAAGTACACGGCCGCCGCCAAGATTCCGAGCATCACGACCGGCGGCGTCAGTTCCTGGACGAACACTCGCTTCAGTTCACCGGCGAGGTTGAACAGTCGATATGGCGGCCAGCCGGGCCACGTCACCGTGGGCTCGCCCGGCGTGGCTCGCACGCGATAGCCAATTCGAGCCAGTGCCGAGATCGTGCGCCCCTCGACGTTCGGTTGGTGCGGGTTCGCGGACCCCAGGCCGCGGTCGCCCCACGGATTCACCGTGCTCCACAGCCGATCGATTCCCTCGGCCGCGCTGCGAGTCCACAACCATCGCGGCCGCGCGGCCGTGCCTTCGACCCACACGCCCACAATCGCGACCACCAGTACGCCGACGAGGAGCGTCACTGCCACAAGCCGACGCAGCCACGCCCGCAGGCGTTCGACCGCCCGGACGCGATCGAGACCAAGCCCGGCAAGCAATCCGAGAAACAACGCCGTCGCCACGCCCCAGCGCGCCGTAGATCGAAAGCCATCGAACCCGGGCAACCGAATGAGGCCCCGAAACAACGGCTGATACGGCCCGAAGCTGAGCACCAGCGTGGCCGCCGTCACAAAGACCCACAATCGCACTCGTGGGTCGCGGCGCCAACGCCACGCCGCGCCCACAGCCAGACAGAGCGGCAAGAGGCCGACGTACGAAAAGCACTCCTCGGGCGACGTGTGAAACGGATCCCACGCCACCGGCCGCCACAGCGGGTTCACGTGAAACAGAGTCGGCAGCACATAACTCAGCAGGTGAAACGGCGTGTTGGCGAAACCCGACAGGTACTCAAAGTCGCGGCCTTCCGGCAGCGCGATTCGAATGAGTTCGTAGGTCGGCAGGATCTGCAGGGCTGCGAGCACGAACGCGGCGGCCACGGGGACGCCGATCCAGAGGATGGAGGATCGAGGATGGAGGATGGAGGATCGCGCGGGCGGAATCGACGCGGCGCTAGCGGCCTGGCGCGCACGACGCAGTCGTCCAGCGATCGCCTTCAGCGAGCACCACGCGCCGATCAACAGCACCGTGACCTGCGTGTAGAACGCGATCTGAAAATGCCCCGCCAGCATCTGCACGGCCAACACGGCCGCCAGCCCAAGTCCGGCCAACGACCGCTGTCGCCAAGCGGGCTTCGTTGGCTGGGTCTCGGTCCTCGATCCTCGATCCTCGATCCTCCATCCTCGTTCCTCCGTCCCCACCGCCCGCCACGCGAGTGCGACCGCCAGCGGCATCCAGCAGCCGGTCGTATACGACCACTGGTGCGGAAAGTGAATGATGAAGAACCCGTTGCCGGCAAAGACCAGGGCGGCCAGCGTCGCCCCCCAACGACGCAGGCCGAACGATCGCCCGCAGTAGTAGGCGAACCACCCGGCAAGCACATGGTGCACGACAAGGTTGATCGAGTAGGCGGCCTCGACATCGAACAGTCGGTACAGCACCAGGTGCAGCGGATAGAAGACTCCCGCCTGGCTTTCGGCCAGCATCGGAAAGCCGAAGCCCCACAGCTCATTCCACAGCGGCACGCGCCCATCGACCAGCGCGCCGCGATAGTACGACATGAGCGGCAGGAAGAAGCTCGTCACGTCGCCGCCGATCGGCATCTTGCCCAGCAGCGTGATCGGGGCCAGCCAGATCGTCACGATCGCCACGATGGCGACGAACGGCAAAACAGCCCGCAACTGGTCGCGCCGACTTGCATCTGGGTCGCTCATGGAACTGATCGTATTACCGCCGGACCCGGTGCCAAGGGAAAAATCGCAGAAAACGTGTGCCCGGTCGTGAATCGCCATTAGAATGGGCCGAAACCCATCACGGTCCAGACGTAAGGGAAAACATGCTCGCATCACGACCAGCTCCACAATTCAGTCAACTTGCCCCGTCGCCGCGCATTCTGATGGGGCCGGGCCCTAGCGACGTTCATCCGCGCGTCCTCGCGGCGATGGCCACGCCGCTCTTGGGGCACCTCGATCCAGAGTTCGTCCAGATCATGAACGAAACTCAGGAGATGCTGCGCCACGTTTTTCAGACCGCGAACCGGCTGACGCTGCCCGTGAGCGGCACTGGGTCGGCAGGCATGGAAACGTGCGTGGTGAACCTGATCGAACCCGGTGATAAGATGCTCGTCTGCGTCAACGGCGTGTTCGGCCAGCGCATGACCGATGTTGCCGCGCGGGCGGGTGCGGCCGTGAGTACGATCGAGCGGCCGTGGGGACAGGTCTTCGACCCCGGCGAAATCGCCGACGCCGTTAAACGGCTGCGGCCCAAGGTCGTGGGCATCGTTCACGCAGAAACCTCGACGGGCGCCTGGCAGCCGATGGAGGAACTTGGCCGCATCGTGCACGATGCCGGCGCGCTGTTGCTCATGGACTGCGTCACGTCGCTCGGCGGCGTCCCGGTGCGGCTCGACGAGTGGGCGATCGACGCCGCGTACAGCGGCACGCAGAAATGCCTGAGTTGTCCGCCCGGCCTGTCGCCGGTCTCGTTCAGCACGCGCGCGCTCGAAGCGATCAAGGCCCGCAAAACGAAGGTGCAGAGTTGGTACCTGGACATGACGATGGTCGAGCGCTACTGGGGCGATGAGCGGTTTTACCACCACACCGCTCCGATCTCGATGAACTACGCACTGCGAGAGGCGCTGCGGATCGTCTGCGAGGAGGGACTCGAACCGCGCTGGGCGCGACATCAGCTCAACCACCGTGCGCTGAAGGCCGGGCTGGCCGCGCTGGGCATCGGCTATGTCACCCAACCGGGCCGCGAATTGCCGCAACTGAACGCCGTCCGCATTCCAGCCGGCATAGACGACGTCGCGGTCCGCAAGCAACTGCTGGCCGATTTCGGCATCGAGATCGGTGGCGGGCTGGGCGATTTCAAAGGCAAGGCGTGGCGTGTCGGCCTGATGGGGCACGCCAGTCGGCCGAACAACGTGCTGTTGTTCCTGGCCGCGATCGAGCAAATACTCGCAGCACGCGGCGCGAAACTGGACCGCGGCGCCGGCGTCGCCGCAGCGAACGAAGTTTACGCCCAACGATGAGACCACCGACGTCACTGGAACTGTACGGCCGGTTCGCCCGCTACCTGTTGTGGGAGTTTCGTTGGCCGCTGGTGGTGTTCGTGCTTCTGGTGCTGCTCGGCGGCGTACTGTTCGACCGCGCGTACGGTCGGCACGACCTGGACTATGCCGAAGCGTGCTACGCCGTCATCCTGCTGATCTTCCTGCAGGCGGACCTCGACAGTTTCCCGGACGAATGGTACCTGCAACCCGCGTACTTCCTGCTGCCTGTCGTCGGCCTGGGCGTCGTGACGGAATCGCTGATCAAGCTGGCCTACTTGGTGTTCGCCCGCAAACGCAATCTACCGGAGTGGCAAGAAATGGTCGCGTCGCTTTTTCGCAACCACATCATCGTTGTCGGGGCGGGCCGCGTGGGCCTGCGCATCATCAAGGGGTTGGCTTCGCTTGGCGAGCAGGTTGTCGTCGTCGAGCGCAATCAGGCGACGGCGTTTCTCGACGAGGTGCAGGACCTGGGCGTGCCGGTTATCATCGGCGACGGGCGCAGCCGCAAGACGCTCGAGCAGGCCGGCGTCGCGCACGCGCGGGCGATCATTCTCGGCAGCGATGACGACCTGACGAACCTCGACGCCGCGCTGACCGCCCGCGACGTCAACCCGCCGATCCGCGTGGTGATGCGATTGTTCGACGACACGCTGGCCGAGAAAGTGGGTCCGGCGTTCAACATGCCGGCCATTTCCACTTCGCAGGTCGCCGCGCCGGCGTTCATCGCCGCGGCCACCGGCCGTAAAATCTACCACGATTTTCATCTCGGCGACCAGCACCTGCACCTGATCGACGTCACCGTACGAGCGGGCGGCGCGCTGACCGGCCGCACCGTCGGCGACGTACAAGCGGCTCACGGCGTGAACATCGTGATGCTGCGCGGCCCGCGCGGCGTCGAGATCAATCCCGGCCACGACGTCACAATGGGCCCGGACGATACGGTCCTGGTCATCGGCCCGATGGCGCGGTTGCGGCAGCTTGAGGCCGCCAACCAGCCGGCCGACGCGCCGGCGGAGCGCGGCTTATGAACTGCCTCGTGATCAGCATGGGCGGCGTGAACGCACGATTGCTCAGTTGCTACGGAAATCCGGTGATCGACACGCCCGCGATCGATCAGCTCGCGGCCGACGCCTTCGTCTTCGATTATTGCTTCGCCGACGCCGTCGACCCAGCCGCCTCGCGACGCGCGCTGTGGACCGGGCGGCGCCAACTCGGTCCGCAGCAAACGATCGGCCTGCCGCGTACCGTGCTCATTCGCGACACTCAACGCCTTGTCCAGCCCGATGCGCTTCCACTGCGAGTGTTCGACGAGGTCGTCGACTGCGATCCCGATCGCTATCCGGCCGGCGTCGAACTCCTTGCCGAGGCGCGGCGTTGGCTCCGAGCGAACTCGGCGGGCGCCGGCTACCTTGCCTTTGTCGATGCGTGGGGCATTCATCCGCCGCACAATCAGGATGTGGCGGCGGCCCTCGCTCGCGTCGACCGGCATCTGGGCGAACTGTTCGATTGGCTGCGCGAGCGAAGTCTGTGGGACCAGACGCTGATCGCGCTGACAAGCGACGTCGGAACGGTGCCGCGCGAACAGAGGGATTCGAGCGGCCACTTGCCCATCGAGCTGTGTGACGCGGCGCACGTCCCACTGATCGTGCGAATACCGGGCGCCCACGACGCGGCGGCGACCAGAACGCCCGCGCTGGTTCAAACCGTAGACTTGTTGCCGACCATGCTGGACGCCATGCAACTGCCGCCGGCCGTCGAGTCGGCTGGTCGCAGCCTGCTGCCCGTCGTTCGGCTGGCACAGCGCAAGATCAGGGACCATGTGCTTGTTACCAGTCCGCACTCGCGTTGGGTCCGCACGAGACAGTGGTCGCTCGTGCTGGCGGACGCGAGCAATGGCGGGTCCCCCGCGCGACTCTTTGCCCAGCCCGAGGACCGATGGGAACACAACGACTTGGCCAGCCAGTTTCCCGACGTCGTGGCCGAGCTGTCGGCATCGGCGAGATCAGATCCGCTCGGCGACGAGTGAGTGCGGTTGGCCGGTGGCGCGATCATTTCGCCGATATGGCCTGCGCGAGCGGCCGGACCACGTTGGGCAGCACGTGCGACTCGACCAACTCTTCGCCGATCTTGCGCTGCCGAGCGAACGACTCGCCAAACGTCATCTTGGGGCCGACGCCCCAATACTGGCGCACCGTGAAGTAGACGCTCAACTGGTCGTCGTGGAACTCGCCCGTGCGGACCTGATAGGCGTTGGTGCGCGTCTCGATCGACAAACGGCACTGCAAGCGGCAGTTTTCGTCGAGCGCGAACGTGGCCGACGGTTCGTAGTTGATGATCCGCGCGCCGGACAGATCGAGCATCCCTTCCATCGCCTTGTTGATACCCAGCACTTCGGCGACGATCTCATCGTGGTTGCCGCCGTAGGTGAAATCGAATCCGAACAACACATCGAGCGCCTCGCAGTCGAGCGTGCTGACCGACAGCAGATACGGCGCGAGTTCGAGCACCTCTTCGTGCTGGCTGTATGCGTCCTGGCTCGCGAACGGGTTAACGCAGCCCGAGCACAGCCGCCGGCTCTCCAGGCTGACCCAGCGATAGTGGCCCTTCTCTTTGTCTTCTTCGAGCACGAAATCGCCGTTGTCGCGCGAGTAGAAGTTGGTCATGTCGGGATAAGTCTTCTGCATCCGTTCGAAGAAGTGCAGGACGGTGTCGCGCGATCGGGGCAGCTCCATTTCCGTGTTCAGGTTGAGATTGATGTAGTAATCGTCCGCGAACGAGTTGTAACCGTTCATTGCGCGGTTCCCTCAAGGGTCTTTCGTAGGACTCGTTCCACGCGAGCCTCTTCAGGTTTTGGTTGGTTCCATTGAACGGAGTTTCGACGGCGAATGCAAGTGGCGGCGCGGCTTCACTGAATGGACACGACGACGGACGCCGCGGTTCACTCCGCGGCCGGAGCGGTGTAGATCGGGCTGCCCGGAAAATGACGCGGCCAGTTGGCGACGACGAACTGCGTGGTACGAAGCTGAGCGAGGCGGTCGGCCGCGGCGCCGTCCGCTCGCGAACGACCCGTCAGACCCGACCAAATCGCCTCGCGACCCGGCGCACGAAGCAGCACGTCGTCCGCCGTGACCTCGGCCAATTCCAGCGAAATCGGCTTGCCCGCGACGATCGGCCGCAGTCCAACCGCCGTCTGGGTCGGTGCGTGGTAGACCACAAGCACCGGTTCACCGCCGACCTGGTCGTGTACTACCGGGTTGGCGTGCAACTGGTCGAGCGGATAGAGCTTTTGTTGATTGCCGACAAAAACCGCGAGGCCGAATCGAGTGCCGCGCCGCTCGTAGTATGGTCCGTACGCGTCGCGGCGATAGCGATCGACCAGGTTCTTGGGCTTGGCGAGTACCAAGGTGGTCGGGTGCAGCGATCGCCACTGGCCCCACGTCGTGTGCGTCACTGGCACCGTGGCCAGCCGCTCGCCCTGAAACTTGCCCGAAATGCACAGACCGGTCGCTTGCACCCACAGGCTGTCGTACTTGCGATCGTAGAAGATGAACGACTCGTCGAGCAACCAGCCGCGATGGCCGAAGTCGAGCACTCGCGCGCCGACCTTTCGGACATACACGATGCCCGTGCGACAGAGCGGTCACCAGGTTATCTGCAGCGGCAGCCCGGCGATCTGCTCGCGCACCATTTCGTGGTCGTTCAGGTAGTTGATCGGATAGGCGCGGCACAGGCCGTTCACTTCGAGGCCGAGCACGACTTCGTCGTCGGACATCGAGTCGGCGGCCTCGTCCGGCCTGAGATAGCGCGGCGGGTCGATGACCTGAAATGCGTCGCGCGGGCGAACCATGGGCGGCTTGTTGTCGATGCGAGCAAGCATCGCGTCGAAATCGGGCTGGGGCGTCGCCGCCTTGGCCGCCGCACGCTGTGGACTCATGACGCGGTTGGCCACACTCAGCACGACAGCCGCCGCGAGGCCGATAGCAACGATCGACGAAACGATAAGCCTGCCCTGCATGGTAGTCCTCACATCCACGACGCGCTGAAGTACAGCGGCCGGCGGCGCCTTGGCATTGCTTCAACGATCTCCCGTCGCGGCGACCAGGGAATCCTACCAAGGACCACACGGCTGCTCCACGCCGCCGTTCCGCCCCGAACCGACGCGAGTCTTAGCCTAGTACTGCTCCACATTGAAAGGGGTTTGAATTCGTTTAACCCGCAGCCGTAGGCGAGGAAGAGCTGGCGTTTCTGTGCCTCGCCGGTGGCTGCGGGTTAAACGACCGAAGCCGATTTCAGACCCTATTCAATGTGGCACAGTACTTAGAGAGCATTAATCCGCCCTCAACGCGGGCACGAGCGGCGTCCGTGTCGTCGCACGCACGGCCACGACCGACGAGGCCAGACCCGCCGCGAATACGATCGCGAGCGTGCCGCCGATCGAACCGAGCGGCAGTTCGTCGGCGCGCGCCGCGATGTGTGGCGCCATCGCCGCCATCGCCGAGGCCGTGCCCGACGCCAACCCCACGACGAGCAGAAACACGTTCTCGGCCAGGACCATCGCGACCAAGTGACCGGGCCGATATCCGACCGCGAGCAGCAGTGCCAACTCGCCGCGACGCTCGACCACGTTGCGCAGCAGCACCGCGCCAAGGCCCAATGTGCCCAGCGCGAGTCCCAGCCCGCCCAGCATCTGGAACGTCGACAGATACGTATTCTCGACCGATCGGTACTCCGCAAGCCTCGCCGAGGTCGATACCACGTCGAAACCGAAGTCGACCAGTCGCCGTTCGAGCAGCGACGTAACCGGCTGACGGTTGACCGCTGACGGCTTATCGCCCGCGAATCCATCCTGATCGTGGGTCTCGATCAGGAAGTACGAATGACCTGGCTGGCTGGCGAACAGCTTCAGGAAGTTGGACTCCGAGACGACCAGTTCGCTTTGAAACAGGCTGTGTGCGAGCGTGGCGACGATAACCAGCGGGACATCGCGGCCGTCTTCGCTGCGCACCGTGAGTGCGTCGCCGAGTCCGATGTGCAGGATCCACTGCACGGTGTTTGCGTCGCCGATCGCGGGGATCGCGCCGCCGGGCAACTCGCGGTCCAGCAGTTTCCACGGATCGCGTTTCTCTTCGTCGGTCTCGGCCAGCGAGCGCGCCACGCGGAATCCGCCGCGAGCAATCATGTCGGCTGGTGCGCCGAGGATGCGTGGCCGCGTCGGTCGATACAGGTTCAGGCAACTGGCGTCTTCGCCGGGGCGAAGCCGAAAGCGATAGACTCGCAGCGCGTCGAGGGCGGCGGCCTCGTCGCCCTGGAAGCCCAGCGCGCGTCGGCCGTCCGATGTGCCGAGATCGTGGAGCAGCGGCGTGTCGGACTCCGCCACGAAGGCAAACCCGCCGGCGCCGGAATCTCGCCCGCGCAGTTCCTCGGCCGATTCCTGGCGATTGGCGGCGACCGTGACCACGACAAACGTGGCCGCCGCCACGAGGCCGGCCGTGAGCACGCTGCGCCCGCGATGTCGCGACCCGTTGCGGGCGCCCATGCGACCGATCGCGGCGAGACCGTGACCGCGCAGCGGTTCATCTCGCTCGGCGGCCAACCAAGCGGCCAGCGCGGCGAGGCAGGCTGCCAGCAGCGCAGCGCCTCCCAGAAAAAACGAGGCCGGCGACAGGTCGAACGCAAACCCCACGACGAGCTGAGCCGCGGCGACGACGCCGGCGACCACGCTGATCGGCAAGGCCCATGAATGGCTAGGCTGCCGACCAATCGAGAGCGTCACCGAACCGGCCAACAGCGCCCGTGGCGGCAGTCGCGTCAGCCCGCGCAACGACAGGACGATGCTCGCGACCGCCAGGACCATTCCGCCCACGGCGCCGATCGCCAGCCCGCCAGCCGTGACGTGCAGTCGCAGTTCCGACGTGCCGACCGCCGGGAGCCACAAAGTGCGCAGGCCGAGCATCATGAGCCACGCATAACCGACGCCCGCGGCCAGGCCCACGATGCCGCCCACTGCCGCCACGCAGCATCCTTCGAGTACCAGCAATTTGGTCGCCGTGCCGCGATCGAATCCGACCGCCAGCAACAGCCCTAGGTCCTTCGCTCGACGCTCGACGCTCAGTCGAAACACCAACGCGACAAGGATGCACGCCGAGACGATCAGGAAGAAACTGAACCCGATGAACAGGCCGGCGAAATCGGTCGCCCCGGTCGCGGCGGCAAGCCCTTCGGCCTTCACCGCGCGAAAGACGAGGCCGAACTGCGCCGGATCGAGCCGATCGCGCAGCTCGTGACCAAATCGATCGCGAACCACTTCAAGGTCCGTCGATGGATCGCTCGGCGCAATCCGGAACGACGTCCACTTCCCAAACCGGCTGCCCCAAAGCCGCTCGGCCGCAGCCAGGCTGAAGAAGAGCTTCGCCGTGGCTCGGTGCTTCTCCCAGTATTCCTCATCGCTCGGCCGAATCAGCTTGAGGTCCATGGGGAACGGTGGGTCCCAGTCGGCGTAGCGTTTCGCGTCGGTGATGCCGGGAAACTCGGGCACGAGTCCCGGATCGTCGGCCACGCCAGAGATCGGAATGACGCCGCGCACCCGAAACGTGGCGTGGGCCGTTTCATTCGGACGCACCGGCTCGGCGACGAAGTACTCAAGCCGCACCGCGGCGCCGGCGCTCACACCAAGCTCGTGGGCCGCCCACTCGTTCAGCAGAACCTCGTCTTCGCCGAGCATCGCCGCGGCCCCGAGTCCCGCGGCCGCTCGGAGTCCGAGCGGTGCGGGCACGTCGAACGAAATGCCGGCGACAGTCGAGTAGGGAATAGACTGCCGGTGGTCAGACGAACCCCTGAATAACAACCCGGCCGCAGCAATCGGATAGAACGGAAGTTCCACCATCGAATAGGACTCGACGCTGCTCGTGCCGCTCGACCGCTGATCGGGTGTGCTAATGCGAACAATCGAGTTTGCCAAGTAGCTGAGTACCGGCGCCGCGCGAAGATTCATCGCGTCGGCTGCCTGCTGTGCGGCGTCGGCAACGCCGTTTTCCAGGATCATCCGGTTGCTCTCGAGCGACACGTAGCCACGCGCGGCGTCGAGCCGCAGGCGCAGGCCGAGGTCCGCGGGCCGCAGCCGGTTCGCCAGTCCCGCCTGGATGCCGACCGCGGTCTTTTGCGGCGAGTCGACCACGTGGCGCGGCTCGACCACCAGCATCGTGTTGACGCGGCCCGACATCTTCAGCGCCCGCTGCAGCGTGCCGAGCGGGACGAAGGCATTGCGGGCCGATCGCTGGCTCGGCTCCAAGGCGAACCGGCCCAACTGCCGAGGCGAAACGACGTCGGCCACGCGCAGGCGCAGCACGCGGACCGTGTCGTCCTTGCGGCCCAACACCGCCTCGCGCGGAACATCGCTCGGCACGTCGACGCGAACCAGCACGCTGTCGTTCGTCGCGACGTCCAATTCGGCGGCGAGGTCTTGGCCTAAGACGACGACGTCGCCAGCCGCGCCCTCGTCATCCCAATTCCGAAATGCATCGCCGTCGGGCCGCTCGCGAGCAAGTTCCCAGAATCCGCGATGCACGCCCCACACCTGCACTCGGCCGACGCGGGTCGTCTCTTCGCCGGTCGACAAGGCACGGCTAACGCTGCCGGACTGGGCGATGGCCGGCGTCACCGAAACGATCAGCGGCGAATCGCTCGTGCCGATCGCGTACGCAAGCCGACTCGGCAACTCCGCCCCCAGCTCTTCGGCAAGCACCTCTCGAAAGTACCGAGTCGATCGCAGCGCATAGTCGACGCGCCCCAGCCGGTCGAGCACCAGCTCACGCAGGCTGCCGCGCATCGAATCGCCCACCAGCAGCGCACCGGTGAGCACGGCCGAGCCTGCGGCAACGCACAGCAGCACGGCCATGTGCGACCGCCAGTGAAACCGCAGGCCGCGCCACGCAAGCATTCTCAGACTCTTCAACACCTAGACTCCTGGCAAGCAAGCGATCAGCAGTCAGCCGTCAGCAAGGGACGAGCGATCCATCGACTAGCTCGCAGCGTCGCGAGAACCGCGTGGCCAATTCGGCGCTGTGGGTCACCACGACGAGCGCGGCGCCTTCGGCCCGTTGCAAGTCGAAGAACAAGTCGGCGACCGCCGCCGCCGTCTTGCGGTCGAGGTTGCCGGTCGGCTCGTCGGCCAGCAGCAGCGACGGTCGGTTGATGAAGGCGCGGGCGATCGCGACGCGTTGGCGCTCGCCGCCCGATAGTTCGGCCGGGCGGTGCTGCACGCGATTCGCCAGGCCAACGCGATCGAGTAGCTCACGCGCACGCGATTCGACGTTCGGGTCGCGCGTCGCCTGAACGAATGTCGGCACGAGCACGTTTTCGAGGGCCGAACACTGGGGCAGCAGGTGATGATCCTGAAACACGAATCCGACGTGTGAGTTGCGAAACGCGGCCAGTTCGCGATCGCCAAGGGCGAATGGGTCGCGGCCGCCAAACTCGACCGTCCCCGTCGTCGGCCGTTCGAGCGTGCCGAGAATGTGCAGCAGCGTGCTCTTGCCCGACCCCGACGGACCGACGACGGCCATGCCCTCGCCCGCGGCCAACTCCATCGCCACGTCACGCAGCACGACGAGCGGCTCGCCGCGCGTGGGGAATTCCTTCTTCAGACTCTGTACTCGTAGCATTTGGATTGGCGGCCCGAAAACAGAGGCTACTCACCACCCCCCCCTACTCGAATGTGTGATCAGCTTAGCAAACTGTCGCACTGCGGTGGATGAATTCATTGACATTCCTACTCACTACTCCCTCTCTTCTCTACAGCTCGACCGCCGCCGAACGCCGACCGATCTTTCTGCACCGCTACGAGATTCCCACCACGGGCGGCATTCCGAACACCGTCAGCTCGCGCCTGCAGTTCGACGGCACGTGGGGACCGAGCAGCCACTATCAAACCGGTGCCGGCGCACTGTACAACCCCGGCGACGTGCTGCAGATCGCGCTACAGGCCGACGCCGGTTCACTGGCGACCGGCCGATACGACTACACGGTCGAGACGACCGCGAACTACAGCGGCTATTCATCGACGACAACCGCGTCGGGCGCCGTGACGATCGTCAACGAAGAGGCCAGTCCGTTCGGCGAAGGCTGGACGTTGCAGCGGGCAGTAGGCGGTAGGGAGTCGGCAGTAGGGAATCTGTCCTCAAGCCTCCAGTCCCAAGCCTCAAGCCTCTTTCATCGCTTGCACGTGGTTGCGGGCGGCGTGATCCTGAATCATGGCGCGGGCCACAGCCTGTGGTTCGCCGGCAGCGGGC
>DAIOWH010000161.1:0-14636 GCA_036758585.1 Planctomycetia bacterium
TTTGCCTCCGCGTGGATTACGTTCCGCGCGGCTGGGGTTTTCGGATAGGCTCTAAGTCCAACAGACGATCGTCGCCTGCAGCACCTGGCATCGCCATGCGCAACAAACGACGCGAAAGCAGGAAGAAGCTGACGGCCGTGGCCGCATGCCACACTATGCTGGTCAGATGAAAGCCGACCGGGTTCAGTCCCCACAAGTGATAGTCCAACGCCAAGCTCAACCACGGAACAGGCTGGTACGGACCCTCATGGAAGCTGGTGAACATCCATCTGATCTGTTCCCAACCAAGTCGGCGGATGTATGGATTGTCGACGATGAGAACCGCGTCGTCCCAATGGACAAAACCGCCGTTCAGCGATGGACCGAATGACGCACCGACGCCGACGGCAATAAGAAGAGCGACCAGAGCGACCCGAACCGAAGACGGCGCCAACGCATCACCGAGATCTTCACGCATGTTGACAGATGACTGATCGCCCCTACTTCTTGTCCTGAGGCGCCTGACCGTTTGCCGCAGGAGCGGCCGCGGGAGGGGGGACCAGGTCCCAGATTCGCACGGTCTCGTCGGCACTCGCGCTGGCCAGCGCACCACCGTCACCCGTGAACGCCAGGCTGTACACCCACTGGGTGTGGCCGCCGAGGTTCTTGATCTCGCGTCCGTCCGCGATGCTCCACAGTCTCACGCTCTTGTCGCCGCTGCACGAGGCGAGGAACTGACCTGTCGGGTGGAACGAGACGGCGAAGATTTGGTCTCCGTGCCCGGTCAGCGCTCGCGTTTCGTTGCCCTCGGCAACGCTCCACAGGCGGATGACGCGGTCCTGACCGCCCGACGCAAGCGTCGATCCGTTGGGGCTCCAGGCCAGCGCCAGCACGATCTGCTTGTTGGCCGGTATGTCTTTCACCTTCGCACCGTTCTCCAGAGTCCAGATGCGAATGGTTCGATCGAAGCCGCCGGCCGCGATCTGCTTGCCGTCGGGACTGACCGCCAGCGACATCACCCAGTCGGTGCAGCCGTCGAGCCGTCTCAGGAACTTGCCGGTCTCCACCTCCCAAATCAGGATTGCCTTGTCGTCGCCGGCCGAGGCCAGGAACTTGCCATCGGGCGTGAACGCCAACGCGCGCACCCAATCTACATGCTTGTCGGTCACCGGCGGCTGGCCGGCCGCGGGCGCCGCGGCGCCTTCGATCACGCGAGTCGGCTTCTTCGTCGGCAGTTGCCAAAGAATGATCTTCTTGTCGAGTCCCGCCGACGCCAGCAGCGGACCCGTGGGACTCCACGCCACTGCCGTGATCCAGTTGTCGTGCCCCTTCAGCTCGATGGGCTGATCGGAATTGACGTTCCAGATTTGCACGGTGTTGTTGTAGTAGCCTGCGGCGATCATGCCGCTCGGGCCGCTGTGCGACACCGACGACACCACCGCGCCAGGGCCTTTGAACGTCTTGCCCGGCCGAGCGGCTTGAGCGTCGACGGTCGGTTGTTGAGCAACGGCGGGCGCCGCCGCCAGCATCGCGGACAGCGCGACCAATCGGGCAGATCGACGAAACATGGCGTACTCCTTCAAAGCAACGCCCTCTGGCAAGCTCCAGCTTCGGACAACAAGTCTAACCGGCGGCGAACCGAATGTCACCAGCCCCGCCACTTGCCGCCGGCCCACAATCGTCAATCGTCTCATCCGCCGACCAGCGCTCAGCCTCCGCCCCAGACCAGCACTTTCTTTGACTCGACGCGCTTCAAGAGTTCCTCCTTGTCGAGAAAGTATGTCGGCTTCATCTTGCCCTGACTGAACAAACGCTCGGCTTGGTCGTCGAAGTGTGGACTATCGGGGTGATCGCTCTGGCCGAGCGGCAGCACCGTCCATGATCGAGGCGGCTTGGTCAGCAGCACAACCTGAGTGGATGTCTGTCCGCCTCGCCCCAGGAACGTCGGACTATCGCCGATACGGTCGAAGCTAATCGCTCGCGGCGTGGCGATGCCGCCCACACTGCCGCCGCTCACCGGCCATGTCCGTTTCGCACCGGTGCGGCCCACGCGGTACACTTCGCCGAACGGCACATCGAGCCGGCCGAAGTCGGCGGCGAGTTTCGCAGCGGCCTGTTCGAGGTTGCTGAGCAGTTGTTTTTCGGTCACCGTGGCCGGCGGCGGCAGACCAGCGCGATCCATCAGCTTCACCGTGTCGTCGAACTGATCTTTCCAGTAGCGGTAGGCCACGGCCCCGGTCGAGTTCGCATCGCAGCGTCGGTCCCAATCGGCGATGAGTTGGTAGAGCGTTTTCGGGCCAAGCTTTTCGCGAGACTCTTGATCGGCGGCCTGCCAGGCGGCCCGCAACTTGGCCTGCCAGACATCGGCGCCGAACACGGCCGGACTCATGGCGATGTCGATGGCCTGATCGACGGTCATCTTGTCGGCCTCCGCCAACAGGTCGAGGCACATGGCCGCGCGCTGGTGCAGAGGGTTGTCGCGGTTCCGTGCACCGAGTGCGACGTTCACGAAACCGTTGAACAGGTACGGCCGGTCCGCCCATTTCGCCGATTGCAGCGGGCAGTCTCGGGTCAGGAACTGCGGGCTGACGTTGCAGTTTTGCATGTAGCCCTGCGTCGGGTTGTGCAGTTGCACAAGGTCGCCGATCGGGTGGATGCCGGCCCACTCGGACTTCGATGTGTGGCCCGGCGCCGGTCGGCTCCAGTCGAACCCGGCCGGGCGGATCGGCACGCGGCCGTTGCGCAGATAGAAAATGTCGCCCTCGACCGAGCCGATCATGACGTTTTGTTCCATGAGCTGGAACATCGTCAATGCTTGTTTGGCCTCACTGAGGCTTCGGGCCGTCACCATCTTGTACGCCTGCTCGCTCAGTTGGACCTGGTCGAAGTAGGGCAGTTTGAGCGTGTAGGCCTTGCCGCCCTTGCGGGCCACGACCGGTCCGTGGTGCGTGTATTCAATCTCGACGGCATGGTCGCGCACCACGTCGCCCTCTTTGATCCTGATGATCTCCTTTCGAACGATCATGTCGCGCCATTGACCGTCGTAGTTGTACTGACGCGGGTTGTCGGGATGGATCTCCTCTTCATAGCAATCGGCGGCGTCGGGTCCGCCGGTGGTCATGGCGATCGACAGGAATCGGTTGTGGCCGAGCGTGGGGAACGGCATGCCGAGGATCGCCATGCCGGACAGTTCAAACGCGCCGCCGTACAGCCGAGCTTCGTAGAATCGGAACTGGCCGTACCAACTCAGGTGTGGGTCGATCAGCGCGATCGGTGCGTTGTAGGCCGTGCGCGATGCGGCGACAAGCCACTGGTTGGACCCACGGTACTCGACCGGGTCGGGCTCGATTCCGCCGCGTCGCAGGTCGCCGCCGGCGTCGCCCTCGGGCCAGCCCCAGATGATGTAGCGGCCTAACGCCACGCACATCCACGGTTCGAGCGGCGGCGCCCAGGCGGGCACTTCGCCCGGGTGCTCTTTCATGTAGTGCCGCACGCCGGCCTGATAGGCCTCGATGATCGCGCGGACCTTGGCGCTGTTCTTCGCGTATCCGTCGCGAGCTATCGCGGCATGTTGCCAGACTCGCTGCCGGTAGTCGTCGCGATAGTGCTGCGGCCCGAACGCTTCGCTCATCGTGCCGGTGCATCGCAGGTACTGGCGCAGCAACTCGTCGAGTCGATCCTCGGCCTGAACGTATCCCATGCCGAACGCGACGCCCTCTTCGGTCGTCGCAAAAATGTGTGGTGTGCCGAAGTCGTCGCGCAGCACCGTCACGTCTTCCGCCGAAGTTGATCGCGACGCCAGAAGTATCGCCGCGGCGACTACCCACGTCGATCCTACGTCGATGAGCTTACGAATCATGACCGAGCTCCTGAAGATGGTGACGCGTATCGGTCGTGGTCCGTGAGATACTCGATTTGCGAACGTTTCGCAAGCGCCGGTTGACACGCCGAATGTGGCGGCTATGATGGGACACAGCTACGGAAGCCAGTCATCTGGTTCGCATCCGCCCAAAGGCCCAGGGAGAGGACCAATGGCCGAGTCCGACAGTCGGGAGTTTGCCCTCGGACCGCTTCGCGTGATTGTCGAATACCGCCGCACGGATGTCGATGAAGGGCCAAGCATACGGATCTACGGGACCGAGGCGGGTCAGCTTCGACAGGTCCTGCGGTTCGATTGCTTTGTGGATGACCCGCACTATCACTACGATCCGGACGGCGGGGACGAGTTGCACCACATGCGCGACGAGGGCATCGAAGAGCCGGTCGAGTGGACGGTGCATTGCTTGGAACGGAACCTGTCCGAGATGATCCGTCGGGCAGGGTTCGGCATGCTGGCCGATCAGGTGAAGAGAAGTCCGATGGAGCAGCACATTGCCGTCATCCGAGAGACGATGATGGCCGCCGCGGTCTGATCTGTGCGAAATAACGCACGAGTGCCTGCGGCTCATCCCAGCGAATGATGATGCTCTTTTTGGGGGAAGCCGGCCTGCCAGGCACCCAGCCGTTTGCGAGTTCGGGTGCCGCCTGCATTCCTGTGTGCCGCTTCCACGTAAGACTCGTGCGGTTTTCGGACTGCGATCGTTAGCGACCGGCCAGCCTTCGTTCGTGGGTTCCCCGAAACGTCGGCGACGTTTCGTTCGCCGTTTGGGAGAGCCCTGTCCTTGGCTTGGGTCTGTGACCATTGTGTGCGTACGTTTTCTCTCTTCGTCCACCAGTTTAGGCGTCCACGAAATTGAGGCAGCGAAGATCACCGCGACCCGGTTGGCAGAAGTTCCATGGCACTCCTCGGCCCGGCGGCCGGCCCCGTCATCGACGCGGCCCCGGCGGCGGACAGGGCCGCCGACATAACGACCGGCCGCGACCTTACTACGCCGGTCAGACCTCGCCGAGCTACCAAGAAGGCACGCCGCCTCAGTTCGATCCACAGGCCGCCCCCGGCGAGACCCGTGATGTCGCCGGAGTCCTCGAATTCCACCCGAAGGGCTACGGATTCCTCCGCGATCACAACCACAACTACGACCGCAGCCCCGGCGACACGTTCGTTGGCAACGACATGATCGCGCGGTTTCGGCTGCGCGAAGGTGTGCTCGTCAAGGGCAAGGCCGCCCCCACCGGCGGCACGCAGGGACCGCGCCTGGTCGACATCGAGTCGATCGACGGACTCACGGGCGACGCATACGCCAACGTCAAGACGTTCGACCAACTGACCGCCATCGACCCGCGCCAGCGCATCAAGCTCGAGATCGGCGCCGAGCCGCTCACGATGCGAATCATGGACCTGTTCACGCCGATCGGCAAGGGCCAGCGCGGACTGATCGTCGCGCCGCCCCGCACCGGCAAGACGATCCTGATCCAGCAACTCGCCGCGTCGGTCGCGCGCAACCACCCCGACATGCACCTGATCATGCTCTTGATCGACGAGCGCCCGGAGGAAGTGACCGAGATGCGCCGCGCGGTGAAGGGCGAGGTGGTGGCGTCGTCGATGGACCGCGAAATCGAGAGCCACGTGCGGCTCGCGGCGCTGCTCGGCGAGCGGGCCAAGCGGCTGGCCGAGGAGGGCCGCGACGTGTTCCTGCTGCTCGACTCGATCACTCGGCTCGCCCGCGCCCATAACAAAGTCGTCGGCGACAGCGGTCGAACCATGTCGGGCGGCGTCGACATCCGTGCGCTCGAGCTGCCCAAGAAGATGTTCGGGTCCGCTCGTGCATTCGAAGAGGGCGGGTCGCTCACCGTCATGGCCACCGCTCTGATCGACACCGGATCGCGCATGGACGAGCTGATCTTTCAGGAATTCAAGGGGACCGGCAACATGGAGCTGGTGCTCGACCGCCGCCTGGCCGACCGTCGCATGTGGCCGGCGATGGACTTCTGGCAATCGGGCACGCGCAAGGAAGAGAAGCTGCTCGACGCCGAGACGCTGCGCCGCGCGATCCTGATCCGTCGCAGTCTCGCCGGGACGAAACCGGTTGAGGCGATGGAGTCGCTGATCGGGGCGATGGCCAAGCACGCGTCGAACGCCTCGTTCCTGAAGCAATTGGATCGGTTCGATCAGTGAGTGTGCGGACGTGGCTGCATCGGGCCACCCAAGTGAGTGCGCGGGATGCCTTCGCTGGTTTGCCAATCGTGTGAATCGCCAGTGCCGTGGGACGCCGGCGGCTGCGCCCGCTGCGGCGTGGCTTTCGAGGTGATTCGGTGCGTCGCGTGCAGCCTCACCGACACCCCCCTTCGATTCACCACGCGCAAGTGCCCACGCTGCTCGAAGGACTCGTTCACCACGGTCCCGATAGATGGCGACCTCGTCGACGAGGTGGGCGCCGAGGCGTTCATCGACGACGTGCCTACCGGCGGCGCGGGCCCGCGCAGCGCGCCCAAGCGATCGCCTGAGCCGGCTGTGGACCGGTCGAAACCGCCAGGTCCGAAGAGCAAGCCGACGACGCCGGCCAGCCGCTCGGTCACCCCGACACCTAGCTCGCCTCGAACCGATCCGGGCGAATCGCGCGGCCCGCGCCCTGCCGCTCGAGCGACTCCACCGCCGCCCGGCAGGCAGCCGCCGCCGCGGCCGGCCAAGAGGGAAACCGCCGCAGACGAATATGGCGTTGTGGAAACAGACGAAGCCGCTCCGCGCCGGGCCGCGAGCAACGACCGGGCGGTCTCGCCACCCACCAAGCACAAGGCCGACCCGCCGACTCAGCCGCCCTCGCCCGACCGCCGCGCCGCCCCGGCGCCACGCCACGAAGAACCAGCCGCGCGCCGGACCGATGCCGATCAGCGCCCGGTGCTCAAACGCCAGCGCTGGACCCCGCCAGTCGAAGACGATACCGAGCAAACACCCGATGCAGCGGCCCGCCGCGAGGACGACGACGCCACCGAACTCGACGGCCCTGCCGAGCCGCCGGAGCGAAGTCGTTCGGTTCGGTCCGAGCCGGTCGCATCGGCGACGCCGCGACGCTACCGCCTGGAACTCTCGCCCAAGGGTCAACAGATACTGCGATGGGCGGCGCTCGCCGCGCCCGTGGCGATCGTCCTCATCGGCCTCGTGTGGTGGATGGTCGGGTCAAGCAGGTCGCGGCCCAGTCGACCGAACGACCTGGCGGTCGCGGCGGGCGACCGAGGCGTGCTCGAAGCGCGTGCGACCGAAATGTACCAGGCGGCGATCGAGTACTACCGCGCCGGCCAAACCGAAGCGGCGGTCACGAACCTGGAACAGATCGTCGGCCAGTATTCGACGACGACGGTCGTCGGTCCCGCGCAAGAAGCGCTCGACCGTCACTCGCGCAACGAACCGCTATTCCCTGAATTCGCCCCGGCCAGGCCCGCCGAGCCCGAGACCAAGACCCCGGAGCCCGCGCCGCCGCCCGCGCCAGTTGAGCCGAAGAAGGTGTTCATCGGCATTCCGAAGACCGCACCGAGCGCTGCGGGAAACAACAACACGCTGGCGACCGGAACGAATCCAGCCGCCACACCGCCGCACCCGGGCTCGAATCTGGAAAAGTCCGACGTCGCCGCGCGGCCGCTGCCGCCTGGCTTCGAGGCCGTCAGCGAAGCCGGTACGCACAGCTCGGGTTGGCCGATCGAGATCGTCTGCTTGAAGGACCGCTCGCACATGCTGCTCGTGCCGCCGGGCGAGTTCGAGATGGGCAGCGCGGCCGGCGCGGCCAACGCGCGGCCGCCGCACAAGGTCACGCTCAAGGCGTTCTACATCGACCAGTACGAGATCACGGCGCTTCGCTACGCCAAGTTCCTTGATGAGAAAGGACTGCGTGGGTCCGCCGCCGACCCGGCCACGGTCGCCAAGACCGACGGCCATCCGGTCGTGGGTGTGGCCTGGCGCGACGCGAACTTCTACGCACAGTGGGCCGCCAAGTCGTTGCCGACCGAGGCTCAGTGGGAGAAGGCGGCCCGCGGCCCGGACGGTCGCACTCATCCGTGGGGATCGGGCGCGCCGCAGTGGGGCAAACCGCGCGAGGCAAAACAGATCGACCCTATCGGGAGCTTTGCGTGGGACGTCAGCTACTATGGTTGCTTCGACATGGCCGCGAACGCCGCCGAGTGGTGCGCCGACTGGTACGATCCCAACTACTACGCCGGCAGCCCGGCCGCCGACCCGACCGGCCCCGCGGAATCGCTTCCGCCCGTCGAGCACACCGACCCGGAGAGAACCCTACGCGGCGGCTCGCCCACCTGGGAAGTTGCCTGGCGAGCGCCAGGTGGACTGAACGACAAGCCCCTACACGTCGGATTTCGTTGTGTACTGAACGTTGAGGAAGTGGTCGCGCTGCCGACCGCCGCCGCCAGCAACGCCGGTACAACGAAGGCCGCACCCGCGCCGCCCGCCGAAACCGCTCGCCCGCGCAGGCTCCCACCTGGCGGCTTCCGGTTCTAGGAGCTGTCCATACTTAACCTATCGTCTCTCCGCCAACCTTGGAGCGCAAGCGTCCCGCCTGCCGCATTCCCGTCCCGCCTGCCGCATTCCCGTCCCGCCTGCCGCATTCCCGTCCCGCCTGCCCGCCTTCCCGCCTGCCGTCATCCGCCACATGCCAGGCGACCGGGGCGGCCACACCACAATCTCCCCAAAGTTCTGGCCCGCCGCGAAAACATTTCCTGAAAGAAAACTCCCGAGGCCCGGTATCTACCCTCAGAAGTTTTGTCGCGTTCCAAGTCGAGGGCCTTTCAAAGAAGGAGTCTGAACCATGTGGTCGATCTTCAAGTCACGCGATCGTTCGGAGCAATCAAGTCGGAACCTGAGGCAGCCGCCGCGCCGCACCAAACCGCCGGTGGTCGAATTCCTGGAGAACCGCGAGCTGCTCTCCACCGTGTCGATCGTCGGCACTACTCTAGACTTCGCGGCCGCCGCCGGCGAAACCAATCTCGTCCGCATCGTCCAGGTCGGGCCGCGCGTGATCGTCGGCGATACGGCGGGCGTCACCGCCGGGGCCGGTTGTATTCAACTGGACGCGACCCGCGCCGCGTGCGCCCGCGCGGGACTGACCGACATCAGCGTCGATCTGGGCGATCTGAACGACGGCATCGCACTGTTCGTCAACCTGCCGAGCTCCATCGACGCCGGCACGGGCGACGACCGCGTCGCCGGCGGCCCGCGGCAGGACACGATCACGGGCAACGACGGACACGACGTCATCATCGGCGGTGCAGGCAACGACTCGATCGATGGAGCAGGCGGCAACGACCGGATCTATGCCGGCGCAGGCGACGACACGGTCGACGGAGGAGTCGCAGACGACACCGTGGCCGGCGGCCTCGGCAACGACAGCCTCAGTGGCGGCGAGGGACACGACACCGTAGCCGGCGGATCCGGCAACGATACGGTTGCCGGCGGCAGCGGCGTCCAGGACCTGCTGGTCGGCGGGTCCGGAAACGACAGTCTCGTCGGATCAGACGCCAGCGACGATACGCTGATCGGCGGAAGCGGCGACGACACGCTGGACGGCGGATCAGGCCACGATTCGCTTGCCGGCGAGGCCGGCAACGACGTGCTCTACGGCAGAGATGGCAACGACACGCTCGACGGCGGCGACGACAACGACACGCTCGACGGCGGCAACGACTCCGACACCTGCCTGAACGGCGAAACCGTGAGCAACTGCGAAGCCTGAGCCACGCTCACCCGGCGCGTCCTGGCAACGGGCGTCGGCTTCAGTCCGACCCACGTACGCGGGGTCCCTTCACATCGCCGGCCTGCGGCTACAGCGGTCCGACCCACGTACGCGGGGAGTTGCCGGTCAGGCTGCAGCCTGATCGGCAACTCGTCGCGACGTAGGCGGGCCGTTCGCATCACGGATAGGTGTAGGTCGCCTGCAATCCGAGCGGCAGACCGAGGCCCCAGTAGATCACCAGAAGGATCGTCCAACTCGCGAGAAACGACAGCGAGTAGGGAACCATCAGCGAGATCAGCGTTCCGATGCCGGTGCCCTTCACGTAACGCTGACAGTACACCACGACCAGTGGAAAGTACGGCATCAGCGGCGTGATGATGTTCGTGCTCGAATCGCCGATGCGGTACGCCGCCTGAGTCAACTCGGGCGACATGCCAAGCTGCATCAGCATCGGCACGAAGATCGGGCCGAGCAACGCCCACTTGGCCGACGCCGAACCGATCAGCAGATTCACCAAGGTCGTGATCAGAATGATGCCGACGATCGTCACCTGACCGGGCAACGCCAGCTCTTTCAGGAAGCTCGCCCCCTTCACGGCGCAGAGCGCCCCGATGTTCGACTCGCGAAACGCAAACGTAAACTGGGCGGCGAAGAACGCCATCACCAGATAGTAGCCCATCGTGCTCATGGACTTGCTCATGCCCTTGACGATGTCGCGGTGGTCGTGGACGGTGCCGGCGACATAGCCGTGTACCACGCCGGGCGCGAGGAAGAGCAGAAAGATGAGCGGTACAATCGCATCCATGAGCGGGGCGCCGTGAGCGGCCAGTTCGCCCGACTTCGACCGCAGCGGCGAATCGCCGGGCCACGCCGCCGCCGCCAGCAGCCCAAACCCGACCGCCATCGCCGCCAGACCCGCGACAAGCCCGCGCCGCTCGGCGTCGGTCATCGCGTCCATGCGCGGAATGTCTTTCGGATCGGCGTCGACCGGGCTCGACCGCAGCCGCGGCTCGATCACGTAGTCGGTGATGTACCACGCGACCGACGAGATCAACACGCTCGACGCACTCATGAAAAACCAATTGCACAGCGGGTTCACGTGCCGCGCCGGATCGATCACCTGGGCGGCCGACTGGGTGAAACCCTGCAAGAGCGGGTCGAGTCCCGACGGCAGGAAGTTGGCGCTGAAGCCGCCCGAAACGCCGGCGAACGCCGCCGCAATGCCGGCGACCGGGTGCCGACCCGCCGCCGCAAAGATCACGCCGCCGAGCGGAATCACCAGCACGTAACCGGTGTCGCCGGCCGAGTGGCTCATGATCGCCACCAGCACCAACATGGGCGTGAGCAGCCGCCGTGGCGTGAAGCTGAGCATGCCCTTGATCAGCGCGGCGATGAAGCCGGTGTGCTCGGCGACCCCGACGCCCAGCAGCGCCACGAGCACCACGCCGAGCGGCGGAAAATCGGTAAACGTCTTGACCATCTTCGACAGAAAACCGGCCAGGGACGCGCCGCTCAGTTGGTTCTGAACGCGAATCGGCTGCGGCGTTTTCGCGTTGCCCGCTGCGTCGACGCCCAGCGTCCGCGGATCGATCTCGGTGAACTCGACCGGCGCCAGCACCGCCGACAGAATCCAGGTGATCACGAGACAGGCGACAAACAACATCGCCGGGTCGGGCAGCTTGTTGCCCGCCCATTCAATCAGATCGAGCATCCGCTGAGTGCGCGTGCGAGGGGCTACCACTCCGTTCGAAGTGGTCGAGCGGTCGTTCGTCATGGCATGCACTCCGGTCGTTGGTCGTTCGTTGTGTGCAGCGAGCAGACGGAGCATCTGCGCCTACGCCCACGCGCACCGATCATGGCGGAACGCGAGCGACAGGCGGGCACGCTACCGAAGATCGAACCAATCTGCAAGTTGCCGCCGATCATTTGAGTCGCAGAACTCCTCGGTGAAGTTCTCGAGCTTGTCGCAGTGGCTCAGAGTGAGGTGGCGCCGCCGTCTTTGGCTGTTCCTGTTCCGATCGTTCAGCCCGAGTTTCTTGCGATTGCCAAGCGCGTCGTGTCGGAACGCCCTCCGTGGCGTTCCGGCCTCGCGCCAGGCGACAAACACCACGGATGGCGTCCCGACATGCAAAGTGCGTCGCGGCCCCCGCCGAAAGTACGTCGCAACCATTCATCCACCATCCGGCATACGTCTCGCTTGACAGCCGTCTCGACGCCCGGTAGCGTCCTGTCGGCTTGACTGAGGACTACCGAATGGATCATCCTGGTCCGCAACTTCGCAGCGCGCCTGGGACTGAGCCAGGATCAACCAACACGCCCGCCGGCCAACCGCCCAAACTCCTTGACCGTGTCCGCGCCGCCATCCGCGCGCGGCATTATTCGATCCGCACCGAGGAGGCCTATGTGGGTTGGATCACTCGATTCATCCTGTTCCACAACAAACGGCATCCGTCGGAAATGGGCGAGCCGGAGATCAATCAATTCCTGACGCACTTGGCCGTTCAAGGCAACGTCGCCGCGTCCACGCAGAATCAAGCATTGTGCGCGCTGTTGTTCCTGTATCGTGCCGTACTCGATCGGAAGCTCGATCGCATCGAAGACGTGATTCGCGCGAAAAAGCCCGAGCGGTTGCCCGTCGTGCTCACGCGCGAGGAAGTCCGCGCCGTGCTCGATCGCATGTCCGGCGTGCACCGGCTCGTCGCGTTGCTGCTCTACGGCGCCGGCCTGCGATTGCTCGACGCGCTGCGGCTGCGCGTCAAGGACATCGACTTCGCCATGAACCAGATCACCGTCCGCGACGGAAAGGGACAAAAAGATCGCGTGACCATGCTGCCGGCCGTCGCCAAGTCGCTGCTCGCGAAACACTTGAACGAGGTGCGGCAGACGCAGCAGAACGATCTGAAACAGGGGTTCGGCCACGTCTACCTGCCGTTCGCTCTGGCCGAAAAATACCCGAACGCCGATCGCGAGTGGGGCTGGCAATACGTCTTTCCCGCCGCTCGCCTTTCCACCGACCCGCGCAGTGGCATCAAACGCCGTCACCACCTGGACGAGTCCGAAATCCAACGCGCCGTGCGCGAAGCCGTGCGGCAGGCCGCCATTCACAAGCCGGCGACTCCCCACACACTGCGCCATTCATTCGCCACGCACCTGCTGGCGGACGGCTATGACATTCGAACGGTTCAAGAACTGCTCGGACACTCAGACGTGAAGACCACCGAAATCTATACGCACGTGCTCAACCGCGGCGGCCGCGGTGTCCGCAGCCCAGCCGACACCCTGTGATCGCGTCGGGATTTAGGCTGTGAGCTTCACAGCGATGATTTACCGATGGCTTCGGTCTCCTTTGGACGCAACAGGCTCGCTTGACGTAGTTTGATTCGCAAAAGTAGAATCCAATCCGTGCAGTTTAGGCTGTGAGATCCACAGCGTTTGTGGTTCGAATTACCAGCCTAGACTACGTTATGCCACTATTCGCGATGGACAACTTGGCATTGATCAGAAACGCGCTCACGTCGCTTCTCGTCCGCGGAAAAGAGGACGCCTTCGTGATCATTGAACATCGCCAATCCGGCAAGTTCATCCAATTCGCGGGCTCGGCATCTGAACTGCTACTCCTTGACTTGCCGTCGCAGACGATGTCCGAGGCGGAATTCTATCGTGCCGTAGAATTCTTTCGCCGGCGCGGGATAATCGGTTACGATCATGACATGCTCGACGAACCCGGTGGCCGCGTCGTCGGTCAGCAGTTTTCTTTTAATGTAACGATCCAATCCGTCGACGAGGCGGCCCGAACTGCACTGGATGTGCTGCAGGTCGTGTTTCAACTTCCAACGGACTGTGACCTGTTGATCACCGAGAACTAGCAAGGCATAACGAAAAAATCCAGCGGAGCGGACGGGCAGTTTTTGACCCGTTCCGGCCGCTTTGGTTGTTCGGAGTTTGTTTCGCGGGTGGTGCTCTTTGGTTGCTCTGCCCGTCCGCCCGCTGATTTTTGGCGTTAGACGACTACGTTCCCATGCCTTCTGCTACTATCAAGCTCTTCCTGTCGCATGGTGATCCGAAGCGCCTTCGGACTGCAGAAATCTCCAACTGGACTGGAAAGGCCATCGCAGGACCACGGGCGGACCTCGAAAGCGTTCTGGCGCGAGATGAGGCGGAGAACTCTGGCGTGTATTTTCTCACAGGCACTGACCCCGACTCGGGAAAGGACGCGGTCTACATCGGCGAAGCCGAGGTAATCAAAGACCGCATCAAGGGACATTTGGATAGGGACTTTTGGAACGCGCTCACCTTCGTGATCAGCAAAGACGAGAATCTAACCAAGGCACATATTCGCTACCTTGAGGGTCGGCTGATTGACCAAGCGAAGGAAGCCGCACGCGCTCTTGTCTTGAACGGACAATCGAGCGGCTCCAAGCTACCTGAATCGGACCGTGAGGACATGGAAGTTTTCCTTGACCGTATCCACCAGTTGATGCCTGTTCTCGGCGCGGACTTCTTGGTGCCCATTTCCTCTCCCCGTCGCGAAGCCAGGAAGACTGAGGTCTTACTTTGCGAAATCAAAGGAGTTGTGGCGCGCGGCATTCAGGGTGTCGGGGGATTCCTTGTCCTGAAAGGTTCCCAGGCCGTTTTGACGGAGCGTCCCTCCACGGAGCATCAACCTTACGCGAGGATGCTTCGTCAGCGGCTCATCGAAGACGGCTCGCTGGAACGAAAGGAGAAGTTTCTGGAATTTGTACGAGACACAGAGTTCACCAGCCCAAGCGCCGCTGCTTCGGTGATCCACGGAGGCAACGCCAATGGCCTGCTGGCTTGGAAAACAGAGGACGGAAAGACACTGAAAGAACTCGAGGCCGTCTAACGAAGCGGCTGCAGCGGAGACGGCGGGCAGTTGTTGGTTGCGTGTGAGTTTTTTCGCGCATACGATGCGGCTTGGTTGTTCGTGGGCAGTGTGGCCATTCTGCCCGCCGTCCCGCTGAGCCGCCGCGTTCGCGTACACAAGACGAACTGCCGTCAGACGGTGAAGTCATGCTCGATTCG
>DAIOWH010000162.1:0-14558 GCA_036758585.1 Planctomycetia bacterium
TGCGGCTGCGGGTTAAACGAATTCGGACCCCTTTCAATGTGGAGCGGTACTGAGCATCGAGTCACTCCGGCCACGATCGGACGTCGCTCGAAATCGTCCGTTATGCCGCTTGCGCTCGTTCCACCACGATCGCGCCACCTTGGCCGCCGCCGACGCAGAGCGTCGCGAGGCCGGTCTGCTTGCCACGGCGGGCGAGTTCGCGGAGCAGCGTGAGGACCAGTCGTGTGCCCGTGGCCCCGACCGGATGACCCAATGCAATCGCGCCGCCGTTCACGTTGAGGCGATCGGGATCCACCGGGCCAAGTACGCTCGATCCGTCGCCGCTCGCGCACGTGGTCGACGGCGACTCGAACGCTCGCAGGCACGCGAGCACCTGGGCCGCGAACGCCTCATTCAATTCCACCAGGTCCATGTCGCGCAGCCGCTGACCGGTCTGCTTGAGCACGCGGGCGGTCGCGTAGACTGGGCCAAGCCCCATACGGCTCGGATCGCAACCGGCGTAGGCATAGCCGCGCACGCGCCCGAGCGGCTTCAGTCCAAGCGATTGGGCCTTGCTCGCCTCCATCACGAGCAACGCCGCGGCGCCGTCGGTGACCTGGCACGAATTGCCAACCGTCACGGTGCCCCACTTCGGGTCGAAGTACGGGCGCAGCTTGCCGAGCGCCGCTTTACTCTGTTCCTCGCGCGGGCCGATGTCGCCGGCGACCGCACGCGACGCGGGCGCCGGGTAGACGGTCATGACCTCGTCGGCCAGACGGTTTTCTTTCCACGCCGCGGTCGCGCGCTGGTGACTCACGAGCGCAAACTCGTCCTGCTCGTCGCGCGTGATGTGAAAGTCGCGGGCAAGCTTCTCGGCCGTTTCGCCCATCATCAAGGCCGAGACAGGGTCGGTGAGGCCCAGCTTGATGCCGACTTGCGGCGCCAGGTCGGCGGGCCGAATGCGGGCAAGCGCGGCCAGCTTCTTAAACGTGCTGCGGGCCTGCGTCGCCGCCCAAAGTTTTTCGGCGAACGACTTGCGCCAGAACACGGGAATGTTGCTCATGGAATCGACGCCGACCGCGATCACGCACGACGCCGCGCCGCTGCGCACGCGGTCGATCGCCTGGGTCAAGCACTCGAAGCCGCTGGCGCAGTTGCGGTTGACCGTGTGCGCCACGCGATCCTTCGGAATGCCCGCTCGCAACGCAATCACGCGGGCGACGTTGGCCGCGTCGGGTGGGCTGGCAACATTGCCGGCGATCAACTCGTCGACCTCGTCGTCCGCGAGATTCGTGCGATACAGCAGCTCGCGTACGACCAGCCGGCCCAATTCCTGGGCGGGCGTGTGCGACAGCGGTCCGGCGGCCTTGACGAACGGCGTGCGCACGCCATCGACAATCACGGCTTGCGGCATCAGGCAACCTCCTTCTTCGGCCCAGGTGAATCATCGTGACCGTGCCCAGTGCCGCCGGCCGCCTCGGTCGCGCGCAGCTCGCTGCGTCGCACCTTGCCTAGGAACGTGGTCGGCAACTTTTCGCACAGCTTGATCGACCGCGGCACCTTGTACGCGGCCAGGTGTTTGCGGCAGTGCTTCTGCAACTGCTCCTCGATGAGTTGTCCGCTGCTACGCGTGACAACGTAGCCGACCACTCGCTCGCCGTACAGTTTGTCCGGCGCGCCGACCACGGCGCACTCGCGAACGATCGGATGCGCGGCCAGTACTTTTTCCACCTCGCTGGGAAATACCTTGAGGCCGCCCGAAATGATCAGGTCCTTCTTGCGATCGACGATCGTAAAGAACCCTTCCTCATTCATGCGGGCGAGATCGCCGGTATAGAGCCATCCGTCGCGCAGCACCCGTTCGGTCTCGGCGGGGGCGTTCAGGTAGCCGGCCATGACCTGTGGGCCGCTGACTACGAGTTCGCCCACCTTGCCGGGCGGCATTTCCTTGGTGCCGGTTTCCACGTCCATGATCTTGGCCAGCGTGCCGGGCAACGGCAGACCGATCGAGCCGGGCCGAGCGGTCGAGTCGGGCGGGTTGGCGTGCGTGACCGGCGACGCCTCCGACAGTCCATAACCTTCGAAGATGCGGGCGCCGGTTCGGTCCTGAAACTCCTTTTGCACCTCGGGGTCGAGCGGCGCGGCGCCCGACAGACACATGCGAAGCCCTTCGATGTTCTTGCCGCGCTTGGCCATCTGTTCGTTCAGGGCGGCAAACATCATGGGCACCATCGGCGCGACGCTCGGGTGATACTGCTCCATGAGTTTCCAGACGCACGACGCGTCGAACTTGGCCTGCAGCAGCAGGGTTGCACCGCCGGCGAGCGACGACAGGAAAGCCAGCGTCGTCCCGAACACGTGAAAGAACGGAATCACCGCAAGTACGACTTCATTACCAGGCTCGCAGCCGCTCCAGACGTGGAGCTGCGCGACGTTCGCCAACAGGTTGAGATGGGTGAGCACCGCGACCTTGGGTGTGCCGGTGGTGCCGCCGGTCGGTTGAAGCACGGCGGGCAACTTGGCGTCGGTCAGCACCGGCTGACTGAGTGGCGTTCGACTGCCGTCGTACAGAGACTCGAAGCGCTCGACGCGAGTCTTGGCGCCAGCGTCGATCCGGCCGGTCAGCCAGTTCTTGATCTTGTACGGCACGCTCAAGTGCCAGGGCAGGTGCGGCGCCAAACTGCTCGTGATCAGAATCGGTGTCCCGATCGCTCGCGTCATCTCGAGCACCGGATCGATCTTCAGGTCGAGTCCAATAATCGCCTTCGCTTCGGTCAGCTTGGCGAGGTGGACGAAATCCTCTGCTGCGTAGAGCGGATTGGCCGGTACGACCTGCGCTCCGATCCACTGCAGCGCGAACCACGCCACGACAAACTCCGGCGAGTTTGGCAATGAGAGAATCACGCGATCGCCCGGGCCGATGTCCATGTGCTGCAGGTTCGCGGCAACCTGGCGGATGCGCTCGGACAACTCGCGGAACGTCCAGTGCGTGCGGAAGTATCGCACCGCGAAACGATCGGGGTATGCATTGGTCGCGCGGATGAGCAACTGTTCGGCGCGCAGCTCGGGGTACGCGAGTCCGCGCGGCACTCCACGCGGGTAATGTTCATACCATGGCCGCCATGGCAGGCCCCACTGAGCGTCCAAAGGGAACGGTGACTTCGACAAATCCCGCGACGCCTCGACGCGCGTCCCAGAAGACATGGGTGTCCCGTTTCGCCCTGTTCCGCGATCCCATCCGGATCGACCGGGCTAGATCGGCGATCAGGCCAGTTGATTCGCTGCACGAGCGTGCGAAATGAGGTGACCTCGTTCCTGGCCGTAACCTGACCGCATTATCCGGACGGTTCCTAATAACTCACATATGGGGGTTTTCGTCAAGATCGGTAGTTCAGCTTTAATCGCGTGAACCGGAACGCCTTGCGCGTGCGAAAGTCGAACCGCCCGGAACGCCTCACGTCCTCAGGGCTGATCGGTCCGCTGACGTGCCCCTTCGAGGTAGTCGTCGAACGATTTTCTCGGTAGGGCATCGTCGGAACCATCTGGCTTGTCGATGGTTGTCGTTGTTTGAACGGTCGGGTCCGGCGACGGCGGCGGGGGCCTCCGAGATACAAGCGCCCACAGGCCGACGAGCACCAGCCCTCCGAACGCCGCGCCGATCGCCACCAGCGCCCAAGCTGGCAGCCCACGTGCGACGCTCTTCGCACCACTGTCGCTGCCCGCGGACGGTCGGTCGCGGGCGACAGCCTCGGCGAGCGCCTGCAGTTGCATGATCGTCGATCCTTCCATCGAGTCATTCGTCGGAGGTTCGCCCGACAGCGCCTTCAGGTCTTCGACAAGCTCCTCGGCCGTCTGGTACCGATTGGCCGGGTCCTTCTCGGTCAGCCGATTGATAACGAGCACAAGTTGAAAGGGTACGTCGGGGGCAAGCGGGCCGATCTCAGGAAGCGGTTCATTGAGTTGCTGTTGAATACGCTGATACGGCGACCCTTCGGGAAACGGCACGCGGCCGGTCAGCATGTGGAACAGTGTGCAGCCGAGCGCGTAGAGGTCGGACCGAATATCGGCTTGGCGCGCGTCGAGAACCTGCTCGGGCGCCATGTAATCAATCGTGCCCATGACGGCGCCCGTTGCCGTCAGTTGCGTGTCGGCCCCTTCGCCCTGTTGCCTTGCTAGTCCCAAATCGGCGAGCTTGGCCGTGCCTTGTTTGTCGATCAGGATGTTCGACGGCTTGATGTCGCGGTGTACCAAGTTCAGCCTGCTCATTTCGGCCATGCCCAGCGCAGCGTGCAGCGTGATCTCGGTCGCCTGATGCCACGGCAGTTTGCCTTTGCGCTTCAGAATCTGTCCGACCGAGCCGCCGTCGACAAACTCCATCACGATGTAGTAGTAACCGCGTTCGGCGTCGTGGTTGAAATCGAAGACCTTGACGATGTGCGGATGATCCATGCTGGCAATGATCTTGGCTTCGCGCTGGAAGCGGGCCAGTGTTTTGGGATCGCGGCTTTCATGTTTGGACAAGACCTTGATCGCACGCACGTGGCCAAGACTCTTGTGAACCGCCTTGAACACGCGACCCATTCCGCCGCGCCCCAGTTCGCCGATGATGGCGTACTCGCCGAGCGTCGGCCGCTCGGTCATCGCCTTGGTCATGGCCGATGAAGCAGCCGGGTCGGTCGACTTCGTGGGCGGGCTGGCTCGGGCGGGATCAGCTACACTGGTGGTAGTAGCCGACCGCGCCGTCACGGCGGCCCGCGCGGGCCCGCTCGCGCGACCCGAAAGCGGGCCATGACACTTGGGACACACGAGCTTGCCGCGCGCGTCAGTCGCCGCCTCAATCGAATTGTGACAGTGTGGGCACTGCAACGGCGTCGGTCCTCGACTCGGCCGGTAGTTCGTAACACGATCTGCCGCATGATACCGCTGCCGCGCAGGCAGCGGTAGGTTCAGCCGGCGGTCACCTCGGCGCGGGCGAGGCAACTGCGGTCGAGCCGTTCGGCGACGGGTTCGGCCGCGATACCGGGCAACTCGGAGGCGGAAACTTGTGGATATCCGGCGGCGTCGCGACTGAGCGTGATCGGCGGGTCCGCAAGGTCGTCGCGATAGAACCGGCTCGATGGAAAGATGTCCGCCGGGTAGCTGAAGTTGTCGAGTGTGGCGAGCGCGATGCACATCTCCGCGCCGACGGCACTTTCCAGCATCCCGCCGACCCAACACGGCACACTCGCGTCGCGGCAGATGTCGTGGATCGCCCGCGCCGCGGTTAGCCCGCCGACGCGGCCGGGCTTGATGTTCACCCAACGACAACTGCCCAGCTCAATCGCCTGCCGAGCGCGATCGACCGACGTGATGCTCTCGTCCAGGCACACGGGCGTCTCGATCGACCGGGCCAGCTTCGCATGGTCCACTAGGTCGTCGTGTGCCAGCGGTTGTTCGATCATGGCCAGGCCGAACCGGTCGATTTGCTTGAACATGGCCACGTCGTCCAACCGGTAACCGCTGTTGCAATCGATGTGAATGGTCAAACGCGGAAAGCTGTTTCGCACCACTTCGAGCATCGGCACGTCCCAGCCGGGCCGGAACTTCAGCTTCACTCGCTTGAAGCTGGCGTCGACCGCAGTTCCTACGGCTCGGATCAGATCGTCGAGCGAGTCCATGACGCCGAAGTCAGCGCCGACGTCGATCGTCGATCGCTTGCCGCCCAGCGCGCGATAGAGCGGCACGCCGCGCCGGCGTGAGTCGAGCGACCACCACGCCGTATCGATCGCAGCCTTGGCGAACGGGTTGCCCTTGAAGATCGCGATCGCTCGATTCAACTCGGCGGCGTCGGCGAACTCGCGGCCCACGACGGCCGGGGCCAGCCAGTCCCGCACCAACGCAAACGTGCCCGCCGCCCATTCGGGGCTGTAGCACGGCGCGGCGAACGGCGTCGCCTCGCCCCATCCGTGCGTCGCGCCACTGGTCATCTTCACCAGCACCGACTCAATCGCCGCGTCCTCGCCGTACGCAGTGCGCCACGGATAGAACAGCGGCATGGAAACGTGAAACAACTCGATCTTGTCGATTCTCATCGCGCGGATTATAGCGTGATGTGAAGTTGACGGGCCAGCGCCGTGGCGGGTAGCATCACTTCGCGTCGGGGCCGGTAGCTCAGTTGGGAGAGCGCTGCATTCGCATTGCAGAGGTCGCCAGTTCGAATCTGGTCCGGTCCACTCTCTGCCACCCGAATCCTGATCGCCTCGCCAACATCGCGTAGCACATCGAGGTGAGCTAAATAGCCTTGCACGATTCTGGGACAGTAGCCCGACGCGCCAGCGAGGGAGCACATGGCGAAATCACAAGAAATCAGGCCCGGTCCCTCGCTGGCGCGTCGGGCTACTGTCCCTGCGGACTCCCAGAATCACGCAAAGCCATTTAGCGCCCAAAGCGTCTCCGCGGGGTCCATTCTGTTTCAAGCTCGACTACCAGCTCACGACGCGAAAGCTTGCCCGAATCGAGTAGCGAGTCGACTATCTGGGCCGAGACGGCGCCGATCTCCAGGCAGTCTTGAGGCTTCGCCGGTGTGCAGGTCGGCAGGTTGGCGATCACGTCATTTAGGCCCGCGGCCGTCGCCAGGCGAACGATGCGGTCGCTGCCGAACTTCGCTGCCTTGATCGTGCCGGTCAGCACACTGCCGGGTAGTAGATCAACGAGCGCCAGGTGTTCGCCGCCGGTCAGCACCATCAGCCCCCGCGTAAGCGCGAGCGACGCGCGGTCGAGGTCCTGGTCAACGATTGTGAGCTTCGTGCCAAACAGAGCGGCGTGATCGCCGCCGGGGTTGCCGTCCAGGTCGCCGTCGAGTGGCTTGCCGTCGCGGTCGGTCACGCCATCGAGCACGACGAGCCGCTGCGCACCGACCTTCGTGGCCTTGGGCAGCCGCAGCGTCACGGTGTGCCCGTCGGGGGCAACCTCGGCGCCAGTCAGCGTGAGCAACTTGGGCTTCTTGCCGACTGCGCTGAGTTGGTAGTTGTTCAAATCCACCGCGGCCGTCGCATCGACCAGCTTATTGAAGGTGAGGCGTATAGCAGTGAAAGTCCGGCGTAGCGCGTCGGCGTATTCGAGGTTCAGTTGCTCGACGCGCGGAGGCCGCAGGTCGCGCACCGTCACCGAGAACGCGCGCGAGTCACGCAGCACCGGTGTGCTGGCGTCGCTCACTTGGATCGTGATCGTGTGAGTCTGCGACGCCTGATCGGCGGTCGGCGTCCACATGAAGACGCCGGTGCGACTGCCGATCGTCGCGCCAGCCGGCGCGCCGGGGCCGAGGCTCCACGTCAGTCGATCGGCCGGAGTCTCGGGGTCGCGGCCGGTGGCAGTGAATCGCAGCAGGTTGCCGAGAATCACTGTCTTGTCGGTGATGAAGTCGACTTCCGGCGGATCGTTGATCGCTTGCACGGTGACCGTGAACGTGTTGTTGACGACGAGTCCGTGCGTATCGCGGGCCTCGACGGTGATCGTCGCCTTGCCCGATTCGTTCGCGCCGAACACAAGATCGAGCTTGTCGTCGGCGTCGGTCGCGGCCATCACCAAGTCGGGCCGATCGTTGCCCACCACGCTGTAGACGAGCTTGTCGTCGGTGTCTTCCGGGTCGGGATCGTTGAAGACGAGGCGCAGATCGGCGTGGTTGTTGATCGCTGCGGCGTCTTCCGAGACGGTCAGGTTCGCGATCGGATTGACGACCACCGGCGGGCGCGGGGGGGCCGGGCGGGCCGGCGACGGTGAACGACGCCTCTGCGGTCCCCTCGCCGCCATCGTCGTCACGCACGTTTACCACCACTATGAAGTTGCCCCCTTCGTTGTACACGCGCGACAGTTCGAAGCCCATGCCCTCGAGCACCGCCGGCACAAGCATGCCGTCGCCGTAATCGACCAGCAACCGCCACGTGTCGGCGCCCGGATCCGCGAAGCCGCCGACAAGTTGAAGTTGGCCCCCCGCTTGGCCAGGCTCGGTGACCATCGCGATAGTCACCGCCGGCGCAACATTCGCAACGGCCACCATGAAGGTGGCGACGGTGGTCGCGTCGTCGTCATCGGTCACGGTGAGCTTCACGGTGTAATCGCCGTTGTCGAGGTAGGTGTGGCTGCCGCTCAACGAGGCCGTCGTGGGAGTGCCCGGCGCGCCGGGCGTGTCGATCGTTACCTGGCCCAGCTCGGCGGGCGTGCCGTCGCCCCAGTCGATGGACGCCGTGAACGTCTCGGCGCTGGGGACGGTGGGCTGTGCAAAGCCGGGGTCGGTGATCGTAGCGATGGGGCTGAGTGCCAGAGGCGAGCCTTCATTCACGGTCTGGTTCATGACGGGTGCGATCGCGGGGGCGACGTTCGAGACCATGACGGTCAGCGTGGAGTTGACCGAACCGCCGTCGTCATCCGTGACGGCGATGGTGACTGTGTACGTGCCATCGTCGCCGTAGGTGTGCGAACCGCCGAACGAGCCAGCGGTCGGCACGCCTGGTCCGCCGACGGTGCCGATCGGGGAGCTGCCCGTATCGGCCGGCGTGCCGTCGCCCCAGTCGATCGTGAACGTGAACAGTTCGCCAGCGCCGAAGCCGAGGTCGACGAACGAGCCGATCTGGGCGAGCGCGAGTGCGGCGCCTTCGGTGGTCTCTTGGTCGGCGGCCGTCTGGAGCGACGGGGCTACGTTGTTCACGGTCAGATCTATCGTTTCGGTCACGATTCCGCCGTCGCCGTCGTGCACGGTGAGAGTCACGACGAAACTGCCGTTGTCGGCGAACGTGTGTTGCACGGCGGCGCCGGCTGCCGTGCCCGTGCCGTCGCCGAAGTCCCATTCGAAGCTCAGCATGTCGACGCCCGGATCGGCCGCGGCGGCGGTGAACTCGGCGAGTTGACCTTCGTCGAGGTTGGTCGGGCCGGTGAGCAGCGCGATCGTCGGCGCGACGTTCGCCGCCGTCACCGTTGCCATCTTCGATGCCGACAGGCCGTCGTCGTCGGTGACCGTCAGTGTCACTGCGTACGTGCCCTCGTCGGCCGGCACGAAGCCGAACGTGCTACTCGTGCCGTCGGCGATCATCTGGCCGTTGCTGGCGACCACGTGCCAATTGAGAACGTGCGCGTCGGCGGCGCCGGCGTCCGTGAACGTGCCGGTCAGTGCGACCGGCTGACCCTCGTTCACCGCCAGGACGCCGCTGATCATGACGTTCTGCGGGCCGACATTGCCGACCGCGACCTTAGCCTGCCCGGTGGCCGTGCCGCCGTCGTCGTCGGTGACGGTGAGCGTGACGGTGTAGACGCCGTCGGCGGTCGGCGTGAAGCTGAAGTCGGCGGTGGCAGCGTTGGGAATGACCTGCCCGTTGTCGGACACGACGTGCCACAGGAAGCTGTGCGTGTCGGCCGATCCGGCGTCCGTGAACGCGCTGGTGAACTCGACGAGTTCGCCTTCCATCGCCGTGCGGTCGCTGATCATGGTCGCCGGCGCCACGTTGTCGGCGAACACCTGGAATGAATCGGCGTAGCTCGCGCCTGCGTCCAGATCGTCCGCTTGCACGCTGAGTGTGTACGTGCCGTTGTCCGGCAGCGCGAACGGGAAGTCGGGCGAGCTTCCGAGCGGACTGACGGCGCTGCCCATGATGCCCGGCCCAGTCACCGTCCACTGGAACTGGAAGTTGCCGCCGTCCGAGGGATCCGGGTCCGTGACCATCACCGTGGCATGGATGACGTCCCCCTCGGCGGCACGGCGCGGACCGGACTGAAACGGACTGGCGACCGACCCCGCGTCGATCACGACCAAGTTGGCGAAGTCTACGCCGACGCTCACACGCGGCGTTGCCGAGACGACGACGTCATCGACGTACCAGCCCTCGCCCGACGTGTTCGATCGCGTGACGCTGGCGAACGAGAAGCGGACCCGCGTCTCGATGCCGATAAACGCGGCGAGGTCGATCGTGGCGTTCGACCACATGGCGTTGTCGCTCAGCGGCGCCAAGCCGGTCGTGCTCTGGTTGTCGGCCACCGCGACCCATTGCGATCCGTCCCACAATTGCACGGACGCGATGTCCTGCCCGGCGACTCGCTCGGTGTCGAGCAGGTACTTGAATTGCAACGATGCGGCGGCCGCCTCGGTCAGGTCGATCATCGGCGACGTGATCGTGCCCTCGACGGGCGTGCCGATCACGGTGTAGTTGCCGCCGCCGGTCGGGCCTTCCGACTGGCCGAAGTACACGAGGTGCGGCGCCGAGTGCGTGGTCGTGTCGGCGCTACGGCCCGTGGACTGGTGCCAGAGGTTTGGAAAGTCCGGGTTGGGGTCGATGGTGAAACCGTCGAGCGACGCGGTCCCGTCGGGTCGGTTGAACGCCGTGCGGTAGGGGTCGGGCAAGAGGACGAGCCGCCACGAATCGACGGCCACGCCGTCCTCGCGCGGCGTGAACCTAAGCGTGTAGCGCGGGCCAGGCTTGAGGCGCCAGACCGCCGCGACCTCGCCGCCGGTGGACGCGGTGTTCTCGGGCGCGGCCACACCCTGACCGAGCGCGGGGGCGGTGGCGAAGCTGGCGTCTGGGCTGGTGCTGGTGTATCGGTACCAGTCGGCGTGATCGCCGCCCAGACCGTCCTTGAGATCAACGATCGACGCATACAGCGAGTTGCTGCCGCCGTCGTGGCCGTCCCACCGGACGAACAGTTGGTACGTGCCGGCCATAGGCGCGTAGAAGTCGTATTCGATCTTGGCGCCTGAGTCGATCGTGTTGGGATCGGTGAGCGCCGTGCCGTTGTCAGGCAGGAGCTGCACGTAGGCGCCGCCCGATGCGCCGGCGAACTTGGCCGCGGCCGGCACGCCCGCGTCTTCGCCTACGCCGAGCTGCCCGGCCGGCGCGGTCGCGTCGATGACCTTCCACGATTGAGTGAACGGGCTCGGCCCGATGAACAACACATCGGCCCGCCGAGTGAAGTGCTCCGCCTCCGACTCGATCACCACGGACCGGTCGGGGTCCGGCACCGACAGGGCGCGCGGCTGCGACTCTTCGTCGATCAGGCCGACGCCATTCACCGGCGCGCCCACGATCGCGTAGTCGCCGTTGGCGTCGGTCAGGGCGAACGGCTCGGCGGACTGGTGCGATCCATCGCTGTCGACGTCGACGAACGTCTTCCAGTTTTCGATGCCGGGTTCGCCGGCGTCTTGCACGCCGTCTTGATTGCGGTCGTCGAACTTGCGGCCATAAACCGCGCCCGCATCGACGTGCAGGTCGAACGTCATCTCACCGAACCGACCGCGCGTGTCGTCCAGGTCGCTCGGCCCGTCGTAGGCCCTCACGGTAACCTGCGTGACGCCCTGGAAGCCGGCCTTGGCGCCCACTACCAGCGCCTGGAATGGTTGCTCAAAGAACGCACCGAAGATGTCTGGCTCGTCCGCGATCACCTCGAACTTGAACTGACCCGTCGGCCTGTCGGAGTCGTCGATCAGTTGGGCGATGTCCTCGATGACCACGCCGACTCCGTTCGTGAACTGCCTGTTCGCGACGAGTGGGCCGATCTGCTCGGTCCACGCGGGCGCCGTGTTCGCGTCGAATCGCAGGGCGGCGGGGACCGCGAGCCTCTGACGCAGCACGGGCAGCGCGACTTCGTGCGCGTCGTTGCCCAGCGGGTTGCCGCGCAGGTCGATGCGATCGAGTGCCGGCAGCGCCGTGGCGACGAGCACCAGGCCATCGGCAACGACCGTGCCGTCGCCCGCGTCGCCGAGCGTGACCACGATGGACTCGTCCGCGTCGGGCAAGAACTGTCCCAGCTTTTGCCAGGGTCGGCCGCCTGCCGTGACGTTGCCGGGCAGCGAGCCGGCCGGCGCGAACTTCTGGTTCACGACGACGTCCGTCGTGCCGCCCTTCGCCGCGACCGTGTACATCGCGTTCGACGCCTGAGCCTGGTGCTCGTGCCACGTGGCGTAGAGGTCGTGCTCCGTCGCCGGCAGATTCGTGAACCGCCACTCGGCCGCGTGCGGTCCGTCCTCGGCCGACTGGAATCTGTAGTCGCCTCGAAACGCGGTCATGACCGGCAGGATGTTGTGCCGCCACGGGCCGCCCGGTTCGTCGTAGCCGCCCAGCCAATCGCCGTCGTCGATCGCACGCGCGCCCGCCAGGCCTCCGACCGAGCTGAGGTTGTTTTCCGAAATGTCGAGCACCACGACCTTGGGCAGAACGCCCAGCGCGTCGGCGGCGCGGATCGTGTTGTTGGCCAGGCTCAGGTACAGCAAGTTCTCCAACTCGCCGAGCGCCGAGACGTCGGTCAGTCCGGCAGAGCTGAGCACGCTGGGCGGAACAAACTCCGCGAATCGAATCGCAAGTTCCGGCGTGACGATCTCCCTCGCGTGCAAGTTGGCGAGCAGGAAGAACTCGGGCTTGTCGCCGGGTAGAGACTCGTTGGTGATTCGCAGCGCCTTCAGATCGAAGCCGGGCACGGTGATGTCCGGATCGGTGGACGCGAGCACGCATCCACCCTGGATCTTGCAGAAGCTCCCGGTGTTCTCATCGTAGTCGACGACCTCGGTCAGGTCCGGAAACGCGGCGTTGATCTGGTCAAGCCGCTGGTGCAACTGCTCCACTGTGCGGTAGCCGGGATCAAACGAGAGGTTCACCGCCAGCATGACTCGGTCTTCGAGATGCTCCAACCAGGGACGCACGGTGCGCTGTGGTCGGCCGCTTTTCTGCGTTCGGCGATGCGGAACTGGATACGGACGGACGGGGCTCGGGGTGCGCGTCATGGTGAGACCCCCTCTTCACAGCGAATCCCACAAACGTAGAAGCGACGAGCACGGCGGACTTCTCTGATGGGCCGATTGACCGCCAACGGCATCCGACGCCTACCACGCCCCGTTACTCATATACGTCCTGAACCGACTTCGCAACAAAAAAGTTCAAAAGTTCAAGGTCGCAAAAACCTGGAACGCAAGAAATCGGCCGTGTTGTCGCTCTCAGACGCAAGTGCTATAAGGAACCGCGTTGCGTCCTCTTGTTCACAGGCCGGAGAGAATGTCGCGTGGCGAAGTTGTTGGGACGGCACCTGCTCGTTGACTTGTTCGGGTGCGACCGCACGCGACTGGACGACGTAGACTACCTGCGCGCCCAGGCGGTCGCGGCGGCCGAGGCGATGGGGGCGACCGTCGTCGGCGTTCACGCCCATCGGTTCGAGCCGCATGGCGTCAGCGTGTTCGTCGTGCTCGCCGAGAGTCACCTGGCGATTCACACCTGGCCGGAGCACGCAACGGCCAGCCTCGACATCTTCGTCTGCAACCCCGAAACCGACCCGCACCGCGGCAAGACGCACCTCGGCGACTGCCTGCGGTCGAATCGCGTCGCCGAGATCGAACTGCCGCGCGGGCAGCTCGACAACGCCAGAAACCGACGCTGGCGCCATTCCGAACTCGCGGCCAGCGAGTAAGTGCCCTGATCCAAGAATGAACCAGCAATCAGCGACCAGCGATCAGCAATCGGCGATGTCCTTGCTCCGCCACCGCTGGATGCTGGACTGGGCCAGCCCGTGGGAGTACACGGCTCACGCGGTGCGCCGCGAGGTGTTTCATGCGCGCAGCGAGTTTCAGGACATCGAGATCGTCGAGACCGAAGGATACGGCCGCTGCCTGCTGCTCGACGGCGAGGTGCAGAGCTTCGAGCTGGACGAGTACATCTACCACGAATCGCTGGTGCAGCCGGCGCTGGTGCTGCACGCCGACCCGCGGCGCGTGCTGGTGATCGGCGGCGGCGAAGGGGCGACGCTGCGCGAGGTGCTGCGTCATCGTTCGGTCGAACAGGTCGTCATGGTCGATCTCGACGCTCAAGTGATCGCGGCGGCCCGCGCGCACCTGTCGAGCTTTCACTCCGGCGCCTTCGACGACCCGCGCGTGCGGCTCGAATTCGCCGACGGCCGCGCGTTCCTTGAGCGTTGCCACGACCGGTTCGACGCCGTCTTCATCGATGTAACCAACCCGATGGCCGACGGCCCGTCGTTCCGGCTGTTCACCGTCGAGTTCTACGAGATCGTGCGCGCGCACCTTCGCCCGCACGGCGTGGTCACGATCCAGTCCGACGCCGTCACGTTGCACGGGCTCGCCAGCGCGGCGACGATTCATCGCACCGTGCGTGCGGTCTGGCCGCACGTCTTCCCGTACGCGGTCTTCCTGCCCGCCTACACGACCGACTGGTCGTTCACGCTGGCCAGTTCGACGCCGATCGACCCGCTGGCGATGTCGGCCGGCGCGGTGAACGATCGGCTCGCGATGCGGCAGGTCGCGGGCCTGCGGTTTTACGACGGCACGACGCACGAGCGGCTGTTTCGGTTGCCGCGCTATGTGCGCGACGCCTTCGCCCGCGACGGCGAACCGAGCCGTGACGCCGCGCCGATCCGCGAGTCGTTCCCTGGACTGACACACCACTCCTGAGGAGAAACCATGCTGAGCAATTCTCGATCGTTCACCGTGGGGCAGGCTTCCAGCCTGCACAAGCCGACCAAGGAACTGGCGGGCAGGCTGGAAGCCCGCCCCACGGCCACTTCCTTAGCGTAGTGCAGGCGGCCCGCCTGCAATGTCGTCAAAGGAAGCCGCAGGCGAG
>DAIOWH010000163.1:0-14555 GCA_036758585.1 Planctomycetia bacterium
CGTGATCTTGGTCACATAGAGTGGTCACGGGCCCCCGGTTTGGGAATCTCCCTGATCGAAGTGCTCGTGGTGATCGCGATTGTGGGCCTCTTGGTGGCCCTGCTATTGCCTGCGGTTATCGCCGCCCGCGAGGCGGCAAGGCGATCACAATGTTCGTCGAACCTGCGTCAGATTGGCGTGGCCATCCACAACTATCTTTCCGACGCCGGCTGCTTTCCGATGGGAAACGTGCGTAGTTTCTCTTTTCACGTTGCGTTGCTTCCGTACGTCGAAGAACAGAGCCTGTTCAACTGTGCCAACTACGACTGGGTGCAAAGCACACCGGTGAATGAAACGGTTAGAAAGACGGGTTTGACTCTCTACTTGTGTCCTTCCGATCCAGTTTCTTGGAAACCGGTCGAGAACGGGCTCTGGCGGACCAACTACATGGGAAATGTGGGAACCGGCACCCTTCGTGGGGGCAACAACGGGCTGTTCCGCAACTACTCGCCGGTGTTCGGAGGGCACGGGCCCGTGTCGGCCCGGGACGTCGTGGATGGACTATCGAGCACCGCAGCAGTGAGCGAGAGCCTGGTGGCGGACGGTACAAGTGCACTCCTGAGGACGGTGTACAACACGCCCACTCGAATACTGGACCCCGACGTATTTCCGGCCGAGTGCCTACGAACCGCTGAAGTGGCCGGTCCAGACCAACGCCCGTGGTATAAGGGGTTGCCTTGGACGGAGGGGAATCTGGCCCGTACGCTCTATAACCACGTACTTCCACCCAACCAGCCTACGTGTATAAACCACGGAGACCTTGGAGCAGGTGCGATTACGCCGAGCAGTAGCCATTCGAATGGCGTCCACGTGCTGTACGCCGATGGACGCGTCAACTTCGTTAGCGACCAGGTGGATGCGACAGTTTGGAATGCCTTCGGCTCGCGCGGCGGCCACGAACAATAGCACCCATTGTGATCCTGGTTCCGGCAAGTTGGTCTCTTGAACCTACGTTGAAAGGAACGGCCATGAAACGACGAGTCCTCTGGAGTCTGTCGGGACTGACCTTTTTGGTGCTTGTTGCGTCCGGTTTTCCAAGAGGAGGTTGTCGCATCACTTCGCCTATCGATGGCGCGGAAATCCAGTCAACGGCCGCCCAAATCGCTTGTTCCGGCGAGATTCATGCACCTGCACCACCTCCAGCTCATGTCGTACGCGCCTATGACGTAGCCACCGAGCTCGAGATATCGAGCGACAGTTGCAGTGTTTCCGGCGGGGTCGACCCCACTTGGTTCTGGACCGCCGAACTGCCAGCACCAACGAATGGATGGCCGGTGGGTGACGTCTCGATAAAGCTCATGGATGGGTCAACTCAAGATGAGGCGATAGTTGTCACCATCCAATGATCGCCGCACTCTTGCCATCACGTATGCTCTGGTCGCATACCGTGCGTTGGGCCCCCGCACTGTTCATCGTCGTCGTGGGCTGCGGAGCGCCTGCGCCCCCGCCACCGCTCGTTGTGACCAACGCAGTTCTAACGGTTCCGAAAGAGGTCTCCGTCAGCGACCGTCTGCCGGTAACAGGCTCGTTTGAGTTGTCGGAGGGCTATGAAGAACTCAGGTTGGTTTACTTGGAAGTTGTGCAACTCACTCGGGAGGGAAAGAAGGTCATAGTCTTCAACTGTAACGTCAAGGGCGAGAACGTGAGCCGGCTCGGAACCAAGCTATCCTATGAGGTCCAACTTGAGGCACCGACGAAGACCGGCGACTATCAGATACGAGCTCGCTGTTTGGCAGAATCTGCCGGCGAGGCGGAATTCAAGGTACGTGGCTGAAGAACCTGAGCTTGCGGTTCACAGCTCGCGAACCTGCCGGGATATCACGGTCAGTTAGCCCCGGATCTTCAGGCACAGGACGTCGGTGGCGCTGCTGAGGAGGACAAAAACGGGACAGGTCGACCTGTCCCGTTTTATTCGCTGTCCGACCTGTCCCGTGGTATGTGGGTTTTAGAGAGAAAAATTTCTTCTCTCTTCTCTGCAGCCGCTGTGCCGGACACCTTTTTGGGAATTGGGGATGGCTCCCCATTCTACTTTTTTCCAGGAGGTGTCTCATGGCTCAGGTTCTTTCGGTTCGATCTCGCTCGCGCAAGCTGACTCGCGGTCAGTTGCATGTGCACAAACCGAGCGGCGCGTTTGACCAGCGCGTGAAACGGGTCGGCCCCGATCGGTTCGGCGTCGTCGCCGTCGTGAGGTGCTCAGGGGCTTGAGTTCCTTTTCTTCGAGGAGTACGTTCATGTTTCGACTGAGAAAAGTTGGTGCTGTGCTGCTGGCTGTAGCTGCTGTTTTTCAGGGTGAGGCGATCCGTGCGGGATGGATAAGGTGTGATTGGACGCAACGCCAGGGGGGCGTTAATCCCATTGTTTCGTGGGATGGCGATTACGATAGAGGACAGGGCATGGGTCCGCCGCTGGTTCAGGGAGAGTGGAAAGGATTGCAGGGTCCGTGGGCAAAATCACTGACTACGAATTGGGTGTTCAATCCGAATGGTTGGGGTGCTACCCAGCCGAGCTTTGCGCCGATATTCGTTCGCGGCCGTCTGCTGTACATGAATCAGTTCGGCCAGATGGTAGAGCTGCTCTCGAATCAAGTGGGACCGGTCTAGGCTAAGGTGGGTTGTTTGAATCAATCACGGTCTATTGGCTTTACGTTGAAGACGCAAATGTTCCGTCGCGCATTGACCCTTGTGGAAGTAATCGTAGTGATTGCCATTGTCGGCATCCTCGTGGCAATCGCGCTTCCGGCCGTTCAATATGCGCGCGAGTCAGCGAGGCGGGCCTCGTGCGCCAACAAACTGAGACAAATAGGAATCGCACTGAATTCGTATGTCTCAGATAACGGCGCGTTTCCGCCGGGGTGGCTCGACCCATCTTTTATGGACGGCCCCCCTTGGAATCAACATATCGCGTTACTTCCAGCCCTCGAACGATCCGCGCTGTACAACTCGGCTAACCTCACACGTTCGTGGTGCGCTCCATGTAACACTACCGTGGTATTCACCTCGCCAGATGTGTATCTCTGCCCCAGTGATGTCACGCCCACGCCAGCTACGGGCGAGTACGGAAAATTCGGCGTGGCCAACTATGCCGCGTGCATAGGGTCAGGTATGTACTCTGGTGGGCTTGATGCGGAATATCCCGGAGAATTCGCGGACGGTCTATTTGGCAGGATCAATGGGGCGATACGGCCTGCGGATTGCGTTGATGGACTCAGCCATACGGCGGCGTTCAGCGAGCGAGTTCATGGCGCTTCCTTGCCGACTGATATAGGCTCAGTGAGGCCAAGGCCACTGGGCGCGGTCTATTCGTTTCACGTCTTGCCACCTACGCACACGAATCTGCTGTGGATGTGCAACCATCTGGACTCAGTCTCGGACTTGTCATTTGATCGGTCGGGTTCTCCGTGGACCTTGCTCATGGGGTACACCCACTTGGTCGGGCCGAATCGACTGAGTATTCACAGAAGGTTGCGAACGGTATTGTCATGATCAGGGAATGACCCTCACCTCGCAACCCAGACGACACGGTTGGGTTTCAGGGCCGATGGTGCCCAACGGAGGATCTCCACCAAAGGTCTCTGCACGCGGGCGTGGCACTGCACAGTTACGAGGATTTGCACGGCGTCTTTCTGCCGCGTGTACACCGACAAGGAGCGGGTCAAGCATGACGGGACTCCAAGGTAGAAAGGCCGTCACCGTTGTTGCCCTCGTGGTTTCACTTCTCGTGATGTTTGTCGTGGGTGCTTCGTTGGTGGCGCAGCAGGGATCGAACCGCCACACGCCAAAGGGTGCTTACAAGACGCCCGGCCCTTCTAAGCAGACTCAGGCGGAAATAAGAGCCATACGAGCTCAACAGCTATTGGGAGACTACGGCACGCAGATATCGCCATGTCGAACGGCTGTAGGCGATGAGCTTGACCTTCAAGAAGACATCTGTGCCGCCTTTTGGGACCAGGATCCCGAGGTGCCAGGACGCAAGAAGATGTTCGACTGGTGCTACGCGGATCCCGAAATGCGTGTGGCGGGTTGGTTTGGCATCATTGAGAAACTGTCGGTGTCGGATCAGCAGTGCATTGTGGAGGTCAAAGTTTCCCCGCGTCTGGTGCGAACTCGCGCCAACGTACTGTATACGACGGATCACTGCATCGAAACCTGGTCGTTTAGGTCGGGACGGTTGAACTTCGTGAAGGCAAAGAAGAACAGGGAGCCCGCCTTCTTGTTTGGGGACTGAACTGAGCTGACCTGCACGTCCAGTTCGCCCGGGTTAACAGCTCTTGCACTTGCCCAAGTCGTCCCGGTCGTTGACCCTGGATCTTCAGGAACGGGACAGCCGGCGGCGTTGCTTGAATATCCACTCGCCCTTCACTTCGATCGCGACCGGATTTGCCCGCTTGTACCACGTCTTGCCCTTCAGGGCAAATGGTGGTTTGGCCCGGAACCGTTTCCCAAGGGCGTTGCCTTGGGCTGTCGAGTGCCGGCCCTTCGGGCTGAATGCTGCGAACGAGACATGGTGTCGAACACACGCCCAGACCCCACACGCCAGACGTCAGACCTCCAGACCTCGGGCGTCGTCTCACTACTTGCTTCTCCGTGCCGCCGCAGTACAATCAACCCGCCATGTCTGAGGATGAACTGACTGGTGAGGCGGTAACCGGGCGCGCGGCCGATTGGGTCAGTACAGCGATGAGCGTTCCGCTCATCTGGCCCAAGACCACTGCGGCAAGCTGCATGGCTATGTCGTGATGGCAGTGGTCGCCGTGGTGTATGAAACGACCATGCCCGCCGTGCCGCCTCCGCCGCCGCTCGACATGGCTCGGATCGCCGAGTTCGAGGCGCAAGTTCAACGAGCCGACCGCACGCTGCGCAGCGAAACCCCCGCGGCAACTCCACCGGACTCCAGCCGCCTGCGCGGACTGTTTGACGCCGTCGTGAACCCAAGGCCGAAGGAGGGAAACTCGCCATGAACCGTCGCGCGTTCTCGCTGGTCGAGCTGCTGGTCGTGATTGCGATCATCGCGATCCTGATCGCACTGTTGATGCCCGCGGCACAATTGGCTCGTGAGGCTGCCCGCCGTTCGCAATGCACCAACAACCTGCACCAGATCGGCGTGGCACTGCACAACTACGAATCGAGCAGCGGGTGTCTGCCGCCCGGCTGGCTCATCTCGGACGTAGGCCACTGACTGTTCCCGGGCTACGCCAGTTGGATGCTGGCAATACTTCCGGAACTCGAACAGAGCCAACTCTACAACGCCTTGAACTTCAACCTCGCCGCCTGGGAACCCGAAAACGCCACGGTTGTCCGCCAGCGGATCGAGGTCTACACCTGCCCGAGCCAGCCCGACCCGGGCGACTTGTTCCGCATCAATTACTTGAATGGGCCGATCGCAATGACCTATTCCAGTTACGTCGGCAACCTCGGCTCCAATTTCATCCTTGACTACTACGACTACGGCCCGCAGCAACAGCCCGACGGCGTGCTGTTTCGCCAGAGCAGCGTTCGCTCCGCCCAGATCGAAGACGGCACGAGCCACACACTGGCCGCAGGCGAGCGCGTGCATCCCGATCGGTTGCTCCACCCCGTCTGGTCGTTCGGTGTCACCGGCAAAGTCGTGGGCGACTCGTCTGAGAAGATCAAGCCGCCTGACGCGCCCGGCGCCTCGTGGGGCTTCAGTTCGTTCCATACCGGCGGGGCGCAGTTCCTGATGGCCGACGGCTCGGTCGGCCTGCTGACCAGCGAGATCGACTATGACCTGTTCCGCGGCCTGAGCACACGCGCGGGCCGTGAGGCTGTGGAGCGACCGTTCTGATGGCGCGCATTGACCTTGTCGAAGAGCATCTGGACGATCAGCCGCCGCCCCCGCTCGAACAACCGCGCGACGTGGTGACGCGGTTGTTCGTGGCGTACTACCAGGCGAAGGCAGCGATCGCCCGCTGGCCCAAGACGACCGCAGCCGGGAGCGTCGCGGTCATGTTGTTGATGGGGGCGATCTGGACCATGGCGCTGACGCGGTCCGACCGGACGCCGCCGCCGAACCCGCGGGCGCTCGAGATGATTCGCGGCGAACTGGAAAAGGCCGATGCGCGAGCGCGCAGCAAGATGGCCCAGGGAGTCGTACGCGACGAGTCCGCTCCGGGACTGTTCGATGTGCTGCACCAACAAGCGAAAGCGGAGGATGAACCATGAAGCGACGCGCCGGGTTCACATTGATCGAGCTGCTCGTCGTGCTCGCGATCATCACTATCCTGATCTCGCTGCTGTTGCCGGCCGTGCAGAACGCGCGCGAAGCGGCCCGACGCACCCAGTGCCGCAGCAACCTGCACAACATCGGCCTGGCCCTGCTCAATTACAGCACGAACTACCAGTGCCTGCCGCCCGGCTGGCTGACCAGCAAGGTGGGCAACTGGACGGTGCCGGGCTACTCGAGCTGGCTGATGGCGATCTTGCCCGAGATCGAACAGCACTCGATGTACAACTCGACCAACATGTCGCTGCCGGCCTGGCATCCCGCCAACCTCACCGTGGTGTCGCAGCGGGTTGAGCTTTACCTCTGCCCGTCGGACATACTGAACTTCGGCCAGTATCGGTTCAACTGGTTCAACTTTGATGTGGCGTTGGCGTACTCGAACTACGTCGGCAGCCTTGGCACCGATTTCATTTTGGACTACTACGACTACGGATCTGGGCTTCAGCCGGACGGCGTGCTGTACCGCCAGAGCAACACCAAGATGCAGCAGATCGTCGACGGCGCCAGCACCACGCTGCTGGCGGGCGAGCGGATCAACGAGGACCCGCTGTGTCGGCCGATGTGGGGCTTCGGATTCACAAGCGTGGTGACGGCCGACGCCTCGCACGGCATCACGTGGGGCGAACACATCGCGCTGTGGGGCTTCAGTTCCGCGCATCCGGCGGGCGCCCACTTCGTCATGTGCGACGGCTCGGCCGGCCTGATCAGTCGCGACGTCGATCAGAACCTGTTCCTCAGCCTGAGCACCCGCGACGGAAAAGAGACGGCGACCGTCTCGCCGTTCTGATCGGGAGTCCGAGTTTCTGATGGCGTCCACTTTCGCAGAACTCGGCATTCCCTTCCCGCTGTACGAAGGTTCTGTCGACGATGCTTGCGAATTCTGCGGACTGGCCGCCTGCTCACTAGTGGCAAGGGCAACCAGCATTGCTTCCAACTGGGCATCCGTTGTGCCGTGATGCTCAGGTGCCCGTCCTGCGAAACGCCGAACGGTCTCGACGCTGATGACCGCGAGAGTGTCGCGTGCCGCCGTTGCGGATGCACCATTCCGTTTCCCAGTTTCGGCGATGACGAGATCGTTGCGTGTTATGGGTGCTTACGGGCGGGTGAAGCGGCACTCATAAAGGACACCGAATTGGGGATGGTGTCGTGGGAGCAGGCGTTCGATGGCGTCACGCACGGCGTTCCCGGCTTGAATCGAGGCGATTTCGAAATGGTCCACAATGTAGACGGTTGGGTTGTAGCACGCCTGGCACAAGAAACAATGTTCGAGTTGCTGCGCCTCAATCCTCGATCCTCAATCCTCGATCCTCAATCCTCGATCCTCAATCCTCCTCGCTCCCGGTCCGACGCGGCTGGCGTTGGCGCCGATGTCGCTGCCGTCGGCCGCAGCTCCCTTGCCAGGACTATCTGGCGCCAGCGCGAAGTCGCGGGCGTCGAGATACTCGGGGATGGCCAGCGCGTCGGGCGAGTAGATTAGCTCGCCGGCCGAATAGCGGGGATTGTCCCAGACGGAACCACTATTCTTGGTCTCGAACGGGTCCGGCGACTCGATGGGTCGACCGCGCTGGGAATAGAGATTGTTGCGACCCACCCAACGCATCACGCTAGGCAGCGGCCTCCGGAGGTCTGCCCCTGGCCGCGCGTTGGGCCGGCCGGGCCGGTCGATCGAAACGAGTCCCTGGTTTGGGTCGAACAGGTTGCCGACCGCGTTCACCACGACGGGCGCCGGCGCCGTAGGTCGCGGACCGGCAGGCAGGCCGCCCCGGTCCATGATCAGATGGAGGGCCAAGAAACCAGTGAACGTGTTGTGCGTCAGTTCGATCGCCAGCTCGCCACCATTCGCCGATCGCGGCACGACCACGGCCGCCCCGCCGCTCTGCACGCAGTTCTCGACCGTCAGGTTGCCTGGCCCGACGCAGTTCCACGACACCATGATTCCGTTAATGCTCAGGAACTCGCAGTGACGCAGCTCGCAGCGCGGCGAGCTGGTCACGATGCACTCGCGACCGGGCACAACGACGAACCGGCAGTTCGCCACCAGCAGCTCCGGACCGCTCGTCCTCACGAGGCCCGCCGGCATCGGATCGACGGGTGGTCCGGCCGTCGAGCGGTTTTCGATCAAATGGAACTCGAGTCCTTCGAGGGTCAGGGGTCCATCGCACTCAAGCATCGGCGCGTCGGCTTGGCCCGGCGGCTGGGCAAACGTCAACACGGGTCGGAAGCCGTCCGCCGCGCGAATCGTCAGTCGCTTGCCAAAGACCCGCGCCGGTTCGCACGCGAACGGACCGTTGCCTTCCACGACGATCCGCTCGCCGTTGTCCGCCTGATCGACGGCCTCAGCCAGCGACCCGACACGCACACCCTTCGAGCCGCGCTCGATCAGGAACGCTGACGGCCCGGCCCGCGCTGCCGGCGGCGTCGGAACCGGTTCGCGCGGCTTGCCCGGCGCGGCCGGCTTGCCGGCTTGCGGCTGGGCGCGATGAGGCTCGTTGGCCGCGATCCCCGACGGATTCGGGCGATTGAACATCGCGATCGCAATCAACACCAACATCGCGATTGCCGCGCCGACGCCGCCGATCAACCCGTAGCTCAGACCTTGCGACGGCGCGATCGCGGGACTGTTGGCTGCCGACACAACTTCGAGCGAACTGAGCGGATCGGTCAGCGCCTTGGCCACGTCCTTGGCCGAGCCAAACCGCTGGGCCGGCTCCTTGGCGTGCAACCGCTCGACGATTGCGGCGAGCCAGCTCGGAACCTCGCGGTTCAACTCGCCGACTGGTTGCGGCTGCGCGTTGCACACCTGTTCGAGCGTCTTCACGGGCGACGCCGCCGCGAACGCCAGTTTGCCGGTACACATGAAGTAGAGCACGCTGCCCAGGGCAAACAGGTCGGCGCGGTGATCGATCGGTCGTCCGCTTGCTTGCTCCGGCGCGGCGTACGACGGCGTGCCCGCCATGAAGCCGGTCTGCGTCAGTCGCAGATCGCCCATCGCCTGAGCCAGTCCGAAATCGGTGAGCTTCACTCGCATCGAGCCGCGTTCGAGCAGCACGTTGGCCGGCTTCACGTCGCGATGCACCAGGCCACGCGCGTGAGCGGCCGCCAGTCCGGCGGCGATCTGCGAGCCGATCCGCACGACTTCGTCCACCTTGAGCGGTCCGCCGCGGCTCACGTGTTCTTCGAGCGACACGCCCGACACGTAGGTCATCACCAGAAACGGTAGACCGCGAAACTGACCGATCTCGTGGATCGTGACGACGTACTTGTGATTGATCGCCGCCGCTGCGCGAGCCTCGCGCAGGAATCGCTTCACCGCCACGGCGTCCGAAGTCTTGCGCGGGTCGAGCACCTTGATCGCCACGCTGCGTCGCAGCGACCGGTCGAAGCCCTTGAACACCAGCCCCATGCCGCCGCGGCCGACGAACTTGATGATCTCGTAACGGCCCAGTTGCCCGATGCATCCCGGCTGATTCGACGGCGCGAGGAAGTCGAACGTCTCGGGCGCCGCCGCCGGCTGTACGGTCGGGTGAAGCTCGGTGCTGCTGCTCTTGAGTTTCTCGATCACGTCGTTGAGTGCGGGCGTTGGCTCATCGTCCGAACCGACGCGCCGAGCCGCGCTCAGCAGCCAGCTCGCCTCGTCGGCCAGCCGCTCCAGTTCACCGCGGCAGCGTTCGCAGCCGTCGAGGTGCTCGTTCAAAGCCGCCTCGTCGTCGCTCGCGATTCGCCCTTCGATCGCGCTGCGCAGCACTTGCGGGTCCGGACATGACGCTGGTCGCTGCATCGCGCTGATCCCTCGGCTCACTCGCCGATCTCTTGAATCTGCCGCTTGAGTTCCGCGAGCACGCGGCTCTTGGCGATGTAGACGGCGCCCACCGAGACGCCGACGGTGCGGGCGACGTCCTTCGGGTTCTTGCCCTCGACGGCCGTCATCCAAAACGCCCGCCAAGTGTTCTCTGCGAACAAACCGCGCACGCGCTCGGCAGCCCAGTCGAATAGGCGGCTCTCGTACTCTTTGTCCCAAGACGCCTGATCTTCATCGGCGGCGGGCTGGTTCGCGAGCATCTCTTGCACATCGCTCTGGCCCGTCGCCCGCGGTCCGCGGCGCGAGCGAGCGACGAAGTTCTTGATCTTGTTGCGTGCGACCGTGAACAGCCAGCCGCGGAACGTGCCGACTCGCCGATCGTACTCGAACCGTTCGATCGCCCCGGCCACGGACATGAGCACGTCTTGAGTCAGGTCGGCGGCGTCGGCGTCTTGCAGCCGCTGACGCCGAGCGAAGCGATAGAGCAGGGGGGCGTAGATGTCCACAAACTGCGCCCAGGCCTCTTTGTCCTGGGCGTTGCGCAGCCGAACCAGCAGCGTGACGTGCGTCGTGGGCGAATGCGGCATGCGGCGCTCGCGGCTCCTATTCGTATTTCGCCCTCAGCAGCGCGGCGGCGGCCGCTTGATTCTTCAGTTTGACGTACACCTCGTCGAGACTCATGTCGGCCGCCGAGCCGGGCGCGAAGCCGCAGTCGGGGTTCAGCGTGATGCGCGCGGGCGATACGTGACGCAACGCCGCCTCGACGCGACCGACGATCGTCTCGACCGAGTCGACCTGGCCCGGCTGGCAACTCACGCAACCCAGGCCGATCTCGACGTGGTCGGGCAACTGCTTGAGTACAGCCAGGTCGCCTGCGCCCGGCGACGTGAATTCCATCGTGATGTGATCCACGCCGAGCCGGCCCAGTTGTTTGAGGATCGGTTCGTAGCCGCCGCGATGTTCGGCCTCGCCGCGAGCCCGCGCGCCGGCCCGCCGGCACAAGTGGACCGCCCGTTTCACGCCGTCGATGCCAGCGACCACCTGGTTGTCCATGTCCACGGCAAAGTCGGCGGCGCGATCGGGGTCGGCGTACCGCCGGCGCACGTCGGGATCGACAAACAGGCACAGGTGTGGGTCGTCGACCTGGACGATCGACACGCCCTCGTCGCGCAACAACTCGACTTCGCGCCGCAATATCGGCACGCAGTCGCGCACGAAGTCTTCGCGCGTCGGATATGCAGCCGACGACTTGACCGGGTCCCACATCCGTTCGCCGAGCAGCGCCGGTGCCGGCACGGTGGCCTTGACGCGCCGGGTCGTGAGTTGTTTGAGATAGGCGACTTCCCTGGCAATGAACCCCGGCTGCCTCGGCGATATCTTATCGACGACCACGGTCCACGGCCGGCCGTCGGCGGGATTGCGGCTCAGCTCGAAGCCGTGCGCCAGATCGGCGATGACGCCGATGTAACTCTTGCGCCACCACTCGCCGTCGGTGACGATGTCCAGCCCCGCCATCTCTTGCATGGCGACGGCAGAGCGGATCGCGGCCCGCATCAACCGGCGATACTCGTTGCCCGCGATCGGGCAATCGTCGGCGATCAGGTCGCGGACAAAACGCGGACGCGGCAGCGAGCCGATCACCGAGGTCGGAAACATCGTGTGGCTTTCGTCATTCGTCATCGGACATTCGCCATTTCATCACTAGTCCTCAAACAAGCGAGGTTCGTTCGACAAATCTCGAATCGAGGACGATTCATCGTGGCCGAGCGAAGTTTTGGAGTGCGGTGGCTTGACACCGCTTTGGATCGATCCGTGCGGAAAGCTCAGGCAATCCAAAAGCGGTGTCAAGCCCCCGCACTCCAAAGTTCGCTTGTTTGAGGACTAGTGCACTAGTGCTTCATCCGTCGTCAGTCATCTGCCGATGTGCCGTGTGGTCCAATACCGCCGCGCGTAGTCGAAGTCTTGCTGCGTGTCGACTTCGACGTAGCCGCCTGGCGTGTCGATGTGGGCGAACGGCTCACCCGTTTCGATCATTTCTTGAAACAACAGTATCTTGTACGCCTTCTCGAAACTGCAAGCTTCGCGCCACGGCCGGCCGGCGAACTGCTCGCGGCAGCGATGATAGTGGCGGCGCAGCCGGTCGGCGCCCGCTGCCGAGAACTTCGCCACGCCGATGTACTCGCCGTACGCCTCGGCCGCGGCAATCCGACGATGGATGCGAGTCACGCGGCCATTCGCGGCGGTGACCTTCTCGGCGTCGTCGGGCGGGTGGTCGCTGCGGTGCTCGTAGCGCGCGAGCCAGTCGGTGTCGACGCCGAGGGCCATGTCGGCGTCGCTCGCCGCCAGTCGTGCGATGATGTCGGGCGTGAACAGAATGTCGCTGTAGCAGCAAAGGAACGGCTCATCCATCAGGTCTTCGGCGTGGAACAGCGAGGCGAGGATATTGTTGTTCGGCCAGTCGGCGTTGTGTCGGAAGACAAACTGGGGATAGGCCTGGCGAACCTTGTCGATCTGATATCCGCCGACGAAAGCGATGCGATCGAGTCCGGCCGCGCGAAAGGCGTCGATTGCCCAGTCGATCAGCCGTCGGCCCGCAACCTCGGCGAAGCACTTGGGCGCGTCGGCCGTAGTCGGCATCAGGCGCTGGCCGCGTCCGGCTCCGATGACGATGACTCGCATGGCGAACTCCCAAGCTCCGGTCGATGCCCGACGAGAACCATGAGCGACGCGATCATGGTCAGTCCAAACGTCGCCATGGCCGCGGAGCGGTCCCAGGTGACATTACCGGCTCCGACGACGGAATGGAACACGGCGAACAACCCCACCGTCGCCGCGATCAACCCCGGGGCGGCCGCCCAAGGATTGAAGAAGCTGCCGACCAAACAGACGACGCCGACCCCCGCCGCGAGTGGCACGGCGGTTGGGTAGTCGCCCATTGCAGCGGCCGCGCCGACCAGTGCCAGCAGCACGACGGCCGCCAGTTTCGGCGCCGCGGTCGGCAGCAGGGTCAGTCTGTGCGCGGTCGTGTTCCACAACACGGCCGTAACCACTGACCCCGTGAGCGCCCAACCGCCCCAAATGTAGATCGCGACGTGCCAGCCACCGTGACTCTTGTCGGAGAAGTAGCCTGTGACCACGTCGCCCGTCGCGGCACCCATGTAGCCCAGGAAGTTGACGAAACCGGCCGCGGCGGCTGACGTGCCCTTATGAGCCAGATCGGCCGGCGCCGTGCCCACCAACAAGACTTGTGGCCCGTAGATCGAGAAGCCGACGACCACGAGCAACAGCATTGTTCCCGTCGCGCTCGTGCGCACGACTGGATCGTAGATCAACGTGATCACTCCCAGCAGCAGCATCAGCAGCACGATCACCGGCGCGCGGCGACTGCCGAAGAAGCGGTCGGTCGCCCAGCCCGCGAGGTACGATCCAGCGGTTGCGCCGATCGCGATCACAAAGAACTGCAACACCGCCTTGCCGACGCCGACCTGCTGCGATTCCATCAAGTGCGCCACGCCCCAATCGAGGAACCCGTAGCGGCAGGCATTCAGCAACCCCAGCGCGAGTCCCATCAGCCACAGCGCCGGATTGTACAGCGTCCAGTAAAGGCACGCCGACAACCCGACTTGATTGTGGGTTTGGGGCTGGGGATTGGGGGCTGGACAGACCGTAGCCTGGAGTCTTCCCCGAGCCGCGAGTCCCCAGCCCGCAGTTCCCTCGGTGTTCGGCGACTCACGCAAGCAAGCCAACATGAAGACGCCGGTCAGCGCGAGTAGTACGGCCGGTACGTACAACGCGGCGCGCCACCCGAAGTGCTCGGCCGATTGACCGGCGATCAAGTACGTCAGTCCCAGCGTGATTTGATAGCCGGTGCCGATGATGCCGACCGCGTGGCCGCGCCGAACGATCGGCACCCAGTTCGCCACGACGCGCACGCACGGCGTCCAGCCGAGCGACTGGCAGAACCCGTTCGTGGCCCAAACGAACAACAGGAAATAAAAACCCGTGCTAAACCCGAACAGCACGTTCAACGCCGCCGAAGCGAACATGCCGATCGCCAGCAGCACGCGCGGCGAAGCTCGCTCAGACAGTTGCCCGTTCAGCAGTTGACCGAGGCCGTAGGCGATCTTCAGCGAGGCCAGGATCCAGCCGACCTCGCCCGGCGCCATCCCCAAACCGCCGTCGCCGGTCGCGGCCTTCAGGCCCGGCACGGCCGCCGAAATGTTGGTGCGACAAAAGTAGAACGCGCCGTACGTCAGCCACAGCGTCCACACCACGCCGCTTTCACCGGTCGGCCGGGACGACTGCTGGCCATCCGCCACGGCGTGCCCGTCGCCGCGGTCGCTTCTGTTCTCGGTGTCATCCATCGTGGTGACGGCCGGATCCCGGCTACTCGCTGTTTGCGTTGCGGTGTTTTAGATGTCTCTAAATGGCTTTGCGTGATTCTGGGAGTCCGCAGGGACGCGTAGCCCGACGCGCC
>DAIOWH010000164.1:0-14402 GCA_036758585.1 Planctomycetia bacterium
AATCATGGTTCGATCCTTTCAACTCAACCGTTGAGGGTTGAACCTCAATCCGCCTACCCGCGCATATTTTCCACGTCATCAACCAACGGGACCCATTTGAAGCGTGGAGGGTTGAGCACCCGGACAGACGGCGCTCAACGCTCGACGCCTCTTAAGGAACCCGGCCGTGGGGCGGGCTTCCAGCCTGCAATACTTCTTGTCCGACATGGGCAGGCTGGAAGCCCGCCCCACAACTCAACCTCAACCCTCGATCCTCAATCCCCTCCGTTACCCGCTCAACTCCGTGATCAGCTTGATCAGCGGCATGAACAGGGCGATCACGATGAAGCCGACCATGCCGCCCAGGACCACGATCATGAGCGGCTCGATCAGGGCCATCAGGCCCTCGACCAGTACGTCGACCTCTTCGTCGTACACGTCGGCGATCTTGTTCATCATCGTGTCGAGGTCGCCCGTCTCTTCGCCGACGTCGATCATGTTCACGACCATGTCGTCGACCACGCGGGCCTCTTTGAGCGGCTGGGCGATCGTGTCGCCCTCGCGGATCGAGTCGATGACCTTTTGGAACGCGCGCTCGAACACCACGTTGCCGGCCGTCTCGCGCACGATCGACAAGCCCTCCAAGATCGGCACGCCGGAGGCCACCAGCGTGCCTAATGTGCGCATCGTGCGCGCAACGGTACTCTTTTCGACGATACCGCCCATCACCGGAAGCGACAGCTTGATCTTGTCCAGGACGTACGCCCCCGTTCTGTTCTTGCGCAGCAGCTTACAGAACAGCCAGAAGCAGATCGGGAACAGTGGGATCGTGTAGAAATACTCGACGACCCAGTCCGACATGTCGAGCAGGAGGATCGTGATCTTCGGCATGTCGACGCCGAAGTCCAAGAAGATCTTTTTGAACTTCGGGATGATGAAGTACAGGATGAACCCCAAGATGGCGCCGGCCACCGTGATGACCACGCACGGATAGATCATGGCCCCGGTCACCTTGCGCTTCAGGCTCTGGGCCTTCTCCTTAAACATCGCCAGGCGTTGCAAGATGACCTCCAGCGCGCCGCCGGCCTCGCCCGCCTTGACCATGTTCACGTAGAGCCGATCGAACGCCTTGGGATGTTTTGCGAACGCCTCAGAGAGCGTGGCGCCCGACTCGATGTCGTCGACGACGTCCATCAGCGCGTTCTTGAGCGGCCCGGGCTTCATCTGGCCTTCGAGGATCTTCAGGCTGCGCAGGATCGGCAGTCCGGCGTCTTGCAGCACCGACAGTTGCCGCGTGAAGGTACAGAGTTGTTTCGACGGCACGCCGCCGATCGAGAACGCCTTACCCTTCTTCTTGGGCTTCTTGTCCTTGGCCTTGCCTTTTTTCTTGGCCTGTTTTTCGGTGATCTTGGTGACGAAGTAGCCCATCTTGCGGACTTGGGCGCCGGCTTCTTCTTCGTTGGCGGCCTCGATCGTGTCCTTGACCTCGGCGCCGGCGGAGTCCATGGCCTCGAATTGGAACGTTGGCATGTCTACACCTCGTCTTCCACCACGGTTTCGCGGACCACTTCGTCGAGCGTTGTGAAGCCTTCGTACATCGCCCGCAGCCCAGCCTCGCGGAGCGTGACCATGCCGCTCTTGCGGGCACACGCGCGTAGCTGGTCGGTCGAAGCGTTGTTCATGATCAAGTCGCGCAGATCGTCGGTCATGGCCAGCAGTTCATAGATGCCGGTCCGGCCGCGGTAGCCGGTGTTGTTGCACCGCTCGCAGCCGCGGCCGTAGAAAAAGCTCCTGCCTTTCACGTCCGACGGTTTCAGGTTCAGTTCCATGAGCATCTCAGGACTCGGCTCGAATTCCGTGCGGCAGTCGGCGCAGATCCGGCGCACCAGTCGCTGGGCCAGGATGCCCTCGACCGTCGCGGTGATCAGGAACGTCGGGATGCCCATGTCGCGCAGCCGTGTGATCGTGCTCGGCGCGTCGTTGGTGTGCAGCGTGCTGAAGACGATATGGCCGGTGAGCGACGATTGCACCGCGATCTCGGCCGTTTCGGTGTCGCGTATCTCGCCGACCAGAATCTTGTCGGGGTCCTGCCGCAGGATCGCCCGCAGGCAGTTGGCGAACGTGACGCCGATCTCGTCGTTGATCGGCACCTGCACGATGCCTTCGAGGTCGTACTCGATCGGGTCCTCGGTCGTGATGATCTTCACGCTGACGTCGTTCAGCTCGTTCAGCGTCGAGTACAGCGTGGTCGTCTTGCCGCTGCCCGTCGGGCCGGTGACGAGCACGATGCCGTTCGGCTTGTTCATGATGTCGCGGTAGGCCTTGAGCGTATCGGCCGGCATGCCGATCTTGTTCAGGTCAAGTTGCACAACCGTGCGGTCGAGCACGCGCAGCACCACGCTCTCGCCGAACATGGTGGGCAGCACGGAGACGCGCATGTCCACCGGGTTGCCGCCGACGTTCAGCTCGATGCGGCCGTCTTGCGGCAGCCGGCGCTCGGCGATGTCCAGGTTCGACATGACCTTGATGCGCGTCGAGATCGCCATGGACAAGTGGCGGGGCGGCGGCACCATCTCGTAGAGCACTCCATCGACCCGGTATCGCATCTTGAACTCGTCTTCAAACGGCTCAAAGTGGATGTCGCTGGCCTTGTCCTTGATCGCCAGCAGCAACACCATGTTGAGCAGTTTGCGCACCGGGGCGGCGTCGGCCAATTCTTCGATCGACTCCAGGTCGACGGATGACTCGCTCGTGCCCGCGGCCGCCTTCTGCAACTCCTCGTCTTTTTCCAGCTCGGCGACCACGTCCTCAATCGACATTTGCTTGTCGGAATAGAACCGTTCGATCGCGGCCTTGATGTCCCCTTCGTTCGAGACGGCCCCCTTGACCTCGAAGTTCAGCATGTTCCGCAGATCGTCGAGCGCGCCGATGTTCTGCGGATCGGCCATCGCCACCGTCAGCACGTCGTTGCGGAAACTGATCGGCACGATCTTGTAGACCGTGGCCATGGTCTCGGGCACCATGTCGAGCACCTGCGACGCGATCGTCAGTTCCGACAACTTCACGACCTGCATGCCAAGCTGCTCGGCGACCGCCTGGTCCACCTGCGGCTGAGTGACCAGACCCATCGTGATGGCCAACTGACCAAGCACCATCTCGGGACGGGTCTTCTGCTCGTTGAGCACGTCCCACAGTTGGTCCTCGGTCAGGTAGCCGAGGTCCACCAGGATTTGTCCGATCTTCTTGGCTGCCATATCTGTTTCTTGACGGAAGCTGCCAGCCCCACCGATAGCCACCTACCCGCGCGGCAAGTTTTTCCAACCGCCGGCAATGCTACTCTTCGTCATCCTCTTCTTCTTCATCCTCATCCTCGTCGTCGGCTGCTGCTCGTCCCGCGGCCTTTACCCCCGGCTTGGCAAAGCCCTTGGCGAACTTGCCGGCACCGCCCCCCTCGCCCTCTGATTCTTTGCCCGGTTCATCGGCGAAGATACCTTGCTTGGCCTGCTCAATGCGCAACTTGAGTTCGCCGGGTTTTCGAGATTTCTCAATGGCGTCCGCTTCGTCCACCAAACCCCTTTGCCACAGGTTGAAGAGGTTATCGTCGAGCAGAATCATTCCGTACTTCTTGCCAGTCTGAATGGCCGAGTCGATGCGGTAGGTCTTGTTTTCGCGAATCAGGTTGGCGATGGCCGGCGTCACGACGAGCATCTCGTAGGCGGCGATCACTCCCTTTGGCTTCTTCGGCAGCAGCGCCTGGGCCAGCACCCCCAGGATGGCCGTGGACAACTGGGTGCGGATCTGCTCCTGCTGGTTCGTCGGAAACACGTCGATTATTCGGTTCACCGTGCCTTCGGCGCTGTTGGTGTGCAGGGTTCCAAACACGACGTGGCCCGTCTCAGCCGCGCTGATTGCCGCCTGGATCGTTTCGAGATCGCGCATTTCGCCGACCAGAATCACATCGGGGTCTTGGCGCAACGCACGACGCAACGCCTCACTGAACGACGGCACATCGACGCCCACCTCACGCTGGTTCACCGTGCACTTCTTGTGCTTGTGGTAGTACTCGATCGGGTCCTCGATCGTGATCATGTGCTTGTCGTAGTTCTCGTTCAGCCAGTTCAGCATGCTGGCCAGACTTGTCGTCTTGCCACTGCCGGTCGGACCCGTCACGAGAAAGAGGCCGCGCGGCCGGACACACAATTCCTTGCACACCGGAGGCAACCCGATGTCCTCCATGCTTAGGAACTTGTTGGGAATCCTCCGCAATACCATCGAGATGAAACTGCGCTGTTTGAACACCGAGACGCGAAACCGCGCCGCCTCGCCAAAGGCGAAACCGAAGTCCGTGCCCCCTACCTCCTGCAACTCCTGCTGGCACCGATCGGGCGTGATGCTCTTCATGAGCGCGATCGTGTCTTCCGGCTCCAACACCTTGGTGTCGAGCCGCCGCATGCGACCGTCCATCCGCAACACCGGCGGCTGACCTACGGTGATGTGAAGGTCGCTGGCGGACTGGTTGACAACCGTCTGCAGGAGCTTGTCGATCAGAACCGTACCCATGAACAATCCTCCGGTGCTGCACTGCCCTTCCGTTCCGATCGAAGAACCTGCTAGGACGGTGGTCGATTATTACGGTCGGGCTAGCAGGAATCAAACAACCGAATGGTTGATCCAAAAAACACCCCACGACAGCCGACTGTTTCCGTCAGATCGACACGCCCTCGTGGTGGCAAGTCTCCAAGACTTCCTCCAAGGTCGTGATCCCTTTCATGGACTTAAGGACCCCATCCTCGAGCAGGGATCGCATCCCAAACAGCCGCGCCTGGCGACGAATGTTCTGAGTCGGCTCGCGGCGAAACGACATTTCGCGCAACGTCGAGTTCATTTGCATCATCTCGAAGATAGCCAGTCGACCGCGGTAACCCGTATGGTGGCAGTGGTTACAGCCACGACCGCGCATGAAGTTGGCGTTCTTGACTCGCTCCGGCGTAAGGCCAACGGTTTTCAACTCGTGCGGATCCGGCTGGTCGGGTTCCTGGCACTTGGGGCATACCTTGCGCACCAACCGCTGGGCCATCACAGCCATGACGCTCGACGCGACGAGGAATGGCTGAACACCGATGTCGATCAACCGCGTAATGGCTCCGGGCGCATCATTTGTATGGAGCGTACTGAAAACCAAGTGTCCAGTCAGGGACGCCTGAATCGCCATGTCGGCTGTCTCCTTGTCGCGAATTTCTCCCACAAGGATCACATTTGGAGACTGGCGAAGCATTGCGCGAATGATCCGCGCGAAAGTCAGCCCGATCGCCGACTTCACCTCAGTCTGGTTGATACCGGGTAGGTAGTACTCGACTGGTTCTTCGGCAGTGATGATCTTCTTGTCCGGTCGATTGAGTTCGGCAAGTGCGGCGTAGAGCGTAGTTGTTTTGCCGCTGCCCGTCGGGCCGGTAACCAGAAAGATGCCGTTGGGACGCTTGATAATGGTCTGGAACCGGCGATACTCTTCATCGCCAAAACCCAACTCTCGGATGCCGACCATGATGCTCTCCTTGTTCAGGATGCGCATCACGATCGACTGGCCGTGGTTCGTTGGAAGCACGCTGACTCGAAGGTCGATATCCTTGCCGTTGACCTGCATCTTGATACGACCGTCCTGGGGGCGACGTTTTTCCGCAATGTCTATGCTTCCCATGATCTTAAGGCGTGAGATGATCGCCGCAAGCAGCCGCCGGGGCGGACTGTCTCGCTCCACGCAGACCCCGTCTATGCGATAACGAACCCGCACCCGCTCGCCGAACGGCTCAATGTGAATGTCACTGGCCCGGAGGTTTACAGCCTCTTGGATGATCAGGTTGACCAGCTTGACGATCGGGGCGTTTTCGTCGGCGACGTTCATCCCGCCGCCCTTGGTGGTTGCCGCCCCTTCGGTCTCGGTAAAGTCGATGGCCGTGTCGGTGAACTCCTGGAGCATCGAGTCGACCGAATCGGTTTCCGTTTGGCCGTAGTGTTTATTGATCGCCTCTTGAATCGACTCGCGCGGCGCCAAGGCGATTTCCACGTCGCGGTTCAGAATGAACCGCAGCTTGTCGACTGTCTCAAAATCCATCGGGTCGCTCATGATGATCTTGAGCGTTCCGTTGTCGGCGGAAAGCGGCAGGATGACGTTCTCGCGGGCCACCGACTCGGGTACTAGCTGCACGACCGCGCTCGGAATCTCAACATCCTCGAGGTGGACGAACTCCACGCCGAACTGCTCAGCCATGGCCTGCATGACGTCTTCGATTGCGGCATACCCGAGGCGTACGATGGCATCCTGCAGCTTGACGCCGGAGCTCTGCTGCATGGCGATCGCTTCCTGCACCTGGTCGCGCCCCAGCACGCCCTTCTTGATGAGGATCTCGGTGAAATCTTTGCCCGCCTTTGCCATAGCTCATTCCTCTCAGTAGCCTCGAACGTCCCCACCGAAACACAGTTCAACGTGTCAGCTTGAGCGCGAAGCGATCTCGTGTCAAGCGGCCGGATGAAATGAACGACGCCGATAAAAGACCCAACGAGATGGAAGCCGACCCGCGAGAGCCAGCGGAGGGATTTGAACCCTCAACCCCCGCTTTACGAAAGCGGTGCTCTGCCGTTGAGCTACGCTGGCAATGACTCGAAGCGGGGTTCAGTATAGCCCAGCGTAGCAGGGCTGCAAGGGGAGCGTAGCGACAGACCATGCAACAGGAAAACTCGTCACCGGCCACGACGGACGAGTCTGTGTGAGATAGACTATCGCGATGCCTCAGCGACCACCTGCCCCTGACGTTTCGGCCCCGCGCGCCCGGCGCGATCTGGCGGCGCTGTTGTTCCTGACCCTGCTGGCCAGCTACGCCTATTTCTGGCAATCGCGCGACTGGAACACCGCATCACGATTGATGCTCACGTATTCGCTGGTCGATCGGCATCAGCTCGAGATTGACGGCCTCGAACAACACACGGGCGACTTAGCCCGTGTAGGCAGGCACTATTACACCGACAAGGCGCCAGGACAATCGCTGATCGGGGCGCTGGTATACGGCCCGGCCAGAGCGATGGACTGGCTGCCCGAGCATCCGCTGTTTGGTCCGGCGCGGGCGTACTGGCCGCCCGACTACTTTGTGACGCTTGGCACGTCTGGGTTGTTCACGGCCCTGGCCGGCGTCGTGATCTATGCATTCGCTCTGCGGCTGGGTGCGACGCATTGGGGCGGCGCGCTGCTTGGACTGGCCTATGGACTCGGCTCACCGGCGTTCGTCTATGCGACGCTGTTCTACGGTCACCAGACAAGTGCGTTTTGTCTGATCACGAGCTTCTTCCTGCTCTATCGCGCCGCACATGAGGGCCGGGCCAATGTGTGGAACATGCTGTTGAGTGGTTTACTGGCCGGCTACTCCGTGGTCGTCGAGTACCAGACGATCGGCGTTGCGGCGCTGCTTGGGCTGTACGCCGCGGGGTCGGTTCGGCGTCTGCAGCCGGTGATGACGTTCGCCGTGGCGGCGGCGTTTGCGGCGGCGCTGCTGGCTGCGTACAACTATCGCGCGTTCGGCCGGGTCTTCGAGTTGGGCTACGCGCACGAAGTCGCTGCGGAGTTTCAGGCGGTACACACGGCGACGAACCCGCTGGGTCTGCGCTGGCCGGCAGGCGAGCAACTGCGCGAGATTGTGCGGCAACTCTTCTGGGGCCGCTATCGCGGGCTGGCATTCTATGCCCCCGTGCTGCTCGCGGCGCCGCTGGGCGCTCTTGCGTTGCTCGGCAAGAAACATCGTGGCGTGGTGCTGGTGGCCGTTGGCTCGCTCGCGTCGCTGTTGGCGGTAAACGTGAGCTATCCGCTCTGGGCGGGCGGTTGGTGTACGGGGCCGCGCTTCTTGACGCCCGCGCTTCCGTTTATGGTGCTGACCGTGGCTGGAGTACTTCGCGCGTGGCAGCGCGGCATGTTCACGACGCTCGTCGCGCTGGCGACTCTGGCCGGCGGCCTGCTCATGTTGGGCTGCGTCGCGGTCGGCGGCCGATTTCCCGAGGCGAGAGACCCAACCGACTCGCTGAACGACCCGACCGTCTCGGTGGTCCTGCCACACTGGAAGGGGGAGATGCGCGGCGGCCCGATCGCGGGCGGCCGACAGTTTGAGTGGAACGCGGGCCGCTGGCTGATCGAGCATCACTGGCCCGCCGACCTGGCGTTACCGCCCGAGCCGTCGCCTCACCAGGCCGTTCAGATCGCGCCGCTCGTCGCCTTTTGGTGCGTGATGGCGGTCGTGCTGATGTGGCGTTCGCGCCGGCCGCCGCATTTCACCAAACAGAGCGAATCAACCACAAAGGGCACGAAGAACACGAAGGGGAAAGAGTAATGCGAGTCATCAGCTTTGCTCAGCCCAGCAACAGCCCATGCTTCCTTCCCTCCGCTTTGTGACCTTCGTGCCCTTTGTGAGTTCAAGTCCGCCATCGCGTCGAAAGTGGTCACGCCACTCTGCGCAGGCCCGCAATGACCGACAGGCCGGCCGCACGCACGGCCGGGCCGATGCCGCTGACCAGTCCGATGCCGGCCGCCACGCCAACGCCGAGCAAAAGAATCTGAGGGGCGACCCAGTCCACCGGGACGAACTGCGGCCAGAAGTAGTGGACCGTGCTCCATGTGACCCGGCCCGTCGCCACGCCAAGTGTGCCGCCCACGAGCGAGATGAGCATCGACTCGCCCAGCACCATTGCCAGCACCGGCCCACGCTGGAAACCGATCGCTTTCAGCAGCGCGATCTCGGTGGTGCGCTCGCGCATCGACATGGCCATCGCGTTGCCCGCCACGAGCACGAGCGCGAACACGACGGCCGCACCGATGTTGCGCACGTAGACCTGCAGGTTGCCCACGAACTTGGAGAAGTTGCGGGCAAAGTCCTGGTGGCTCTGGCTGGTCGTCGGGTGGTCTGAGCTTTCGTAGCGGTCGTCGATGGCCGGCAGCACTCGGTTCATCGACTCGGCCGAGTCGGCGCGCACGAACAGGATGCTGGTCGTCCCCGCCTTCAGGTCGTTGATCGCGCGTAGTCGTTCGTCGAGATAGGTCCAGTGGAAATACAGGTCATTGATGAACTCCGGGCCGTCGTAGATGCCGCAGATGGTCAGATCGAGGTCGATGGGGTAGTTGTTCCCCTTGAGCGGAATGCGATCGCCGATCTTCCAGCCGCGTCGGTCGGCGTTGCGGCGATCGACGATGCAGCCGGTTCGGTTCTCGCGCCATGCCGTCAGTTGCTCGGCAGGCATTCTGAATTCGGTCCACACGTGGAACAACTCTTTGGCGTCGGTGGCGAGCGAGGCGAACGTCGGCATCTTCTCGTCCTTGTACTGGCCGATGTACCAGGCGAGCGGCACGGCGGCTTCGACGCCTTCGAGGCCACGCACGTGATCGAGCACGCTGATCGGGATCATCGACGCGAACCCGTCGCGGCTCATCACAATCAAGCGGTTGGCCTTGGCCAGTTCCGGAATCAGTTGGTCGTTGAGCGTGGCGAATCCGTAGAGCACGGTCATCATGGCCAGGCTGATGGCGACCGACAGCACCGTCAGGACGGAGCGCAGCTTGTTGCGCGTGGCGTTGCGGAAGATGTACTTGAGCGATTTCACGGCGTCTCCTCGTCGCCCCCCGGTGCACGAAGCGGCGGGTGCGGCTAACGTTCGCGCAACGCCTGGATGATCGTGAGCCTGACCGCCCGCACCGCCGGTGCGAGTCCGCCGACAAGGCCCATGATCGTGGCCAGCATGACGCCCTGCAACAGCACGCGCGGTCCGAAGTGGAACGCGAACGTCACCTCGCTGAACATCATCGGATTCTGCGTGCCCGACGACAGTCCGTTCAGCGGCAGCGTGGCCATACAGCCGAGCACGCCGCCGATCAGGCACAGCACGACCGATTCGAACAGGAACGAGGCCAGGATGCTGCGGCGGCTGAACCCGAGCGCTCGCATCGTGCCGATCTCGCGCGATCGGCTCGCCACAGCCGAGTACATCGTGTTCGCCGCGCCGAACATTGCCCCGATGCTCAGGAACACGGCCAGCCCGTAGCCGATCTTGCGAATCGTCGCGATCACGGCAATCTGCGACTCGAAGTACTGCTTCTCGTCCTTTACCTCGAGGTCCTTGAACTCATCGTCGTCCGACTTGATTCGCTCGACGATCGCGTCGCGCGCGGCGCGATTGGCCGCCTGCGCGATCACGACCGAACAGCTCTCGGCCCGCGAGCGGCGGGCGAGCGCCAGTTGGTTCGAGTCGACCCAAACCTCGGACTCGGCCGTGCTGCCCGATGCCTCGAACAGGCCGACGATCTGAAACGGAGTGCCGTTGATATCGAGCGTCTCGCCCAGCCCGCAGTTCTGAAACCGCGCGGCGATGCTCGGGCTGGTAATCGCCTCGTTCGTCCCGCTCCTCAGTTCGCGCCCCTGCACGATGCGGAACGCCGGACGCAGCGACCGCCCCGACTCGGACAAGCCGCGGATGATCAGGTTCACGGAAAGCGTGTCGCCGCGGCGCGGTTTGGTCTGGATCGTCACGGTCTCGGCCGACGCCATCGGACGGCCCGTCGCCGGATCGATGGCGATTCCATCCAGGTTGGTCAACTTGTCGGCCGTCTCGCGCATGATGTCGCTCGACGTCTCGTTGTCCGACCCTTTGCGCAAGAAGATCAACTTTTGTTCGTCGGCCGAAACGGTGAATGTGCGCATCAACCCATCGACCAGGCCGAACACCAGCACCGAGGCGCAGACCAATAGGCCGGTGAACAACGACGTCATAAGCGTCGTCACCCATCGCACTCGCAGGTTGCGCAGGTTGTATCGAACGGGTACCACGGTCGCTCCGATCGGTCAGACGATCCGCCTCAGTCCGTCCACCACCGACAGCCGCGCGGCGAGGACGGCCGGGACAATGCCGCTCGCCAGCCCGATGGCCGCCGAGATCACCAGCCCCCAGGCCATCACTGGCCAGGGCATGCGGCTGGTCTGCACGATCATCGGGGCCGCCCAGTGCACGAGCGCGTACACGCCGCGTCCCGCCCCGACGCCCAGCACGCCGCCGATCGACGCGATCACGACCGATTCGCCAAGCATCAGGGTCAGCACCCTGCCGCTCTGGAAACCGATCGCCTTCAGGACGGCGATCTCGGTGGTGCGCTCGCGCATCGACATGGCCATGCCGTTCGCCGCCACGAGCGTGAGCGAGATCGTCACGAACACGGCGATGAACAGGATGAAGTTCTGAATGTTGCCCTGCATCTTGACGAACATCTGCGAGAACGCCTTCTCGGTCTGAGTGTTCGTCGGGGTTTCGGAGCTTTCGTAGTGCTGATCGATCTGGGAGCAGAGCTTGGGGATGATGTCGGCCGAGGCGCCTTTGAAGAAGATCGTGCCGCAGTTGCCGGCCCCGCGCCCGCCCGCCGTCGCCCGCAGTCCCTCGTCGAGATATTTGACGTTGTAGAACAAGCTAAGCGTCGTTTCCGGCGGGTCATAGACGCCGACCAGCTTGAGGTCGAGGTTGAAGTTGTAGTACGTGCCCTGCAGGCGCACGCGATCGCCGATCTTCAGGCCCAGCCGCTCGGCCAACTCGCGATCGACCACGCACGCCTGCCGATCGTTCTTGAACGCTTCCAACTGGTCGGCCGGAATCTTGTATTCGGCCCACACCTTGAACACCTGTTCCGGGTCGGTGCCGAACTGGGCGAAGAACTGCGAGCCGTCGCCGTACCTGCCGCCGAACCACGAGAACGGCACGGCGGCCACGACGCCTTTGATCTCGCGCACCTCGGACAGCATCTTTTCCGGCACGAGTCCGTCGAAGCCCTGCTTGTTCATCACGACGACGCGGTTGTACTTGTCCGCCTCCTTGCCCCACGCCTCCATCGATGCGAGATAGCCGTACAGGAACGTCATCAGCATCAGGCACATCCAGATCGCCATCACGGTGAGCAGCGATCGGAGCTTGTTCCGCATCACGTTGCGAAAGATGTAGCGCAGCAGTTTCATGCCTGAACGCTCTGGGGGGTCGCGGGAGAAGCCGGGCTGTCGACCAGCACGCCCTTTTCAAGGTGTACGAGGGTGCCGGCCCGCTCGGCGGCGTGCGGGTCGTGCGTGACCATGATGATCGTCTTGCCGAAGTCCTTGTTCAGCCGACACAGCAGGTCGAGAATCTCGCGGGCCGACTTTGCATCGAGATCGCCGGTCGGTTCGTCGGCGACGAGCAGCGTCGGGTCGTTCACGATGGCCCGCGCGATTGCCACTCGCTGCTCCTGACCGCCGGACAGTTGGCGCGGGTAATGGTCCACGCGATCCGCCAACCCGACGACCTCCAGGGCCGTGCGCACGTGGTCGGCCCGCTCGCGTCGGTTCAAGTGCGTCAGCAGCAGCGGCAGTTCGACGTTCTCGAACGCGGTCAGCACGGGAATCAGGTTGTAAAGCTGAAAAATAAATCCCACGTGACGCGATCGCCATCGGGCCAGGGCGCTTTCCGACATGCTGCCCAGGTCCTCACCAGCGACGTGAATCGTGCCGTCGGTGGGTCGATCGAGTCCGGCGATCAAGTTTAGCAGCGTCGTCTTGCCCGACCCAGACGGCCCCATCAACGCCAGGAACTCGCCCGCGTGCACTTCCAGGTTCGTGCCGATCAACACGGGGATCGTCAACTGGTCGCGATGGAACTCCTTGTGCAGTTCGCGGACGACGACGACAGGCTGATCATTGGTGTCGCTCATGAGTGCTCCGGTGTGGAGTTGTCGAATCTGTCGGTTAGTCTCACCGCCCCGCGACCGCTCACGGAAGCAAGCGAACGGATGAACGCGGACAGTTCATCCTCATCCTTTCGCCTTCATGCTTGGTGCAGCGATGGTTGGGTGAGGGGCGGCTCGGCGATAAGGAAATATCAGAGGCGGCGACGACTCGCAAGGCTTACTTGGCGACACGAACGACCTGATCCTCTTTCAGATTGTCGGCCGGCCCGACCACAAGCTGCTCAGCGCCCCTGAGTCCGCGTTGGATGAGCACGCTGTCGCCGCGCGAGTCGCCGGTTTCCACAGAGACGCGCTTGACGCGGCCGTCGATCACGTGCCAGACAAACTTGCCATTGTCGTCCTTGCGGATCGCCTCGGACCCGACGTAGACCTGGGTCTCGACCCTGCCGCCCTCGGCAGACTTGCCCTCGCTCATGAAGTGGACGGTGGCGGCCATTTCGGGGAACAGGCGTTCGTCGGCGTCGACGATCTCGACCTTCACCTTGATCGTACCTCGAGCGCGATCGCCCATCGGAATGATCGTGCGCACGCGCCCCTTGTAGCGACGGTCCTTCACGGCGTCGATCTCGACACTCGCCTCCTGGCCTGGCGAAATGCGGCTCACGTAGTCTTCCTTGACGTCCGTGTCCACCTCAAGGTGCGCCAGGTCGGCCAGCGTGACGACCGAGCCGCGGCCCGACGCCGCTCCCATGCCGCCCGGCATGATCGATTCGCCCACCTCAGCCTCCTTCGAGATCACCGTGCCGGCAAACGGGGCGCGCACGAACATCTTCCCACGCCGCTCAGTCATCTCGCGCAGCCGCGCCTCGGTGAGCTTGATCGACGCCTGCTGAACAGTCAGTCGGCTGCTGGTCGCCTTCAGTCGCGATTCGGCGCGCTCCAGGTCTCCCTTGCTGAACACGCCGCGATCGTGCAGCCCCTGTGCCCGTCTCAGATCACGTTCATCTTGGGCGAGCGTCGTTTCGATTTCACCCAGCTCGGCCTTGGCCCGGTCGACCTCGGCCTCCATCGCCTCGATGGCTACGTCGAGGTCCGAGTGCTCCAACTCCGCAAGCACGAACCCCAACTCGACGGTCTGCCCTTCCTCGACGTTCACTTTCTTGATGCGGCCGGCCATCTCGGCGCCGATCATCGCCTGACGCCGCGACTTCACGTAGCCCAGCGCCGAGTGCACCGAGTCCGACACGCCCGGCACCTTTACTTCGGCCGTCGTCACGCGGACCTCGACGCTCATGAACTGGTCGCGGTACGTCCACGCGGCGTATCCACCGCCCCCACCTGCCGCGAGCAGCACGAGAAGCAGCACCCACAAGAGCTTGGAACCAGATCGCGGCCGCGACGTATGACCGCGCTCGATACGCAGCGAGGCCAGCGGATCCTTACTGGTTGAAACTTGAGTCGACGACATGATGCACCTGTGAAACGGGTATTCGCGGTTCCCATGTTAACGGCGCGGCGACTGGTCCGATAGGGCTGCTCTGTGCTGCTCCCAACGGTATTGGGCAAGGGCGTGCGACTCGCTTTGCAGAGACAACTCACCCAGCGTTCCGCTTGGAGTGGTGCCGGAAGGCCACGCCGGCGTCCGGTCTAAATAGCCTTGCACGATTCTGGGACAGTAACCCGACGCGCCAGCGAGGGAGCA
>DAIOWH010000165.1:0-14305 GCA_036758585.1 Planctomycetia bacterium
GGTTCGCGTATGCCTGTCGCAACTTCGAGGGGAAGTGTCGAAGACGAACTTTGAAGTGGTGCGGCTGCGCTGGATTGTGGGTATGAGTCCGCCCCAGATCGCCGCGCGACTGCGGCTGTCGGAGCACGCAGTGAGGAGCCGCCTGAAGCGTATGCTTAAAGTCCTGCGAGTGAAGATCAATCTGCTCAGCGGCCACGAATTCGACCGGCCGCTCGAGCACCTCGAAGTCGACCAGTCATGATCGCGGCTGACGGCGGTTTGGCCCCCGCTGGCTCCGGTGCACGTCTCCGCAGTACCGCAGAAGCCGCGCTCCTTCGTTGGACTGATCGCTGACGACTGGCCGACAGGGGCTGCTCACCCCAAAACCGTCCAGGCGAGCCGCCGCGGCCGGGCGACCAGTTCCTGGCCGAAGTACGTTTTCCGCTTCACCCGCTTGGCCACGTCGCGGTCGAGCGCCCCGCGTGTCTGGCCGATGAGCCACTCGTAAGCCGCCACAAGGAACCCGCCGGTGCCGCACGCCGGGTCGCAGGTCGTGAAGTCCGAGTGCTTGCGCGGATCGGGCTTCATCACGCGGACGATCGCTTGAATCAGCACGCGCGGCGTGAAGTATTGCCCGGCCCCTTTCTTCCCTTCGCTGGCCGCCTTTTCCAGCAGCCCCTCGTACGCCGCCGCCTTCACGTCCACGCCGAGCGCCGTCCACTCCGTTTCGTCGATCAGGTTGATGAGCCGCTTCAAGTTCACCGGGTTATTGAACCGCGACATCGCCTCGGCGTAGATGTCGCCAAGCATCCCCGGCGTCTTCGCCAGCTTGCGGAGCGTGTCCACGTAATGGTCGGTCAGTTCGGTGCCGTTCTTCTCGCGGAGCGTCGGCCAGTCGCACCCTTTGGGTATCTCAATGCCCCGCTCGTCGGCCATTTTCAGGAACAGCAGAAACGTGATCTGCTCGATGTAATCGCCGTAGTCGATTCCATCGTGGCGAAGCGTGTGGCAGAAGCCCCAGAGTTTTTGAACGATGTCGGACATGCTCAATCCTGTTCAATGTGTCCTGTCACTCAGCGACGGTAACCGATGTAGTTGCCGTCGGTGTCATACCCGACGCATCTTGGTTGACCGAAGGCGTTCCAAATAAAGTCGAGCAACGGTCTCACGATCGCGCGAGGATCGGTCGCTATCTCTGACACGACAAGGGATTCGGTGGATACAGTTTCCTCGCTGTTCATAGCGCGGCCCCACGCCAAGGGGAGCGTGTACCCGGCTACGCGATCCAGCGTTATGCTGATCGCAAGCGGCAACTGTAACGATCCATCCGCGTACAACGCTAACGACCGTTGGAGAAGATCAAACAGCGTTTTATCAAATGACCCGCACGTCAAAAGCTTGCGATCTCCTTGTGGCTGAAGCTCGGAGTGATCGAGGAACTCAATTGTTCCATCGCGAAAGGTAAGGGAATAGCTCACAAGATCAATACCGTCTCGATACTGCACTTTGAATCCTTCAATGCAGTGGGAGTAATTCCCGCCTCCTGGACTACCCATTTCCAGAAGGCGTCGGATAACGTCGTCCCGCGTCACGTCAATCGCTCCCGGATTGCGAACTAGCGGAACGATATGACAGACCCAATACGGCCGACCATTGGTCAATGCCCGTACTTTCTCGATGCGTTGGGCTATGAAACGCCGCACACGCTCTTCGACGCTTTGAGAACGCAAAACGCTGTCGCGAATCTGAGCTGTGCTCATATCCTGTTTGCCGCCGTTGATGCGCACGAAGAATCGCCGCTCTCCACCAAGTGTAACCATGTGTGGAGCGCGAAGGCTCGGCGGAATTCGAACCAGCAGAATGAACGCGGCCGACGGCAGCGTTGTGGTGCCGATTTCGTATCGCGGAAGTCGCTCATCTATGCCGTCCTTCAGTAACTGCTCGATTGCGAGAATTAGCGCGTCCCGATTGGTCATGGGCATTCCCGGAATGCTAGATGGCACGCCAGTCGGCTTGCCTTCGGTATCTCGGTCTTCCTGCACCCCATAAACCAGAAGGCCGCCCTCCGCATTGGCGAACGACGTAACATCTCTGAGAAACTCCTTCTTCTCTTCTCTATCGCCAAGGATCAGGGTCTGCTTGTAATCGAGGTACAGACTCTCAGGAACGGCATCGTCGATCAGACGGCTCAAATCCGTCTCGGTCAATGTTCCCAAACGCTTGCCAAGAAACGGTTCCATCGTTGTGTTCAGTTTTCAGGCGGCCACGGACGTATTGATCTGTTTGAGAAGCTGCGGCAGCTTTCCACCAAATACACGGTTCGCGTTTGCCCACCCACCAGCTCGACTCAATACGGGGGCTTCGTCAAAATCCTCTTGGTTAACCGACAGGTTCTCGATCGTGTGTACCCGGATGCGCTCCAGCCAATCGACCTGTTCTTTCGTGAACTGCTGGCCCGCCATGATTGTTTCGATGGCTCGATTCACTCGTTCCTCGGCAGTAAGCAACGGCTCTTGTTCGCGGGCCGCGTGCTTGACCATTGAGATGATGTCCACAAGGTCTTTACCGTACCGAGCCGCATGAACCTTCTGCAGATTCTCGACGGTGAACCGCTGGCGAGCCGTGATCAGCTTCTAGCGTAGCTCGCTCAGCGCGTCGGTGTCCAGTCTTGCGGCCGATCGAGCAGAATGCGGATTGCTTCGATCCGTTCGGGGTTCTCGCGCACGAAGCGTGCGAACGCGGTCAAGTAGTCTTCGGGCCTGTATTCCTCGCCCGCTTCCCGGATCAGCCACTGCGAACTGACTTCATCTTCGATGCCGTACGCGACGACGAAGCCACGTCGCGGGCGCGGATAGTTCACCAGCAGTTCTTGGAAAGCCGGATCGCGCAGCAGCCGCATCGTCGGCGTGAATTCGCTGGACAGCTTTGCCGGCAGCCCGAGCGCGAACTGGGCGATCTCGCCGTCTGGAAGAAACGCGGCGAATCGCTCGCGGGCCTCGCCGGACATCTCCTTGTTGATGCGCTGCAGCCGCTTGACCAGGCAGCGAACGTTGTAGTTGCGGTCGCGGTTCTGCCAGATGTCTTCGATGACTTCCTGAATCGTGCGCGACGGTTTTTCCGGCGGGTCGGTTGTGAACGCCGAGACGTTCTTGAAGTACGCCAGCAGGCTGCCATCGAAGCAATCGAACACGGTGAAGTGAGATTTGTTGATGTCCGGGCACTTGCGGGTGCCGCGGCCGAGCATCTGCTCCCACAAGATTCGGCTCTTCACCGGCCGGAGAAAGACGATGAACTCCAAGGCCGGGATATCGACGCCGGTCGAGAGCATGTCCACGGTGACGACGATGCCGGGACTGGGCCGGTTGCGAAACTCGCGGATGCGTTGCAGCGGCCGGTCCACGGTCGGGCTGCCGGTGATCTTCTGGACGAACGAGTCGCCGCGGCCAAATGTGTCGCGGCAGATTCGGACGAGCTGGTCTGCGTGCGATGTGTGCGGCAGGTCGTTGGCAGCGAAGATGAGCGTTTTCGGGAAGCGGCCGTAGCGGGCTTCGTGGTCGTCGGTGTACTTTTTCAGTTCCTCGATGATCCGGCGATTGGATTCAGGGGCGGTCACCTTGCGTTCGATCTCGGTCGTGTCGAACTGCCGCTCGTCTTCGAGCAGGTCGAGTTGCTCACGACCGGTCGTAGTGTCGATGAGGCCCACCTGCTCGCCGGCCTGCAGAAAGACGCCGTTCAATCTCACGTCGGATTTGATGGATACGGCGTCGTAGTCCACCAGGTAGCCCTCGCGAACCGCACGCTCGTACTCGTAGCGGTAGACCACGTCCTTAAAGTACGCCTTCGTATGTGCGGCCGGGGTCGCCGTCAGGCCGATCTTGATGGCATCGAAGTGGTCGAGCGTGTTCCGCCAGACCGACAACTCGGCGGACGTGTAGCCGCGATGGCACTCGTCGGCAACGATCACGTCGAAGGCGTGAATCGGGATGTCCAACGAATCGGCGTCCTCGTCGGATTCCTCATCGCCCAGGGCGAACACCGCCCCGCGGCCGAACAAGTTGATGGCCATGCGCTGGATCGTGCAGACGTAGACGAAGGCGTGGCCCGGCTGCGGGTCCATCAGGTAATTGCGAGGCAACACCTTGGGATCGAACTTCGCGTCCTCGAAATCCTCGCGGTGGAACCGCTGGCTGTAGACCTCGTAAACCTTGTCGAACTTCAGGCCCGGTTCGGCCTCGAAGGATGCGAAGGCTAGGACCGCCTGAGCGGCCAACGCACGGCGATCGACCAGGAAGAGGATGCGTCGTCCGACGCCCGACTTCATCAGCCGGTAGACCTGATTGACCGTGGTGAACGTCTTGCCCGTTCCCGTCGCCATTGCAACCAGCATTTCCCGCTTTCGCTCCGCGATCGCTTTCTCAACGGCGGTGTTGGCCTCGACCTGGTACGGCCGAAGCAGCGGATGATTGTTCGGGTTCGCGGCGAACCACTGGCACGCAGCGTCGAAATCGCGGGCGAGCAATTCGCGGAGGGCGCAGGGCGTGTGGAATTCGGCGATCCGCCGCGAGCGACTGAGCGGGTGCCGAATGTCGTGAAACCAGATGACTTCGCCGTTTGTCGAGTATAGGAAGGGCACACGGAAGCCGGCGAAGTCAAATGATCCCGTGGTAGCGCCTCGCGAGTAACGTTCGGCTTGTATGAGAACATTCTGCGGCCCGAGACTCACTTTCTTCGCCTCGACGACGCCGAGCAGGCGCCCATCCGCAACCAGCCCGTAGTCGGCCGGCCCGCTTTCGGTCTCGATCTCAGTGAGTGCGTTCTGGCGGTAGGAGTTCAACGGCCGGGCACGGTCAGAACGCACGACCTTCCAGCCAAGCGACTCAAACCGTGTATCGACACGGGCCCTTCGAGTCTGCCATTCGAGTTCGTCCAGGTCGCGAGCGGGCATTGCGGGTCTTGCGTCCCGTGTTTCGAGTTCACGCGATATTGAACTGTCTTGCCGCCGGAGCGTCCAGCAGAAACTAGGAAAGACGCCGCCTATCCGGGTGTCAGCATCGGGCTTAATTGAAGGCACTCCTGCGTCACCATACAGTGAGCAAGGCTTGCTCTTGCCTTCGCTCTGAGAGTCCCTTGAACCGCGAAGGTTGATTTACTCGGCCTGCTTGTCGGCCGGGTCATTTCTCCCCCCTTCTCACCCCAAGGAGGTCCCCATGCTGAGTTGCTGTTGTGACTGTGCGTACCAATCGCAGTGTCTGAAGTGGGCCACCCAGTCGTGTCTGGACTACAGGCCCCAACGCCTGCCGCCGCCTCTGGTCGTGCCGACTGGCCCGCAACGGGCTGAGCACCGAGTCGGCCCGAAGTCGATCGCTGCTTTGTCGAGCACCCTTCCACGCAACGCCTGCCAGCCGATTCGGCGGCCGGCGTGACCACCTCTCTGCTTTTTGCCCCTCCCGGTTGGCCCTTCGCACTCACCGCACATCTCTAGCGGGGCCGGAACAGGTTTGTCGTTGGATCGTGTCGCTGACTCGGTCGGACGGAACCGCCGCGGGGCTGCTCCGTCCTGCCAATCCTCACCACGTTTAATTGTTAACAATTAAGGAGGTCACCGTGATTCAGGTTTCTCGTTCGACGGCCCGGAGGTTTCGGGCCGTGTGTCGCAAGGCTGTGTTGTCGGCTTCGCTGCCGCAACGGCCGGCAGCGGTTGTGTTGGAATCGGGCCGTGAGGGTCTCGTGTTTCGGTCGCAGTCGAGTCAAATCGCTGTGGAGCTTCGCGTGCCGGGTACGTTTGAGATCGGGCGACTGGCGATTCCGCTCGACGCATCGGAGCAGTTTGAAGGGCGGGACGAGTCGCCGGTGTCGCTGGAGGCGGCGGCTCGGGGCAAGGTCGTCGCCCGTTGGACCGACGGCGGGGTTCCGCAGACAGCCGAGTTCGATGCCGTCGATCTCCACACGCTACCGGAGTTCCCTGCCCAGCCGGCGACGTGGACCAGCAACGGTCCTGAGTTGCTGCGGGCGCTTTGCGACGCCTCGGCCGCCGCAGACCAGACCAGCACTCGTTACGCCCTGCACATGATCCAGTTGCGGGGTAGGGCCGGTGCGGTGGTCGGCACGGACGGCCGGCAGCTTTTCGTTGGGTCGGGATTCAACTTCCCGTTCGCGGACGATTTGCTCGTCCCGCGAGTTGCGTTCTTTGCTTGTCGTGAGTTCGCTGGCGACGCGGCGGTGGAGGTCGGTCAGACGAAGGGGTTTGTCGTTGTGCGAGTCGCCCATTGGACGGTTCATCTGCGAGTGGACACTGAGGGCCGTTTCCCGGAGGTGAACTCGATCGTCCCAGACCCGAATGCTGCCCTGGCCACGATCCGCATGTCGCCCGACGATGCCGAGTTCCTGGCTCGGACGCTGCCGCGGCTGCCGAGTAGCCATGAGTCGGATTCGCCGGTGACAATCGACTGCGACGGCAGCGTGGCGGTGCGGGCGAGTGCCGGCGGGCAGACGCCGCCGACGGAACTGGTTCTGGCCCGTTCGGAAGTTGCCGGGCAGTCCGTCCGTTGTGCCAACAATCGCAGGTACCTGGCCCACGCACTAAGCCTGGGCTTTCGCGAGTTTCGGCTGTTCGGTCCTGGCCTGCTCACGTCATGTCATGACGGGCATCGGCAATACCTGTGGATGGGCCTGTCCAAGGAGGCGATCGTCTCGCCGGCCGACAACGCAGTCCGCATCACGAGTGACGCCGTCGCGAAGCCCGGTCACTCCAATGGCCGCGAGCCGAAGGCAGCCACCGACGGTTCACCGCCGTCGAACGGCAAGGGCCACGGCAAGCCCACGTCGCGAGTCGCGGCCAAGAAGGGGCATGGCATCGCCGCCGTGATCGACGAGGCCCAGGGCCTGAAGACCGTGCTCCGAGATGCGTACCGCCGCAGCAGTCAACTCGTCGTTTCGCTGAGGCGGCATCGCACGCAGGCCAAGCTGATGCGCAGCACGATCGCCGCACTTCGCCAGCTCGCACCGATCGAGCGGTAGTTCCTCGCACCCTGTACCAATCATCCCCCACAACCGAAAGGAGTTCCCAAATGAACCGAATCGCAACCGCTGCGGCCGAAGCACCGGCCGTGGCTCCACTCGTAGACCGGCCGGGCAATGGAGACGGTCGGCTCAAGAACACTCGCCGCAGCCGACAGCATGGCGGCCAACCGAACGCCAACGAAAACGGCGTCTTCCGACGACTTGCGGCACCGTTTTCGGTCGAGTCAATCAGCTTCAAGCCCCAGGCGGTGAGCGGCCGCAAGGCCCTGGCCATCGCCTACCTCGACGCCCGTGCGGTGATGAACCGGCTCGACGAAGTGCTGGGTCCGGACGGCTGGCAGGACGACTACCAGTCTCTGCCGAGCGGTGAAGTGAAATGCACGCTGTTGCTCAGGATCGGCGGCGAGTGGATCAGCAAGTCGGACGTCGGCTCGCGCAGCGACCAGCCCGACGAAGGCGACCAGGTGAAGGCCGCGTTCAGTGATAGTTTGAAGCGTGCCGCCGTCAAGTGGGGCATCGGTCGTTACCTCTACCACCTCCCCAAACAGTGGGTCGGCTACGATCCAGACCGCCGCTCGTTCACCGAGTCGCCGCGATTGCCCGACTGGGCAATGCCAAACGGCTCAGACGAGGGGCAGCCCAAGGCACCGAGCGTAACGGCCAGTGCTGCTCCCTCAGTTCCACCGCAGGCACGACCGACACCGGCACGCACGTCGGCGGGAACAAGACCGGCATCGCAGGTGTCAACCGGTTCCGCACCGGCGAACGGCAATTCGTCGCACGGCAGCGGCTCGCCGAGTGATGGCCGAGCGTTGTTCAGGTGGCTCAAAGACGAGGAGAAGGGCCTGATCGACGATCACTTCTGCCGGCCGGGCGAGCTCGTCGAGCACGTCGCACAGGCCGGAGCCAGTGCCGGACACGGGACCGCGATCATCCGCTGGAACCCGGCCGGCGTGACCCACGGCATCAACGCGGCGTTGGATTTCATCGCCCGCTGCAAGGGCGAGTCCGCAGTCGATGCCTCGGCAGATTCGCCCGCCGGCAGCAAAGAGACTCCCTACTGATCCCTGACTCACCACGGGCGTACCGTGTCCTTCAACTCTCTTGACACTCGTTTTCACGAAAGGAGTTCTGATGGTTGCATCCTTGATCGCTCACCGCGGCACTCGTTTGGTGAGCCAGCTTGAGCTTGCCATGCTGCCGCCGCCTCAGCCACGCAGCACGACGCACCGCTGCGTGCCGCACCTGGATGTCGTCGCGGAGATCCTCGACGAATTGAAGCGTCGCAACTTGGCCGTCACGAAGGAGACCTATTCGCTCTCGCCCGACGGCAACCGTTTTTTCGGCGTCCTGGACACCCGCGATGAGCTGATGCCCGACGGCCTGGGCGTTGCCATTGGCATTCGCAACTCGCACGATCAGACGCTCGCACTCGGCATTTGCGCCGGCACGCGGGTGTTCGTGTGCGACAACCTGGCGTTCACGGGCGAGGTGATCCGCTATCGCAAACACACCAGCCGCATCTCGGCCGTCGAGGTGGTGCGGGGGGCCGTCGACCAGGTGCTGGACGCGACGCATCGCGAGGCCCGTTGGCTCGAAAGTCTCAAGGCCCGCGAACTGAACGACGGCGTGGCCAAGTCGCTCTTGATCGACGGCCTGCGTCGTGGGGCCTGCACCGCCCCGCAGCTCCATCGCATCGTGCGATCCTATTTCGTGCGCCAGCCTGACTCGTCGCGCACCGCCTGGCGGCTCTACAACTCGTTCACCGACGTGTACAAGCTGCAGCCGCCGAACCTGACTCTGGTTCGCTCGCGGCGGCTCAACGCCCTGTTCCAGCGGCGAGTCTGTCGCAACTGAGCGGCCGCCGCCATCCACACCACCACCGACGCCCCCGTGTCCCTGCGGATGCGGGGGGGCGTCGTGTTCTTGACGCTACAAAGGAGGTCTTCGATGCCACTCGTTGCGTTTTTGGACTCGCAGTGCAATCGAGTCCCGTTCCACCAACTCGAAGAGACGTACTCGCCCGATCGCTGGGCCGTGCCGCTGCCGCTGCTGCGTGCCCTGACGCGGCAGAAGAAGAACTACGCCGACATCACCGTTACGGAACTGATCGGCCCGCCGCAGATTCGGGCCCTCAAAGCCCGACACGACTTCGCCGTCAATCCGCTCGATCTCGTCTGGGCCAGCTTCGGTTCGGGTCTGCACCAGATGCTGGAGCTGAAAACCCAGCCGGGCGGCATCGCTGAGGAGCGATTGATCGCCCAGTTCGATGTCCCACTGCCGGACGGCTCGACGCGCCGCGTGCGACTGGGCGGCACGCCGGATTACTTCGACGACCGGAACGGCACACTCTCCAACTACAAAGTGAGTTCGGTGTACAAGTGCCGGCAGTTGCACGACCAGGGAGCTGCGTCCATGCCCGAATGGACGGCAGCGGAAAACGTCTACGGCTATCTGCTCCGCCGCTTGGGCTTCGACGTGCGGCGGCTGACGTTGTGTCTGCTGCTGCGCGATTGGTCGGCACGCGAACGCGACCAGTCGCTCAATCGCTACTTCTGCTCAAGGTGCCTGAAGGGCCACATGCGCGACTCGAAGCCGGGGCGCGAGCACGCCGCGTTCGAGGATGACAGCCAAAACGAGTGGTACCCACCCAATCAGGTCATCGTGTTCGACCTGCCGATCTGGAGTCACGACGAAGCCGAGTCGTACATCCGCCAGCGGCTGGAACTACATCTCGCCGCCGAACGCGAGGCGGACGAGAACCTGCCGGAGTGTACTCCGCAGGAGACCTGGAACGGCAAACGGTGCGAGCACTGGTGCGAAGTCGCCGCACTGTGCCAGCAACGCCGCCGCTCGCTCAGCAACAGCGCCGCCTGAAGACAGTTCTCTGCTGACATGCCGACAGAAAGGAGGTCACCATGCCCGATCTGCAAGAGGGTCAATCCGTCGAAGTCCAAGGCTCGGCCGCCACGCCCTATGTTCTGAAGAATGTCGGCGGCGTCTACTCGTGTTCCTGTCCCGCCTGGCGGAACCAGTCGCTGCCGATCGACCGCCGCACCTGCAAACATCTTCGCCGGCTACGCGGCGACGCCGCTGAGGAAGCCCGCGTCGGTATCGACTCGGCCACCCGCTTCATCCGCCTGCCGGTCACAGCCAGCGAGACGGTCAAGCCGCCGCCGCTGCTGCTGGCCGAGACCTGGGACCACGAGACCGATGTGACCGGCTGGGCCATGAGCGAGAAGCTCGACGGCGTGCGGGCGTACTGGGACGGTCGGCAGTTCCTATCGCGGAACGGCAACCGCTACCACGCACCGGACTGGTTCGTGGACGGTTTGCCCGACGTGCCGCTCGACGGGGAACTCTGGATCGGCCGCAAGATGTTCCAACGCACGGTGAGCATCGTCCGGCGTCAGGCCGGCGGCGATCTCTGGCGAGAGGTCCGATTCGTCGTGTTCGATGCACCGGCCTGCCCGGACGAATTCGAGACGCGGTTGGATTTCCTGGCCGACTGCCTCGGCCAGCGGCAGCCTCCGTTCGTCCGGCTGCTCGAACATGATTGCTGTCTCAGCCTCGGCCATCTGCACGCCGAGCTAGCCCGTATCGAGCGGCTGGGCGGCGAGGGCTTGATGCTGCGTCGGCCCGGATCGAAGTACGAGTCGGGTCGCTCGCCGACTCTGCTCAAGGTCAAACGATTTCGCGACGCCGAGGCGGTGGTCGTCGCCTACCAAGCCGGTTTCGGTCGCCATCGCGGCCGGGTCGGTGCGTTGGTGCTGCGACTCCCCAACGGGACTCGATTCTACTGCGGCACCGGCCTGTCAGACGCCGAGCGCTCTGCCCCGCCGCCGATCGGCAGCGTCGTCACCTACCGTTTCCAGGAACTGACCGACGCCGGCCTGCCACGATTCCCGTCGTTCGTCCGCGTGCGACACGACATTCCGGCTCAACCCACTCACATGAAACGAAAGGAGCTTGCCCCATGCCCGCCACTGCTACCGTTCGACGGTTCGAGTTCAGCGAGGGATCTTCCAACAAGTTTTGGGAGGTCCGCGTGAACGGCCGTGAGGTCACCGTGCGTTTCGGCCGCATCGGCTCGGTCGGCCAATCGGACACGAAGACCTTCCCAGACGCCTCCGCAGCCGAGCGGTTCGCTGAGCGCAAGATCCGCGAGAAGACCGGCAAGGGCTACCGAGAGATCAACTGACTCCGGCGGTGGAATTGCAGCGACTCACGAGTAACCTGCCCGTTCACCTGACCGATCGGCAAACCAACGAGCTGCTCACTGGTAAAAGAGGTCGCGTCGATCCGCCTCGACTCGAACCCCGTGACGCCCGACAAGAGCCAGAACTTCTGCGCGGTGTATCCACACTTCTCCCTCTCCCCGTTCGCGGGGAGAGGGTCGGGGTGAGGGGGCGGCGTCTGGCACTTCTCGGCCCGTCCGTTGGCAGAACAGTACCAATGACTCAGAACAGAGAGGAGCGACCGATGCAAACAACAGAGAAAGAGGTCGTGGTCGTCGTACCATCGTCGTGGCCACGCGGCTGGCTGCTGCCGGCCCTGGCTATGACGTGCATAGTGTGTGTAGTCGTGGTGGTAGCAAACAAGCTGCCCATCACTTCACAAGGCGGCGTTCCGCAACGGCCGGCACCGACTGCAACCACCGTTTTGACACGTGTAGTGGGCGAACTGCGTGCTCAGTCCCGGCTTGTGGTCCTGCAGGCCGATGTGGAGGCGGAGCTAAGAAAAAGCAGCGAGAAGCGATGGCGGTGGATCGACCTGGGCACCACAACCGTCTGGCTGGCCGCCCCCGGCCGAGTGCAGTACGTGATCGACCTGAGCGACATAGGCACAGACGCCCTCGAGTATGAACCTGAGCGGAACACTCTGCTCGTTCGGTTGCCAAGGCCGTACCTGGATCGCGACATGGTGTACGTCGAGCCGGACCCAGCAAAGATCGCGGTAATGAAACAGATCGGCTGGGCCCGTCTCGACAGATGCTCCGGCCGCCAAGTCGAGTCCCAGGTCCGCCGTGAACTCCGATCCGCCATCCTCGCGGCAGGCGAACACGAGTGGATTCGCGAGCGTGCGGAGAAGGCGGCCCATGAGGCGGTCGCGAAGCTGCTTCGTCCGATAGCGGCGAAACTGGGCGGCGAGACAACGGTCGAAGTGGAGTTCCTGCCGGTTCCCACCGAGAATTGATCGCCGCCTGTTTGGATCATTTGCTAGGAAGCAGTGTTGCTTGTTCGCGATCGTGAAACAGAGCGTTCGCTGGTATGACTTGCGCTGGAAACCCGTCCTTTTGCGCCCACTTGAGAACCAGCCTTGAAGGCCCTGTGGTCTGAACGTACTCGATGTGAATCTCGCGAGGTTCTGTGTCGAGCCAGGCGGTGGCCGACTGAGGCCCAAGTTGGGTCCATGAGTTGATCAGCAACAATCCATCGAGCCACAACCGTACGCCGTCGTCGCAATCGGTGATTAGTGTGTACTCGGCAAGCTTTGGGGCTCGGAGCCATCCGCTCCAACGGATCGAGAAGTGCTCCGGCCTAAGGTCTTTGTCCGGTGCGCCACGGTCCCAGTTGATGTGCGAATCTAATCGAGTCTTGACCCTGCGTTCAAAGACGCCCTCACACAGTTCCGCCACGAGACCCGAAATCAAGTCAGGCTCCGTTGCGACGGCTGGTTGGGGATTCTGTTGCTGGGTGCCCGCCGGGCAAGGGGTTCGCAGGAGGTGCGGGTCTAACCAGTTAGCATGGGCGTAGTGAGCAGGACCTGGGCAGGCAACGAACAGATCAAGTCGTCGAACGCCCTCGATGTTGGTGCAAAACTCTTGCGTAGCGCCGCGTTCGCGGAGCGGGCTGGATTTCCACAGCAGTTTTCGGTCACCGACAACTCGGAAGGTCAACGCGGTCATGCTGCCTGGCGTAGCCGAATCATTTATGGCTACGGCACCCTTGAACGATCGGAAGCCCCGCTTGTGAAGATCGAATGCCGCGTGGGACTGGACGTAATCCCAGACTGGATGCATCCCAAGCGACTTCTCAAATCGAACGCCCTTGACCACCGCAGTTTTGTGAAGCGTCAGGCCGAACGGGTCATTCAGGATTCGCACCTCGATGGGTGCCAATTCCGTGAGGTACACAGGGCCTTCAACGTCGGCATTGGCCGGGTTGGGCCTGGCGGACGGGTCTGGCTGTCTTGCCGAAGGGCCCGTCGTCTCCATGACCACCCGAAAGCCGCGGTCGTCGTAGAACTTGGATGGCTCGAAAGGCAGGCGAAGGCTCGGACGACAGTCTCGCCAGAAGTGACGCCAGCCGCCGCCACGGGTGACCCTTAGCGTACCGCTTGCCGGGCCGGGCGGATCTTGTTTCGGGAACGTGCTGTAGTACCCTGCGTCATACCAATCAGAGCACCATTCCCAGACGTTGCCTTGCATATCGTAGAGGCCAAACTTGTTGGGCTGCAGTGATCCAACCGGCAGAATCTTCCCCGCCTTCTTGTCCGTTTGCCGATAGTTTGCGTGATTAGCATCTGGCAGGACTGCCGTGCACGCATACTCCCACTCGGCCTCGGTGGGAAGCCGGTATGTCCTACCCTGCTTACGGGACAGCCACCGACAGAAGGCCACCGCGTCATTCCACGTCACGTTGACAACGGGGTACACGGCGGACAAACGCCAAGGAGGGGACTTCCACTTCTCTCCACCCTCGAGCGTGAACTTTGCCTCGGATACAAACTGTGCGAATTGGTCATGAGTGACCTCATGGACGCCCATGTAGAAGGGACGGGTGATGTTGACGGGGTGTCTTGGCTTCTCATTCGCCGCAGCATCGGGTTCCCCCGCTGGAGCCCCCATATCAAGGGTTCCGGCAGGAATGAGCATCATCCGCATGTCGAACGGCCGCGGCTCCGGTGCCTCGGGGATCCCCTGTTTCCGCTGTTCGCTCGGCGATGGTGACGGTTTTTCAGCACGGTCAGTCGTGCTGACCTCGGGCTGCACTGGTGATCCTTGTTTCGGTTTCTCGCTCGGTGATGGTGGCGGAGTCTCCTTGTGAGTCTCTTGACCTACGGTTGCCGCCTTCGCCACGCCACTCTCGTGCGTTTTCACGGCTGTTGAATCTGTGTTCTCGGAACCGACGGCCGTGGTGGGGCTGTTGAATCGGTGTAATAGGTCGGTGACGGCGGTGTACAGCCACAGTCCAGCGAGTATCACGAAGAAGACCCCGACAGCCAAGCCTGCCCACTCCTTGCGAACTCTCGACCGAGCACGCCGTACGGCCGGTTCGTCTGGGTCGAACTCCCAGAAAACAGT
>DAIOWH010000166.1:0-14273 GCA_036758585.1 Planctomycetia bacterium
AGCACATGGCGAAATCACAAGAAATCAGGCCCGGTCCCTCGCTGGCGCGTCGGGTTACTGTCCCTGCGGACTCCCAGAATCACGCAAAGCCATTTAGTGCCGGGCAGCGCCGAAGCCGGCGATTCGTTCAGCGAAGACGGCGACACGATCGGCGGCCGAGGTGGCCGCATCGGCGACTGGCATCTCGCCCTTGTTTCCGATCTGACCGAGACTAAGATGGTCGGTGCCAACCCAGTTTGCGACCCCGTCCAGGGTCAACGAGCGAGCCATGAAGAGGGTGCGCTTTCTGTCGCTGCTGATCGTTGCCGCGGTCGCAGTCTCCAGCGCGAGCTGGTGGGTGCTGCGACTCAATCGCCCCGCCTCGCCCCCGAGCGGGTCTCACCCGTCGGCCGATACCCACTCGACCGCGGCTAAACCCGAAGAGCCGCTGACCCCACGACAGGAGCTGTTGCCCGTCGCTCCGCGAGCCACGCTTCGCATCGCGCCCGAACGGTTGGAATTGATTGGGCCGGGCGACGGCGGCCAGTTGATCGTGACGCGCATGTTGCACGACGGCGTTGCGGAAGATGTCACGCGCCTCTGCCGGTTCGAGATCACACCGGCGGGCGCGGGCGAGGTCTCGGCGGCCGGCTTCTTTATCGCGGGCCAACCGGGCGCCGTTGGCGTGCGGGCGATTCATGACGGGCTCGACGCAGGCACGACGATCGAGGTCGGTGGCGAGTCGCTGCCGGTGAGCGACTTCGCGCTCGACATCGCGCCGATCCTGACCAAGGCCGGATGCAACAGCGGCGCATGTCATGGCGCGGCCCCGGGCAAGGGCGGCCTGGCGCTCAGCTTGTTCGGGTACGACCCCGAGTCGGACTATCGCACGCTGACGCGCGGTCTCGAGGGGCGGCGCATCGACCCGTTTGTGCCGGAATCGAGCCTGCTGTTGCTCAAGCCGAGCCTGACGGTCCCGCACGGCGGTGGCGCGCGGCTGCGACCAGACTCGGCCGACTACGCGCGGCTACGCGACTGGATCGTCGCGGGGACTCCGTGGCGCGACGTGTCACGCGGTCTCTTGGAACGGATCAGCGTCGAACCCACCGACCAGTTCCTCGCCGCCGCGCCGGCCGAGCAGCAGTTGCGTGTGGTCGCCGAATACGCCGGCGGCGTGCGGCGCGACGTGACGCGGCATTCGGTGTTCGTCAGCAACGATGCGGCGGCGGTGAGCGTCGGCAAGCGCGGGCTGGCGCGGCTGCTGCGGCGCGGGCAGGCCGACGTGGTCGTACGCTACGCCAACCGAATCACGACCACGCGACTCGCCGCACCATTCAACGACCGAACCGACCTGGACTATTCCACAGTCCCGCGCCGCAACTTCATCGACGATCGCGTGGTCGAACAACTCGCGGCCATGCGCCTGCCCGCATCGCCGCGATCGGGCGACGCCGAGTTCCTGCGCCGAGTATACTTCGACCTGATCGGCCACATGCCCGGACCCGCCCTGCGCGTCGACGACACCGCGATACGCGACTTCCTCGCCGACACGGACCCGGACAAGCGAGACAAGTTGATCGACCGGCTGCTGCGCCATCCCGACTTTGTGACGTTCTGGTCGCTCAAGTTCGGCGACCTGCTGCAGATCACCACGGCGACCATGGGTACCGCCGCGAACAGCTATCATCTCTGGCTTGGGAACCAACTGAAGCTCGACAAGGACGGCACGTCAACGTCGTACGCGGAAATGGTGCGCACCTTGCTGTTGGCCAAAGGCAGTCTCAAGGGCGGTCGGCCGGTCGCACCGGCGGCCTACTTCGCCGCGCCGATCGAGCCGGGCGAGATCGCCGAGCAGGTCGCGCGGCGGTTCATGGGCATCCGCATGCGCTGCGCGCGGTGCCACGATCATCCGCTCGATGTCTGGACCCAGGACGACTACTACGGCTTCGCGTCGTTCTTCGGGCGACTGCGCGTCGAGACCGAAGGCCAGCCGCTCGCCCAGCAAGTGAAACTGGTCGAAGAGAATGCCGTGAAGCACTTGCGAACTGGTGAGACTCCACCGCCCAAGTTCCTCGGCGGCGTACAACCCGAAGCGCCCGAAGACGGCGACCCGCGCCAATTGGTTGTCGATTGGCTGCTCGACGCCGACAACCCGCGGTTCGCTCGCATGGCCGCCAACTGGGTCTGGGCGCACCTGGTCGGCCGCGGCGTGGTCGAACCGGTCGACGACCTGCGCGACACCAACCCGCCGACGAATCCGGCGCTGCTCGACGATCTGGCCCGCAGCTTTCAGGAGTCCGGATACGACCTGCGTGCGCTGATCCGCACGATCTGCGAGTCCGAAACCTATCAGCGCACGTCGACCCCGATCGCAGGCAACGAGGGGGACGAACAGTTTTACTCGCACGCCCCGCTCAAGCCGCTCACCGCGCACCAGATGGCCGACGCCATCGCTCAGATACTGCAGGTGCCGAACGGCTACGGCATGAACCAAGCCAAAGACAAGCGTGCGATCGAGATCAGCGATCCGAACGTGAACGACTATCTGCTCGATATCCTGGGTCGATGCGACCGCAGCGGCGGTTGCGAGGTCGGTGCCATGGCCCGGCCGGTGAGTCTGAAGTTGGCGTTGCACCTGATCATTGGCGACACGATCAACAACAAGTTCTCGCGCGGCGATTCGCTGGTGAGCCAGATGGCCGACGCCGCCCGCGAAGCCGAACCGGCCGACGGGGCTAAGGTGCGGGCGGCTCAGATGGAGAGCATCTACCTACGAGTCTACTGCCGGCCGCCCAGCGACGCCGAAACTCAGTTTTGGACCGAGACGCTTGCCGAGTACGATGATCCGGCCGAGGGGCTGGAGGACATGGTTTGGGCCATGCTGAACTCGCGCGAGTTTACGTTCAATCACTGACCTGATATGTACGCAACGTCGAGGTTCCGAAGTTCCTTCACCCTCTCCCCCGTCTGCGGGGGAGAGGGCAGGGTGAGGGGGAATTGGAACTGAGGCTCCGCAATCGAAAAGCCCTCACCCCAACCCTCTCCCCGCGACGGGAAGAGGGAGAAGTGTAGATAGGAATAGTCACTGATGGAGGACTTGCGATGACGACACGCACCGGATTCTGCGACGGCCAGACGCGTCGCGATTTTCTTTCGGTCGGGTCGCTGGGTTTTCTCGGCCTGTCGCTCGATCAGTTGTTTCGCGCCCGCGCGACCCGCGCCCAGGAGGGCCTGTACAGCAAGGCGGCCGAGCTGCCGCAGCGGGCCAAGTCGTGCATCCTGATCTGGCTGGCCGGCGGCCCGAGCCACATCGACACGTTCGATCTCAAGCCCGATGCGACCGATCAGGTTCGCGGCCAGTTCAAGCCCGCCGACACGTCGGCGCCCGGCGTGCAAATCTGCGAGCACTTGCCCAAGATCGCCGCGGTCATGGACCGCGTCTCGCTGGTCCGCACCATGACCGGACCGGAAGGCGAACACGATCGCGCCAGTCAGCACATGCTCACGGGCCATCGCCCGTTGCCCGCCACCAGTTATCCCAGCCATGGCAGCGTCGTCAGCTTTGAGCGTGGACTTGGCACATGGCTGCCGAACTACATCGCGATCCCGAACGCCGACCGACCGATGGGTTCCGGCTACCTGTCGCGCGCGTTCGATCCGTTCAGCGTGGGCGGCGACCCGGCCAGCCCGACGTTTCAAGTCCGCGATCTGTACGCCAGCGGCTACAGCTTGTCGATCGACCGGATCAGTCGGCGGCGCGGACTGGTCAAGCGGCTTGACGACATGGCGCGGAACATCGCTCGCAACGACGCCACAACGGCCCGCGACAGCTTCTACGACCAGGCGTACGACCTGGTCACGTCGCGACAGGCCCGCGATGCGTTCGATCTCACGAAAGAGGAGCAAACGACGCGCGAACGCTACGGTCAAACCACAGTGGGCCAGGGTTGCCTGTTGGCCCGGCGACTTGTCGAGGCCGGGGTCGGCTTCGTGACGGTCACCAGCACGGGCGGCCAGGCGCCGCTGTCGTGGGACACGCACCAGAACAACTTTTCGATGCTGAAGGATCAACTGCTGCCGCAACTCGACGGCGCGTTCTCCGCCCTGATCGCCGACCTCGACGATCGCCGGCTGCTCGACAGCACGCTGGTCGTGCTGATGGGCGAGTTCGGCCGCACGCCGAAGATCAATCAGAACGCCGGGCGCGACCACTGGCCGCGCGCCAATTCGATCGTGCTCGCCGGCGGCGGCGTCCGCCGTGGCGTCGTGGTCGGCCGCACCGACGCCCAGGCCGAGGGTCCCGCGGACCGTCCTGTTTCGCCCGCGGATCTGGCCGCGACCATGTTCATGCTGCTCGGCATCGACCCGCACAAGTCCGAGCACACCAGCGACGGCCGCAGCATCAAGCTCGTCGCCGACGGCGAGCCCGTCGCCGAACTGATCGCGTGAGCCTGTACTGCAGGGCGCACACCGCCGAACCTGCGAAGACTTGTTCCGGCCTGCCGAGTTTCGCACCATTGTGGTGCACGCGGCCCGCGTGCGGCTGGCCGAATCGCAAACTATAGACATCGCCACCTCTGGAGATTGGCTGCCGCCATGCCCGACAACTCGCGCCTGGCCGAACGCGTTGCCTCGCTGGAACAAGGGCTCGTCGCGATCGGCGGTGGCGCCGTGGGCATGGTTGCGATCGGCGGCGGCGCGTTCGGCTACTACGCACTCGGCGGCAACGCCGCGGGCGAGTACGTCGTGGATGGAATGCGTCGCGACCCCGAGGTGGTTCAGTTCTTCCGCGACTGGGTTCCCGGCGTGGGTGCAATCTTCGACTGGCTCAAGCTGTAAATCCGTCGTTGGTTTTTCACAATCCAGTCGTTCAGCCATTACGAGTCGCGGAAATCGCATCGGTACGCAGCAGGTGACGCGCGGCGGCCAGCCATCGCCCGACGTGTGCGACAAAATTCTATGGCGACACTAACTCGTTTAACGGCAAGCGAAGGCGACGGGGCACTGGGGTGAGGGGTCGGTGCGGTTCGGTTTCGCGCCGTCGCCTTCGACTTGCCGTTAAACGAGTTGCCATAGAATGTTGCCAGACACTCGCCCGACACCGGCCTTGCAATCCCGCCTTCCATTCCTATACTGGGCCACTTCGATGCGGGTTCGTTGAACGATCGCAAGGAGCCAATTTCATGGCGATGCAATGCGAAATCTGCGGCAAGAAACCGTCCGTCGGCAATCAGGTCACGCGCCGCGGCAAGGCGAAGTACTTGGGCGGCGTCGGCCGCAAGATCACCGGCATCACGAAGCGCAAGTTTCTCCCGAACCTGCAGCGCGTCAAGGCTGTCCGAGATGGCGTGGTGCGGAGAATCAGAGTCTGCACGCAGTGCATTCGCAGCGGCAAGGTGACACGGCCGGTGAAGACGAAGCCGTTTGCCAACGTGACGTAATGGGTCAATGGCCAGTGGCCAACGGTCAACTGCGGGGGAGCCGGGCCATCAAGATCATGGACCAGAGTGACCTTGAACGAGGGTGCTCATGTCGCTTTCGCGCGAGGACGTAGAGAAGGTCGCCCTGCTCGGACGGCTCCGACTGTCGAACGCCGAGTTGGAGAAGTTCACCACGCAGATCAATCATATCGTCGGCTACGTCGCTCAGCTTCAAGAGCTGGACACGGAAGTGGTCGAGCCGATGGCTCACCCACTGCCGATCCACAACGTCTTCCGGTCTGATGAGGTACGAGAATCCATCGGCGTCGGCAAGGCTCTGGCCAACGCACCCAAACGCGACACAGAGTTTTACCTCGTGCCCCCCGTGCTGGAATAATCAGGGATCACTCGAAATCCGAAACCCGAAATCGGAAGGAAGCACGAATCGTCAAAGGCCCAAACAGACGCGCTGCCGACCAGTCTTGTGTTTCTTGATTTGATCATTCGGATTTCGAGCTTCGGATTTCGAGCTTTCGAGACATGGAACTCATCCACGCGACTGCCCACGAGCTGCTCGGCAAACTGGACCGGCGCGAGGTGTCGGCCGAGGAATTGACCCGCGCGTTTCTGGACGAGATCGAACGCGGCGACGCCAAGGTCGGTGCGTTCCTGTTCGTCGATCCTGACTACGCGATCGCGCAGGCCAAGATCGTCGACTCGAAACGCGCGATCGGCCAGCCGCTCGGCCCGTTGGCGGGCGTGCCGGTGGCCGTCAAGGACGTGCTGTGCACGAGCGGCAAACCAACCACGTGCGGCAGCCGGATTCTTGAACGTTTCATCCCGCCCTACGACGCCTTCGTGATCCGCCGACTGAAAGAAGCGGACGCGGTGCTCATCGGCAAGACGAACTGCGACGAGTTTGCGATGGGTTCGTCGACCGAAAACTCGGCGTACAAGACAACGCGCAACCCGTGGGACATCGAGCGGATTCCGGGCGGTTCGAGCGGCGGTTCCGCGGCGGCCGTGGCGGCGTCGATGGCGCCGCTCGCGCTCGGCACCGACACGGGCGGCTCGATTCGCCAGCCCGCGAGTCTCTGTGGCATCGTCGGCATGAAGCCAACGTACGGCCGAGTCTCGCGCTACGGCCTGGTCGCGTTCGCCAGCTCGCTCGACCAGATCGGGCCGTTCGCTCACGACGTGACCGACTGCGCCATGTTGCTCGAAACGATCGCCGGGCACGATGCGATGGACTCGACATCGGTCGATTCGGCCGTGCCGCCGTACACCCGAACGCTGGAGACGCCGCTGCAGGGCCTGCGCGTGGGCGTGATTCGCGAGTGGTTCGGCGACGGCCTCGATGCCGAGGTCGCCGCGAGCGTTCGCGGCGCGATCGACGTCTATCGCCGACTCGGCGCGACGATGAAAGAAGTCTCGCTGCCGCACTCGAAGTATGGCATCGCAGCCTACTATCTAGTCGCGACGTCCGAGGCGTCGAGCAACCTCGCGCGGTACGACGGCGTGCACTACGGCTACCGCGCGAAGCAGTTCGACGGCCTGGTCGACATGTACTCGCGCAGCCGGGCCGAGGGGTTTGGGACCGAGGTGAAACGCCGCATCATGCTGGGGACTTACGCGCTGTCGGCCGGCTACTATGACGCGTACTACCTGAAGGCCCTGAAGGTGCGGCGGCTGATCCGTCAGGATTTCGACCAAGCGTTTGAGCAGGTCGACGTCGTGGTCGGCCCGACCTCGCCGACGCCGGCGTTCAAGATCGGCGAGAAGACCGAAGACCCGCTCGCGATGTGGCTGTCCGACATCTACACGATCACGGCCAACCTCGCGGGCATCGGCGGCGTTTCGATTCCGTGCGGCTTCACACGCAGCGGACTGCCGATCGGCCTGCAGATTCTCGCACCGCCGTTCGAGGAGGAGCGCATGCTGCGAGCGGCGCGGATGTTCGAGCGCGAAACCGACTGGCACACCAGGCGGCCGAAGCTATGAAAACCGCCAGCCCGAAAACTCGCGTCGCCGCGGTGCTCAAACAGGGCGCGGCGGGTCAGCAGGTCGAAGTGCGCGGCTGGGTCCGCACGCGACGCGATTCCAAGCAGGGCTTTTCGTTCATCGAACTGAACGACGGCAGTTGCCTGGCGAACCTGCAAGTCGTTGTGGACGCGAAAGTGCCGGGCTACAGCGACACGATCAAAGACGTAACGACGGGCGCTGCTATTGCCGTGTGCGGCGAGATCAAGGACTCGCCGGGCAGTCGGCAGCGGGTCGAAGTGCACGCGCGATCGCTGCGACTGATCGGCGCGGCGGACGCACAAACTTATCCACTCCAAAAGAAGCAACATAGTTTCGAATTCCTCCGCGCGATCGCCCACCTGCGGCCGCGCACCAACACGTTCGGCGCGATCGGCCGGGTCCGCAACGCACTATCGGCCGCGATTCACGAGTTCTTCCAGTCGCGCGGCTTCGTGTACATCCACACGCCGATCATTACGACGAGTGACTGCGAAGGGGCGGGCAAGCTGTTTCAGGTCACGACGCTGGACGTGGCTAAGCTGCCGGGCCTGAAAGAGGGTGTGGATTTCGGCAAGGATTTCTTCGGCAAGCCCGCGTGGCTCACGGTCAGCGGCCAGTTGGAAGCCGAGATATTTGCCTGCTCGCTCGGCGATTGCTACACGTTCGGCCCGACCTTTCGCGCCGAGAACTCGAACACGCCGCGCCACCTGGCCGAGTTCTGGATGGTCGAGCCGGAGATGCCGTTCTACGAACTGGCCGACAACATGGACCTGGCCGAGGCGTTCATTCGCGACATCGTCCGCACCGTGACCGAGCGATGTGCGGACGACATGCAATTCTTCAACGAGCGCATCGACAAGACGCTCTCAGAGACGCTACGCAACATCATCGACAACGATTTCGTCCGATTGAGCTACACCGAGGCGATCGACATCCTGACGAAGTCCGAGCGCACGTGGGAGTTCCCGGTCGAATGGGGTCGCGACCTGCAATCGGAACACGAGCGGCACCTGACCGAGAACCACTTCAAGAAGCCGGTGATCCTCTACGACTACCCGCGGTCGATCAAGCCGTTCTACATGCGCTGCAACGACGACAGCAAGACAGTCCGCGCGATGGATGTGCTCGTGCCGCGCGTCGGCGAGATCATCGGCGGCAGCCAGCGCGAGGAGCGCCTGGACGTGCTCACCGCCCGCATGCGCGAATGCGGCCTCGATCCTGCACACTACTGGTGGTATGCCGACCTGCGCCGGTTCGGCGCCGTGCCGCACGCCGGATTCGGGCTCGGACTGGAACGCACCATGCTCCTGCTGACCGGCATGGCGAACATCCGCGACGTCATCCCGTTCCCACGCACGCCAGGCAATGCGGAGTTTTGAAACGAGCGACCTGCAGACCGAGCTCGGATCGACAATGAGCCACTCCCCCCGGCGAGTGCGGCGAGACACCTTCATGGGATTACGTGTGTAGTCGCGGCTATGATAAGGCCATGTCGCAGCCCACAGTAGCCGTCATCGGCGCGAGCGCCGACCGTCGCAAGTTCGGCAACAAGGCGGTGCGCGCGTTTGCCGCTTGCGGCTACCGCGTTTTTCCGATCCACCCGACCGCGCCCGAGATCGAGGGTCACTCGGCATATCGTTCGGTTGTGGACGTGCCCGTCGAGCGACTCGACCGCGTGAGTCTGTACTTGCCGCCGCAGATCGGCATCGCCGTCTTGGACGAGATCGCTCGCAAGGCCGTGGCCGAACTGTGGGTGAACCCGGGCGCCGAAAGCGACGCTTTGCTCGAGAAGGCCGAGCGACTGGGCCTGAACACGATCTTCGCGTGCAGCATCGTGGGCCTGGGCATGAGTCCATCCGAGTTCGAATGAGGGCGCGTCGCGCGTGACACACGGCCAGCCACCTGTGACGTCGCCGGATGATCCGGGTGCGGCATCGGCGGCGGGGCGACCGGCGACAAGCGCGGTCGGTATTGCACGCGATCGGGCAACGAACATCCGGTGGGGCGTATTCGGGTTGGCGCTGGGGACTTCGTGGCTGCTGTACCTACACCGTTATGTGTTCGCGTTCATCAAGCCGACGCTCGCGACCGAGTGGGGTTTGAGCAACACTCAACTCGGTCAGCTCGATAGTGCGTTTTCGGTCAGCTACATGCTCTTTCAATTCCCGCTCGGCGTTGCGGCCGATCTTGCAGGCGTTCATTTGGTGCTCACCGGGCTGATGCTCGCCTGGTTCGGCGGCCTGGCGCTGGTCGCGTGGGCGCCGACCGTCACCGTGATGTGGATCGGCCAGGCGATGCACGGCGCGGGGCAGTCGGCGGTGTACGCCTGTCTGAACCGCGTGGCCCGCATGTGGTACGCACCTGCGGTGCGCACGACTCTGCAGGGCGCGGTGGGCGTCCTTGCCGGCCGACTCGGGGCGCTCAGCTCGTCGCTGGTGTTCACCTCGCTGCTGCTTGGCGTGGTGGGCCTCGATTGGCGAACGGCGATCTGGATTCTGGTTGGCGTCGGCGTGGTCCAACTGCTGTTGTTTGTCGTCGTGTTCCGCAACTCGCCGCGCGAGCATCCCGCAGTCAATGACGTCGAAGCCCGGCTGATCGAAGGCGACTCGCCGGCGACGGGTCCGGTTTCGCCGCCGGGGCCAACGAACATGTCGGCCGTGTTGCGATCGACGACGCCACGGTCGCTGTTCAACCTCAGTTGTCTGGCGGTTCAATCGGTCTTGAGCACATTCGCCGACAACATCTACTCGAACTGGATTCCGCTTTTCCTGGCCCAAGTACACGGCTTGGAGTTCAAGCAGATGGGCGTGTACTCGGCGTTGCCGCTGTTGGGCGGCGCGATCGGCGGCCTGGTGGGCGGCCTGCTGAACGACTATTGCATCGCGCTGACGGGCAGCCGGCGCTGGTCGCGAGTCGGCGTCGCGCTGGTCGGCAAGGGGCTGGCGGCCGTCCTGATGTTCTCCGCACTCGGGGCATACGATCGCCCCTACGCCTTCTGCGTGTACCTGTTCTTCGTGAAGCTATTCGGCGACTGGAGCTTGACGACCAGTCTGGGCGTTGTGACCGACATCGGCGGCCGAGCAACCGCGTCGGTGTTCGCGTTCAACAACTCCGTAGCGGGCGTCGCCTTCATCGCCGCTCCGATTGCCTTCGGCTACATTGCGGACCACTACTCGTGGCGGATCGTGTTCGGAGTGGTCGCGGCGACATACGCGCTGTGTGCGCTGTCGTGGCTGCTCATCAACTGCACGATTCCCGTGGTTCACGAATCGGCCGCGAACGACGGCTCCAACGGCCAATCGTGCCAGCAGGGCTAGTGGTCCGTCCAACCTGAAATGACGGGTGCCATGCCGTCGGCTTTGCGTCGGCATGCCCACGCCAAGCCGAGGGCATGCCACCCAAACCCGTCAATTCAGCATTGAAGACTCGCCAAATAGCCTTGCACGATTCTGGGACAGTAGCCCGACGCGCCAGCGAGGGAGCACATGGCGAAATCACAAGAAATCAGGCCCGGTCCCTCGCTGGCGCGTCGGGCTACTGTCCCTGCGGACTCCCAGGATCACGCAAGGCCATTTAGTCGCGGTCCATGATCTCGGACTCCACATCGAACAGCCGGCGTTTGTCGCGCAGCACCAGCCCGGCGGGGGGCCACCAACTCGGCAGCTCGTTGTTCATGTTGGGCGTCCGGCTGTCCACGTGGCCGTCGACAAACAGGACGTTGGCGGTGTCGCCGGTGTGCCGAAAGTGGAACGTGGGATACTGGTTGATCGGCGGCTCCAGATAAAAATTCTCCTCGAACACCGGACGGCTGAAGGTCGCGCCGTTCGACCACCAGTTGATGTGCGCCGAGTCGGCGAACGCGACCGTGTTGTGGGTCTGCACGACATCCTGAACGCGATAGGTTACCGGCGGAATGTGCTGCAGCGTGTACCAGTCGATGTTGATGCCCGGTCCCAAACCGCCGTAGTTGTATGCGTAGCCGCCCGTCGCCTTCTGACATACCGGCAGGTAGTCGGTGAAGTCCGGACAGTGCCCCACCGCCTGGTTGTGCTCCATGTACGGGCCGAGGAACGCCGTCGCGGGATCGACGATCGGGCGATTGAGCGTGGCGTCCCAGCCGGTGATCTCGCCGAACCAATACCATTGACGCGAGCCGGCGGCGCGCCAGTCCCAGGTCGAGACGGGCATGAAGTGTCCGTTGTGAGCCTCGACGTAGACGTTCAATGCGATGCCGAGTTGCTTGAGGTTGTTCTTGCACTGGGCCGATCGTGCCGCAGCCCTCGCCCGCTGCACGGCGGGCAAGAGCAGGGCCACGAGGATGCCGATGATCGCCATGACGACCAGCAGCTCAATCAAGGTAAACGCCTTGCCGAGTGAGTGGGGGGCGGGCTTCCAGAATGGCCCAATCCGTAGGGGCGGGTTGACGCCCGCTGCTCGCCGCTTGCCACACCCCGGCAGACAATAATGTCTGCCCCACAAACTGTGTGATAGTCCCTTGGTCTGTCCGCCGCGCGCGCATGTTGATCGCATTGCAGTCTCCTTGCCGGCTCGGGCAACAAAAAACCCGCCTCGGCGACGACGCGCCGGAAGCGGGTTGAGACTGCTCGCGCAGCGGTTCAGGCCCGTTTCACTCGGCGCTCGGCGTCGAAGCACCTTTGCACGAAACAACCGATCCGAGTGGGCAGGTCTTCTGGCTTTCGGCTCAAGCGGACCCGGACAGCCTTCCCGCGGCACGGCCGCAGTGGCGTTCGCGTCGCCCGTTGGCGACGTGTCCGGGGCCTCGCCGATCACAGCGGCGGCCCCGCGACGGATTTGCACCGTCTTCCCTTTTCGTCTCGCGCCCGGCCCGACGGTCAACCTAGGCCCGACGCAAGAACCCACTCAAGGCCAATCCAACGGTCGACATCCTAGCGATCGGCCACGGCCCGTCAAGAGCCTTGGATCGTGTGACGACCAACAAGATGCACGGCGCACGCTGTCGCTCAATCGGCTCCGGGTGAACAAGGTGCTCGCCCGAAACCGCAAGCCGCCCACCCCAACCAGCATAGATGGGGGCTTTCCAGATTGAGCCGTGCGAATCACTTTCCGCCCAGCTCGCCGAGTAGTTCGAGTAATCTAGCCGTGATCTTTGGCGACGCGTCAACCTCAAGATAGCTCGACCGCGCCCGCCATGTTTCGTAGCCGCCGAGTTCGTGGTGCTTCGGCGTCGGCAGATAACCGTTGTAGCCGCCCGCCAGCGAGATCGTGAAGTTCGGCTTGATCGGACTCCTCTGTTTCAACTCCAGACCGATCTCGACAAACACCTCACAAGGAATCGCCGTGATCGACAGGTCGCCGATGCGCAGGGCCTGCACGATCAGTTTCACCTTGTCGGGATACTTGGCGATAAGAACGGACTCGCGAGCATAGACTTCGTCGAGCGTTCGCAGGGGACGGCCCTCCGCTTTCGCCTTCGCGAGTATTCCTTCCGCCCGAGTGACCTCGTCGGCGGTCGGCTTGCGCACACCAAGTTCCAGTTCGGCGGTTCGGGCGTCGAGCGAAACCCAATCGTGATACTTGATCGACTCGATGCCGCGACTCGCTGCGTCGGCCACGGCGTGGGCGACGTGCGTCATGCGGCCGTACGTCGGCCGGGCCGGCTGGCCGCCGCGGAAATTGACGTTGTTGATGTCGCCGCTCGTGCCGTTCGACATGATCCCGACGAATGGCGGATCCTGGCGGTCGGCCTTCAGTAGTCCCTGGATTCGGTCGGCGAAGATCGCGAAGTAGTCGGCCGAGATTGCGCCGGGTCCAGCGTCGCCGACGTAGTGCAGCGAGTAGTTCGCCAGCACGGCGATCGGTCGGCCGTCCTTCGCCTGCACGGAAACCACACTGACTTGCGGGTCAACAGGTCCGGCCGGCTCCAGCAGGTCCGGGTTGCCGACGCCCGGGTTCATTCGCGCCTTGTCGGTGGTTCGCCCAAACGGGTCGGTCAGTACCGTCCCGGGCTTCATGAGCCAGCGGCGGTTGAACACCTCGTTCGGCTCTTCGGCGGCGCCCCAGCCGATCCTGGCCGGCGCGCGATTGTTGGCCGCTCGCCGGATGCCGTCGGCAATGCGCCGCGCCAGGAACCGTGGGTACTCGGTGTCGGGGTCGCTCTGGAAGACGCCCGTGCACGTCGGCGCCTCGTGCGTGTGAGTGGCGGAGATCAGGATGTTCCGCGCCGGGATGCCGACCTCTTTCTCGACGTACGTCTTGGCCTGGTCCATCACGTCGCGCGGGATCATGCAACTGTCGCACACGGCGATCGCCAAGGTGTTCTTTCCGTCATCGAGCACCAGGCAGCGTGCGTGCAGTTCATCGTGAATGTGCGTCGCCGTCCGGTCGCTCATCCCGCCGTTGATGGACAGCCCGAGCCAGGGCGTGATGTTGCTCGTGGCCGCACCGGCGCGAAACACGTGCTGGGGTTCATCGCCGTGCGACACGCCCCGCCCGGAACCGAGCGACGCTACGACGGCGGCGACCAGGGACAGAACAACGGAACAGACTGCACGAACGAGTTGGGCCGGACGGCTGTGCTGCATGATCGAAGCTCCTGCATCGGTTGGTTGAAGGAGTGCGAGGCCGGCTTTGCGGCGGTTCGCTCATCAAGCCGGACGATCCGTGCGAACGGCTTGACCTGCGCGGCCTTCTCGACGAATGGCGCTCGGCGTCGGACGCGGACGAGCGCGGGGACCTTGCTGCTTCGCTGGTGGACTTGGTGCTCGACGACGGCGAACTGGACCCGCGTCGTTGCCGATTCCGCCCGCGAGCCGATCCTTAGTACAGTGCCGCATTGAATAGGGTCTGAAATCGGCCTCGGTCGTTTAACCC
>DAIOWH010000167.1:0-13841 GCA_036758585.1 Planctomycetia bacterium
CGCGTCGGGCTACTGTCCCTGCGGACTCCCAGAATCACGCAAAGCCATTTAGGCGACGTTGCGCGTCCGGTTCACTACCGCCAGGATGCCGATGGACACGATTGCGCCCGACGCGGCCAGCGACATGTCCTTCTGGGCGTCGAACATGTCGCCCTGTTGACCGAGAAACTGATCGGCCCAGTCGGGAGTGAAGATGACGGCGACAAACCACTCGATCAGTTCGTAGCTCGCGCTGGTAGCAACGATGCATTCAATGGCCAGCACCGACGACACGGCGACGGACAGCCCAAGATGCCGTCGCTCCACCTCCTGAATGGGCACTGCCACCAACAGCCCGAAAGAGAAATGCACCAAACGGTCGTAGTGGTTGCGCTCGAACCCGAACGTTTGGCTGACGCTGACGCCGAACAGGCGTTCGGTCCAGACGTCGTACGGGACGTAGGAATAGAGGTAGCGTGCGCCCAGCGTGTGTAGAGCGAGGAACAAGATGATCGAGGCGAAGCTGAGCCGCGAAATGACAAATCGATTCGACAGGTACGCCAGCAAGAACGCGCCGAGCACTGTCGGCACGTGCTGCATCAGCAGGTACTCAAGATAGGGCGGTGCGACGCAACTGGCCGCGAAGAAAGCCAGGAAGAGCACAAAGAGCACTTTCTGGAAGCGATCGTGCGGTAGTAGCCATCGCCAGGTCATGCCTGTTCGCGCCGGGCGCGGTCTAGGTCGGCGTCGACCATCATCTTGATCAGTTGCGCGAAGTCGGTCTCGACGTTCCAGCCCAGCTCGCGAGTCGCCTTGGATGCGTCGCCGCACAAGAGATCGACCTCGGCCGGACGCAGCAGTGCGGGGTCGAGTTCGACGTGCTTCTGCCAGTCGAGGCCGACGTGGCCAAACGCCATTTCGACCAACTGCCTCACGGTGTGCATCTTGCCCGTGGCGATCACAAAATCGGCCGGTTGGTCGCGCTGCAACATCAGCCACATTGCCCGCACATAGTCGCCGGCAAACCCCCAGTCGCGCTTGGCGTCCAGATTGCCGAGCCGCAGCTTATTCTGCAGACCGCACTTGATGCGTGCGGCCGCGCTGGTGACCTTGCGCGTGACGAACTCGCGGCCGCGCCGCGGCGACTCGTGATTGAACAGGATGCCCGAGCAGCAGAACATGCCGTAACTCTCGCGATAGTTCACCGTGATCCAGTGGCCGTAGACCTTGGCGACGCCGTACGGGCTGCGTGGGTGGTACGGCGTTCGCTCGGTCTGCGGGGTCTCGACGACCTTGCCGAACATCTCGCTCGACGACGCCTGATAGAACCGAATCGCGGGGTCGACGAGCCGGATCGCTTCGAGCATCCGTGTGACGCCGATCGCCGTGAACTCGCCGGTGAGCACGGGCTGCACCCAACTGGTCGGCACGAAACTCATCGCGGCCAGGTTATACACCTCGGCCGGCTGAACCTGCTTGAGCAGACTGATGATTGAAAGCTGGTCGAGCAGATCGGCCTGGTGCAGGTGGATGCGGTCGCGGATGTGGTTGATTCGCTCGAAGTTTTCGGTGCTCGACCGCCGCACCATGCCGTGCACCTCGTAGCCCTCGGCGAGCAGCAGGTCGGCAAGGTACGAACCGTCTTGGCCGGTGACGCCGGTGATGAGTGCGCGTTTCATGAGTCCGTCCCATACTGTCTGCGGTAGTAATCGCGATACGCGCCGCTTCGGACCCGAGCGGTCCAATCGGCGTGCTGTTGATACCAGCGAATCGTGGCCGCAAGTCCGTCGTCGAACGACACCTGCGGGCGCCAGCCTAGTTCGCGGTCGATCTTCGAGCAGTCGATGGCGTAGCGGCGGTCGTGGCCGGGTCGGTCGGCGACGTAGCGGATCAGCGAGTCGGGCTTGCCTACGAGGCGCAGGATGGTACGCGTGATCTCGAGATTCGGCTTCTCGCACTGACCGCCGATGTTGTAGACCTCGCCGACACGGCCGCGGCGCAGCACCGTATCGATCGCGCGGCAGTGGTCGGCGACGTGGATCCAGTCGCGCACCTGCATGCCGTCGCCGTACACCGGCAGCGGCTTGTCGGCCATGGCGTTTGAGATGAACAGCGGGATCAGCTTCTCGGGAAATTGATAAGGTCCGTAGTTGTTCGAGCAGCGCGTGATCAGGGCCGGGAAAGAGAAGGTGTGTACGTAACTGCGCACGAGCATGTCGGCGGCGGCTTTGGACGCCGAGTAGGGGCTGTTCGGCGCGAGCGGCGTGGTTTCGCTGAAGAGACCGGTCGGTCCGAGGCTGCCGTACACCTCGTCGGTGGAAATCTGCACGAAGCGACCGACTCCGGCGGCCTTGGCCGCGTCGAGCAACACCTGAGTGCCGATCACGTTCGTGCGCAGGAACGGGCCGGAGTCTTGTATCGACCGATCGACGTGGCTCTCGGCGGCGAAGTGCACGATCGCGTCGATTCCCTCGGCGAGCACCCTCTCGACCAGCGGCCGGTCGGTGACGTCGCCGTGGATGAACCGGTATCGCGCGTTGCCCGCTAGATCGGCGAGGTTGTCGGGGTTGCCGGCGTAGGTGAGCGCATCGAGATTGCGAATCTCCACGTCAGGATACGACTCAAGCTCGAGTCGAACGAAGTTCGACCCGATAAACCCGCAGCCGCCGGTGACAAGGATTCGTTTCATTGTTCTTCCGCCGCGATTTTGGCGAGTGAGGCCACGGTGTCGCCTTCGTCGAGTCGGATCAGTCGCACGCCCTGGGTGTTGCGGCCGATCACGCTGATCTCGCTGACCCGTGTGCGGACCATCATGCCGCGGGCGGTGATGATCATGACTTCGTCCTGGTCGCGCACCGAGGCGATGGCCACGACGTCGCCGTTGCGGGCCGTGGTCTTGATGTCGATCAGGCCCTTGCCGCCGCGACGCTGAGTGCGGTAGCGCACGTTGCCCCGCTCGCCGGACGGTTCGACTTCGACGCCCTCGGCCGACGGTTCGCCCGAGGGTTCGACGGTCGGTTCCACGGCCGGCGCCTGTTCGGGTTCTTCGGTCTCCGGTTCCTCGGCCTCAGCGGCGGTACTGGCGCCGAACGGAGTTCGTTTGCCGAAACCGCGCTCGCACACGGTGAGCAGCGTTGCCGTCGGATCGGCGACGACAATGCCGACCACTTCGTCGCTTGCGCCGAGCGTGATCCCTTTGACGCCGTAGGTCGCACGGCCCATCGGTCGGGCATCCGACTCGTCGAACCGGATCGCCTTGCCCTTCTTGGTCGACAGCACGACATGGTCGCCGGTGTTGGTGACGACGACGCCGATCAGGTTGTCGGCCTCCTCAAGTTTGATGGCGATGATGCCGCCGCGCTGCGGGCGGCTGTATGCGTCGAGAGTGGTCTTCTTGACGAGACCCCGTTGCGTCGCCATGAGCAAAGCGCCCTGGCTGAAGTCGCGGACCGGGATGACGTTGGTAATCTTCTCTTCCGGCTGCAACGTGAGCATGTTGGCGATGGCGCGGCCGCGGCTGGTGCGGCTCTGCTGTGGCACGTCGTAGACCTTCAGCCAGTGCACGCGACCGCGGTTCGTGAAGAACAAGAGGTAGGCGTGGGTGCTGGCCACGAAGACGTGTTCCAGGAAATCGCCTTCCTTGGTGTCGGCGGCCGTGATCCCCTTGCCGCCGCGACCCTGCGCGCGAGACGAGGTCATCGGCATGCGCTTGATGTAACCCTCGTGGCTGACCATCACCGTCATCGGCTCGTCGGCGATGAGGTCCTCGGCGTTGAACTCGGTGACCTCGTCTTCCCTGATTTCAGTGCGGCGGGCGTCGCCGTATTTGGACTTGAGTTGGATCATGTCCTCGCGGACCACGTCGAGGATGTTGCGTTCCTCGGCGAGCAGCCGCAGGTAGCCGGCGATCTCCTCACGCAGTTCGCTGTACTCCTCGACGAGCTTGTCGCGTTCCAGCTTGGTCAGGCGTTGCAGCTGCATCTGCAGGATTGAGTCGGCCTGGACGCCGGTCATGGTGTAGTGCGTGCGCGTGCCGCGCTCCGCCTGAAACGCGGCGAACGGCTCGGCGCCGAACGCACGCTCGAGAATCTGGGCAGGCACCTCCAGACCGATCAACCGCGCCCGCGCCTCGGCCGGGTTGTCCGACCCCCGGATGATCGCGATGATCTCGTCGATGTGGTTGAGCGCAATCAACAGACCCTCGACGTGATGCTTCCGCTTCTGCGCCTGCACGAGCAGAAACTGCGTGCGGCGGCGGATCACCACGACGCGGTGTCGCACGAATTCCTGCAGCAGTTCCTTGAGCGACAGCGTGCGCGGGCGGCCGTCGACCAGGGCGAGCAGGATGACTGAAAACGTCTCCTGGAGCGGCGAGAGCTGATAGAGCTGGTTGAGCACGACGTCGCGGTCGGCGTCGCGCTTCAGGTCGATGACGATCCGCACGGGGTCCTTGCGGTCGCTCTCGTCGGTGACGCGGGCGATGCCGGGGATGCGGCCCTCCTCGGCAAGCTGGCCCACTCGCTCCATGACGCGGTCGCGGGTTTGCTGGTACGGAATCTCGGTGACGACGATCGACTGCTTGCCCCCTTTGCCCTCCTCGAACTTGATCTTGGACCGCACGACGATGTTCGATCGTCCGGTGACGTAGCCCTCGCGCAGTCGCGAACGCCCGCAGATGACGCCGCCGGTCGGGAAATCGGGGCCAGGCACGATCTCCATCAGTTCATCGACCGTCACCTCGGGTTCGTCGATCAGTTTGACGACCGCGTCGCAGATCTCGCCGAGGTTGTGCGGCGGGATGCTGGAGGCCATGCCGACGGCGATGCCGGTCGAACCGTTGACCAGCAGGTTCGGGAACTTGCCGGGCAGCACGGTCGGCTCCATGCGTTGCTCGTCGTAGGTCGGCACGAAATCGACCGTATCGCGTTCCAGATCCTCGAGTAGTTCGGCGGCGACGCTCGACAGCCGCGCCTCGGTGTATCGCATCGCGGCAGGCGGCAGGCCCGCGATCGATCCGAAGTTGCCCTGCTTGTCGATCAGCACGTGCCGCATGTTCCATTCTTGGGCCATGCGCACGAGCGTCGGGTAGATCGCCTGATCGCCGTGCGGGTGGTAGTTGCCCATGGTCTCGCCGGCGATCTTCGAGCACTTGGTGCGCGAGCCGGTCGGGCCAAGCCGCAGGTCGTTCATAGCGACGAGAATTCGTCGCTGCGACGGCTTCAGTCCATCGCGGGCGTCGGGCAACGCGCGGCTGACGATGACGCTCATGGCGTACGTCAGGTAGCTGCCCTTCAGTTCCTCTTCGATGTCGAGTTCGCGGATGTTTTCGCCGCCAGCGTCCGTGGGCAAGTTGGTTTCCTCAGCAGCAGTTTCGTGGGGATGAACGCGAAATGGTCCAATCCATTGGCGGAAAAATACCACAATCAGGGGGAGGTCGCAACGCGACGGAGCTCGGGGTCAGAGGCCAGAAATCAGAGGTCAGAGACCAGAAGCCAGAGATCGGTGGGCCTCTGAACTGCTCAGCCTTGTCGCCGCTCGGCGGGCGTGATTGGAGCTGGGGCGGGCTGCCGGCTGGGGCGGTCGGCGGCGGCCCGCGGGCGGACGCTGATCTCTTCGAGATGCGTGATGTCGATGTCGTTCGGGCCGGCGGGCTTGTCGAGCGAGCCGTGATCCTGGATGTACTTGAAAAGCCGAGTGAGCTTTGTTTGTGTCGACACCTCGCCGGGGAAGTCGTCTTCGGGCGGTCGGCCCCATTTGACGCGCGTGCCGGCCTCGGTGAGCAGCATGATCGCGCCTGGGCGCGTCGCGGCGGGGCGATACTCCGTAACATCGATCGCCGAGATGCTGAGCTTCAAGTGATAACCGGCGAGTGTGTCCGCCGTGATTGCCGCGGCCTGGACCACGGGGTCTTGCCACTTCGTGCCCGCCGGACCGGTCGGCGTCGACCGCACGCCGCTGATCGTCACATAGATCGCTGGATCGCTCAGGTCCTCGGCAGGCAGCAAGACCGCGTCGCGATCGATCGGGTGAAGCGAATGGGCCGTTTGCACGACCGCGACCGGCTCGCGATAGGTCAGTCCTACGCGGACCGTGCGCGGGTGGATCAGGCGCACTTCGCGCACCTTGCGTACCCACGGGTTCGCGCCGAACGCCTCACCCAGCCGCGAGGTCAGTTGAACGTCGAGCGAACTTAGCTCGTCCGGCAGCCCGGCCGACCGCTGCACCTGGCCCAGCAGGTCAGCGCGAATCCAAACCGGCCGCGGCGTGATCTCGATTTCGCGCAGGCTCAGGCGAAACCGCTCCGAGTCGGTCACCGTGGCTCGTCCCAGCGAGAACGCCTTGTGTCCGCCCAGCGCTAGAACGCCGATGAGAATCGCTGTCGCCACGATCAAGATCGCGGAGTGCAGTTGCAGTACGCCGGTTCGATTGCATCGGATCGGATGCGACATGATCGCTTCCCCTCTGGTCCACTTGGGGCCGTGCTCGATGGCTCGGCCCCCATCACGCTGCGGCGCCAATAGAATCCGCCTTCGGAACAAGCCTGGCACGAACGAGTCGGTCGCAGAGCTCGGCAAAGGCGATGCCCGCGCGGGCCGCCGACTTGGGCACCAGGCTGTGATCGGTAAAGCCAGGCACCGTGTTGACCTCCAGCAGCCAGGGCTGGCCAGTCCCGTCGAGACGCAAGTCGACACGTACGACGCCGCTCGCACCGAGCGACTCCACCGCGCCGATGGCCGCCGATTCCACCTGCCGAACGGTTTCCGGCGGCAAGTCGATGTCGAACGCATAGTCTGTTGAATCGTCCTGGTACTTGGCCTGGTAGTCGAAGAACGGCCGAGCCGGCCGTACCTCGATAATCGGCAGCGGCTGGCGGTCGATGATGGCCACGGTCAACTCGCGACCGTCGATGTACTTTTCGAGGATCGCCAGTGGGTCGTAGCGGAACGCTCCGGCGAGAGCGTTGGCCAGTTGCGTCGCGTCGTGCACGATGGTGACCCCGATACTCGAACCCTGACCGTTCGGCTTCACGACCAGGGGGTATCCAAGTTCGCCAGTCTTGTCGCTCGCGATCGCGGCCGCATCGGTTACATGGACCGTGTGATATGTGGGGGTCGGCAGTCCGGCCGCGATGAACCGCAACTTGGCCGCCGACTTGCTCATCGCCAGCCGGCTGGCCTGCGGGCCGCTGCCAGTGTAGGCAACGCCGAGATCGTCGAGCAGCGACTGGACCGTGCCGTCTTCGCCGAACGAGCCGTGCAGCGCAATGAACGCGACATCGACGCCACGCCAAGGGTACGCGAGCACGTCGATCTCGGCCGGATCCAGCTCGCGCACGTCGTGGTCGCGCGATCGCAAGGCGTCGATTACCGCCCGACCACTCGCCAGGCTCACCTCGCGCTCCGCCGACCAGCCGCCCGACAGGACCACGATTGAGAGCGGACCATCGGAAACGACCGGGCGATCCATCGCCGTTGTCATGACGAGACTCCTCATCCTTGGAGTGCCTAACCCGTTGAACGGTCGAACTGCGGTAGGGTCCAGGGCCCGCCGCTCTAGTACTCGACCGTTCTCCCTACCAGACCTTGATCTCCAGTTCCAAATCGATGGCGAACCTTTCCGACACTCGACTGCGGACCATGTCAATGAGCCTTAGCACGTCGCGAGCGGTGCACCCGGAGTTGGCGACGATGAAGTTCGCGTGGCGATCACTCACCTCGGCTCCGCCGACCTTGGCGCCCTTTAGGCCGGTCTGATCGATCAGCAGGCCGGCGCTCAGTCCGCGCGTGTTCTTGAAGATGCAGCCCCCCGACTGAAAGCCCATCGGTTGGCTGGCCTTCTTCATGATCCAGATCTTGCGCATGCGTTTCTCGATCGCCTCCGGATTGTCGGGCTCCAACTCGAACCGTCCGCCGAGCACGATGGCGTCGTCGAGGTTCGTCTCGCGGTAATTGAACTGCAAGTCCTGGCGCTGCCGCAGGTGGATCTCGCCGGCCCAGTCCATGATCGTGACGCTACTGGTGAACTGGCCGATGTCGCCCGCGCGGCCGCCGGCGTTCATGCACAACGACCCGCCGATCGTGCCCGGAATGCCCACGAGCAGCTCCAGTCCGGCGAGGCTTTCCTTGGCGGCCCGCGTGATCACGTTGCTCAGTTGTGCACCCGCCCCGGCATCGACGCGGCCCGCCGCCACGTTCACGGCCGTGAAGGCGTGCTCGTCCAACTTGACCACGACGCCGCGCACGCCTTCGTCGCGCACCAGCAGGTTGCAGCCGCCGCCGAGCAGCCGCACCGGCACATCGTCCTTACGACAGCGCCTGACCACAGCCGCCAGTTCGTCGATCGAGCGCGGCCGCACGAAATACTCGGCCGGCCCGCCCAACCGGAAATACGTGTGCGGCGCGAGCGGTTCATCCCGCCTGACGATGTCGCGAAACTCGTCGAGCAAAGGCATCGGCTACCTTCCCTATGTCGCCGGCCCCCATCGTCACGAGCACGTCGCCCGGTTCCAGGTCCCGTTCCAGGTAGGCGACAATCGTGCCCGTCTGCGCGAGATGCCGAACGTCGCGGCCATTCTCACTTGCGGCCGCGGCCAGTTGCAAGGCGGTTTGGGCGGCCAGATCGGTGGCCGCCTCGCGGGCCAGATAGATGTCGGCGATGATCACCCGATCGGCGTCGGCGAACGACCGGGCGAAGTCATCGAAGAGCACGCGCGTACGAGCAAGCTGATGCGGCTGAAACACGCACCAAATGCGGCGGTTCGGGTACATCTCGCGCACGGCCCGCAGGCTGGCGCGAACCTCGGACGGATGGTGCGCGTAGTCGTCGATCAGCGTGACGCCGCGCCACGTGCCGCGCGATTCAATGCGGCGACCGCAGCCGCGAAACTGCTCGATCGCGTCGCGGATGGTCGCGGGCGACACATCCAACGCGCGGGCGATCGCGATTGCGGCCAGCGCGTTCTCGACGTTGTGTCGTCCGGGCACTTCGAGTGCGACCTGGGTCACATAGTCGCCGTCGCGAAACACGCGGAAGCGGTACCGGCCGGCGTCGCTGCGCAGGTCGGCCGCCCACCACGTGCAACCAGGCCCCAGTGAGAACGTCTCGACCGACGCCTTCAAGCCTCGCGTCGCACGCGCCACGGCGTCGTCGTTGCCGTGGGCCAGTACCAAGCCGCCCGGTGGGACCCGACGCGCGAATTCGGCGAAGCTGTCGATGATCTCGTCCAGGTGGCTGTAGTAGTCGAGATGGTCCGGCTCGATGTTCAGGATGGCCGCGATCTGCGGCTCAAGGTGATGGAAGCTGCGTCGGAACTCGCAGCTTTCGGCGACGAACGCCCGTCCCGCACCGACGCGACTCGGCCCGCCCAGTTGCGGCACTGCCGCGCCGACGATCACGGTCGGATCGAGTCCGGCCTGGTCCAGTATCCAACCGACCATGCCGGTGGTCGTGCTCTTTCCGTGCGTGCCAGCGACTGCGACGCCGAACCGCGTGGCCATCAGGCGGCCGAGCATCTCGGGATAGGAAAACTGTGGCACGCCGAGTTGGCGGGCCCGCTGTCGCTCGGGGTTGTCCTCTGCCACGGCTGGGCTATAGACAAGGCACCGCGCAGCGGCCGGCACGCTCGCAGCGTCGTGCCTCACCGCGATCCGCGCGCCGAGGCGTCGCAACCGCAGCAGCGCCTCGGAATCGGCCTGGTCCGATCCCGTCACCGTCGCGCCGGAACGAATCAGGAACTCCGCGAGGGCCTGAACTCCGGCCCCGCCGATTCCTACGCAATGAACTGGTGTGCCGTTGAGATTCAATGGTTGCACTCGGCAGTGTGAGAAACGAACGAGCCGCTGGAGGCTCTGCTCCAACTCCAAGTATCGGCACCGGCTGAAGCCGCCGTGAAACCATCCACCGTGGCCGCTGAGACAGGAGCGGCGAATGATAGGGGAGCGCCTTGGATGCGTCAATCGAGGTAAGAGTTGCCGGTTGTTCCACGCGTGCGGCCGAGTGATCAAGCCGACTGCAGGGAACCAGCGGCCGCGCCGGCGAGCGTCAGCAGTTCGTCCACGATGATTGAGGCCGCGGTCGGTCGCGCGAGCTGCCGCGTGGCGCGGCGCATCTCATCGCGTAGAGCAGGCAGCTTGATCAGCGGCAGCAACGACGACGTGAGCGTTGCGGTAACGTGAGCCGTGTCGGGCCGATCTTCGATCACCACGGCGGCCCCAGCCCGCCCGAAGAACTGGGCGTTGTGCCACTGGTGGTTCGACGCGGCCAGCGGGTAAGGCAACAAGATCGCCGGAACGCCCACCGTGGCCAGCTCGGCCAGCGTCGTCGCCCCGGCACGGCAGATCGCCAATGAGGCTTGTGCGTAGGCGTCGGCCATGTCGTGGATGAACGGGCGAATGTCGGCGCTGACTCCGGCCGCGACGTACGCATCGCGCAGCCACTCGCCGTCCTTCGCACCGGCCTGATGAATGACGCGCCAACCGGTCATGTGTTCGGCGATGCGCGGCAGCGATTGGGCGACCACTCGATTCACACTGTGGGCGCCCTGGCTGCCTCCGAAGACGAGCAACGTTGGTCGGCCGGTGCGATCGGCCGGTGGCTGCGCATCGGCCGCCGCGGCGAGTTCGAGGATCGAAGATCGCACAGGGTTGCCTGTGACGACGGCGCGGACGCCTGATCGGAGACGATTTGCATCGACTTCAAACGCCAGACACACCAGTGTGGCCCAGCGGCTCAGGAGCGCGTTAGCGCGGCCGGGAATCAGGTTCTGTTCGAGCAGTACGAGCGGCACTCCCAGTCTCGCGGCGGCCAGGCCGATCGGCACGGAACCATAGCCGCCAAGCCCCACCACCACCTGAGGCCGGTGCTGGATCACCGTTCGTCGTGCGCGGCGGTAGCCGACTCCGTTGGCGCAGATCGCTCGCAGAACTCCCATCGGCGACCCGACGAGCGGCGCTGCGGTGTGCGCCAAGTAGTCGTATCCCGCGCGGGCGACTTGCTCGCGTTCCCAGTCGCGTCCCGATCCGCAGAAGGTCACCCGCGCATTCGGCTCGCGATGCAGCAACTCCGCGGCCACCGCGATGCCTGGAAACAGGTGCCCGCCCGTGCCGCCGCCCGCGAAGATGATATGGATCGAATTGCTCATGCCGCCTTCTCGGTCATTCGTTTCGCCTCGCGCCGAAGATTGGCGACAGGAGTGCCGCCGCGCGGCGATTCTCGATCGTCGATCTTTGATGCGCCAACCGTTTGGGTTACACCCAGCACTACTCCGACAGACACAAGGCTTGCCACAAGGTTCGATCCGCCGGCACTAAGAAACGGCAGCGAGATTCCCTTCGGCGGCAAGCTGCCGGTCACAACGCCGATGTTGAACAAGGCTTGCAGCACAAGCTGCGCGGTCAACCCGAAGCCGACGAAACGAGCGAACGGCTCGATGCCGGCTTGGCGTGCGAGCCGCACGCCGCACACCAGCAGCGCGCACCACAGCACAAGCACCGTCAGCGTGCCGACCAGGCCGAGTTCTTCACCTAGTACGGCAAAGATGAAGTCGGTGTTGGCCTCGGGCAGGAAACCGAGTTTTTGCCAGCCCTGGCCGAGCCCCGCGCCCCAGATTCCGCCCGAACCCAATGCGACGAGCGACTGCTGCACGTGATACGACGCGGCGGTCGGATCACGCCACGCTTCGGCAAATTGCAGCAGGCGTTTCACGCGGTACGGCTGCGCCCACGCGAGCACCGCGACCACCGGCACAGCGAGCAGCCCGGCAGCCAGCGCGTGAGCGTACGGCATTCCTCCCACGAACAACATGATCGCCGTCACCGCGAGCAGAAACACCGCCGTTCCGAAGTCCGGCTCGAGCAGTACCAGCCCGCTGACCACGACACATGGCGCAGCCAGAGGCAACCAGCCGGTCCAGAACCGGCGCACCGATTCGCCCTTGCGTTCGAGGCCACGGGCGAGAAACAGCACGAGGGTGAACTTTGCCAACTCGGAAGGCTGAAAGCTGTACGACCCGACGCTGAACCAGCGCTGAGCGCCGTTGCGCGTCGTGCCGACCCCGGGCAGAAGCACGACGGCGAGCAACGCCGCGCTGACGATGAACAGCGGCGTCGCCGCGAGCCGCCATGCCGCCACCGGCACCCGCGCGGCGGCGATCGCCAGCGCCAGACCCGCACCCAAAAAGTAGAGCTGCCGCGTCAGATACCGCTGATCGGCAAAGCTCGGCCGTGCCGTGATGCTCGAACTGTACACCATCAGCAGCCCCAGACCGATCAAGGCCGCGGCAGCGAAGATCAGTAGCTTGCGTTCCGGCTGCATGGGAGAGAAATTCGAACCTCGGCAATTCGAAACACAGAGGCACAGAGAACACAGAGATCATGAATCCAGCATTCCTCTGTGTCCTCTGTGTCTCCGTGTTTCCATGTCTTCTCCGCACCAAGCGGGCGGAATGAACTCTGCGGGCGGTTTCGCATCATTCTCGGATTTCGGTCATTTCGATTGGTTTTCGGATTTCGATAATCGGATTTCAGGTGTCACCGCACCAGTTGTGCGAGTTGCGTCCTGCATAAAGGGTCTGGGACGTAGCGCTCGCGCCGTTCGACGTCGAACAGCATGAGTCGCTACGCCCCAGGATCCCCCTCTCCCTAACTGTCGCATCGCCGGGTCGGACCGGGTCCGACCGACCCGCGAGATAGCCGGTGGCTATCTGAGCTTGAGGGTCGCGACAGCAAGGATCGAGAGTAATGCGGCGGCTATCCAAAATCGCACCACGATCTTCGTCTCGGGCCAACCGAGAAACTGATAGTGGTGGTGCAACGGGGCGCACAGCAGCACGCGCCGCCCGGTTGCCTTGAAGTAGTACCTCTGGACCAAAACGCTGAGTGTTTCGAGCACGAAGATTCCGCCGGCCACGGCCAGGAGCAATTCCTGCCTCGGTACCAAGGCCGCATAGCCGACCAAACCGCCGAGCGACAACGAGCCGGTGTCGCCCATGAACACTTCGGCCGGGTGACAGTTGAACCACAAGAAGCCGAGGGTCGCACCCACGGCCGCCCCGACCAGCACTGTCAGTTCGCCGCAGCCCGGCACATACGGCACCGAAAGATGCGCCGCGAGCCGCGCGTGACCTGCGACGTAATCGAACACGCCGATCGCCGCACCGACGAACACCAGGCAGCCGCCGGCCAGGCCGTCGAGTCCGTCCGTCAAGTTCACTCCGTTCGAGCTACCGGCGATCACGAGCGCCGCCCAGGGCACCAACAGCCAACCGAGCGACACGTACGCCGGAACTACCGGCAGCGACAGCTTTGTCCCAAACGGATTCTCGCGAGTCGCCCAGTACAGGCCGGTCCCGACGGCCAGCCCCAGCGCCAGTTGCGCGAGCAGTTTTTGTCGTTCCGTGATGCCACGCCGCACGCCGTTCAGTTTCGTCAGGTCGTCGATCGCGCCGATCAGTCCCAGGCCGATCGTCAGCACCAGCCCGAGCAGCACAAACACATTCGTGACGTTTGCCCACACGATCGTGGCGCCGCCGACCGCGGCAAGCACGAAAACGCCGCCCATCGTCGGCGTGTCTTGCTTCTTTGCGTGCATCGTCGCGAGCCGATCCGAGTCGCCGCCGATCCGTTCGCGCCAGCGGCGGCCCAGCCAGCCAATCACTCGCGGACCGAGCCACACACTCAGTACGAACGCCGTCAGGCTTGCTCCCGCCGATCGGAACATGATCGAACGAAACAGCCCCGCGAGTTCGCCTGGTCCCGCGTCGTTGCCGCCCGTCGTCCAAAGCCCGATCAGGTAGTAGAGCATCGCAGAGCTCAGTACCGCTCCACATTGAAAGGGGTCCGAATTCGTTTAACCCGCAGCCGCAG
>DAIOWH010000168.1:0-13645 GCA_036758585.1 Planctomycetia bacterium
CCGCAGGCGAGGCACAACAAGCGCCAGCCATGCCTCGCCTGCGGCTGCGGGTTAAGTTAAACGAATTCGAACCCCTTTCAATGTGGGACAGTACCTAAGGCAGACAGGAATGTCTGCCCCACCCGAACATCAAAACAGCCGCAACTGGCCGGCAGCCGATCGCGGTGGACGGAACTGCGAGTAGTCGAGCGGCGGCAGGTCGCCGTCGAGCCCGAGTTTCTTGGTGAACAGGTCGAACACCTTCTCAATCTCGTCGGCGAGAAACCCGGCGCCGCGCATGCGCGAGCCGAACTTGCCATCGTTCAGACGGCCGTCGCGCACCGCGCGGACGCGCGATTCGACGCGGTCCTTCTTCAGGGGATAGTTCTGACCGAGCCAATCGCGAAACACCGGCTCGACGGCCAGGGGCAGGCGCAGCATGATGTAGCCGGCCGACGCGGCGCCGGCCTCTTGAGCGGCGTGCAGGATGGCGGGCATCTCGTCGTCCGTCAGGCCGGGCACGACCGGCGCCACCATCACCGCGACCGGAACGGCGGCGGCGTTCAACTCGCGGACCGTCCGCAGCCGCTCCTGCGGGGCACTCGTGCGCGGCTCCATCGTGCGGGCCAACTCGCGGTCGAGCGTCGTGATGCTCACGGCCACGTGTACCAGCCGCGCGGCTGCCATCGGCCGCAGCAGGTCCAAATCGCGCAGCACCAGCGAGTTCTTGGTCACGATGGTCACGGGCTGCCGCGCTTCGAGCAGCACCTCCAGGCAACCGCGCGTCAGCCGAAACCGCCGCTCGGCCGGCTGATAACAATCCGTCACGCCCGACAGCGATATCAACTGCGGCCGCCAACTCGGTCGGTTCAACTCGTCGCGCAGCAACTGCGGCGCACTCAGCTTCACCATGACCTTCGTCTCGAAGTCGATCCCCGCATTCATGCCGAGATACTCGTGCGTCGGCCGCGCGTAGCAGTACACGCAGCCATGCTCGCAGCCGCGATACGGGTTGATGCTGAACCGAAATGGAATGTCTGGACTGTTGTTCTCGGCGATCAGCCCCTGGGTGTGGTCCGGAATGAACTCGGTCTCGACCACGCGCTGGTCGTCGTGCAGGTCTTCGTCGAACTCGCGATGCTCGAAGTCGGGCTCGTGGTGGGTCGCCTCGAACCGATTGGGCGGTTCGATCTGCGCCCCGCGTCGCTTGGCTGGTGGTGGTCGATATTCGGGCATGGCTTGCTCGCCCACAGGTCCGAGTCAGGCGTATTCTACCGCCGACGGTGCCATTGAATCAGCCCAGGGCAGCGGCTAACGTACTCGTGTGTTTGCCTTGCTCTTCAGTCTGATCGCGACCGCGGCGGCTGGCGGCGAATCGCAAGCCGACCTCGCCGCCGCACGTTCACACCTGCTGCGCGGGCGATACGAAGAAGCGGCCGAGGCGTTCGGAAAGCTGCTCGACGACAAGGCGACCGCGAGCGACGCGGCGATCGGGCTGAGTCGCTGCCACGAGGAACAGGGCGATTGGGGCGACGCCGTTTCAGTAATCGAAACGGCCCTCAAGCAGTTGCCCGACGAGCCGAACCTTGTCGCACGCGCCGCCGAGTTGGCCCTGTTGCGCGGTCAACTCGACAGGGCAGGGGAGCTGACCCGCGCCGCACTGGCGAAAGACCCCGATCAACTTGTGGCCCGATTCGTGGCCGCCCAACTGGCCGACGCTGCCGGCGATCGCGCCGCGGCGACCAAGGGCTACGAGTGGTTCGTGCGATTCTTCAACGGCCGCGACGTGAAAGACGCCGCGTCGTTGGTGCTCATCGGCCGAGCGGCGGCGGAGTACGCGCAGCGTGCGCTGCGAGCCGGCGAGCAATCGGAGCAACTGAACGCCGTGTTGAACGGCATGTTCGACGAGGCGGTGCGGACCGATGCCGACTACTGGCCGGCGCGGCTGGCGTCGGGCCGATTGTTCGCCGACAAGCATCGCAAGGGCGACGCGCTCAAGGACCTGCGCAAGGCGATCGAGATCAACCCGAACGCCGCCGCCGTGCATGTCGCCGTCGGCGTCGTCGCGCTCGGCGACTACGACATCGAACAGGGACATGAACACGCCGACCGCGCACTCGAGATCAATCCAAACCTGCCCGACGCCCGTCGACTGAAGGCCGACCTGTTCATGGCGCGTGAACAATACGCCGAGGCGCTGGCCGAACTGGAAAAGGCCCGCGCCGTGAACGCTCGCGACGAAGAGACGCTCGGCCGACTGGCCGCGTGCCACTTGCTCGCGCGCAGGGCAGGGGAGTTCGAGCCGCTGCGCGACGAGGTGCTGGCCGCCAGCCCGCGTCCCATGGTGTTTCTGTGGCGGCTGGCCGAGCGGCTTGAAGATCATCGCCGCTTCGACGAGGCCGAGCTGTACTTCAAGAAGGCTCTCGACGCGGGCGACGATCTGGCCGGGCCGCGCACCGGGCTGGGCATGTTGTACATGCGGATCGGCAAGGAAGACGACGCAGCCACGACGTTCGACGCCGCTTTCCAGGCCGATCCATTCAACGCGCGAACCAAGAACATGCTCGAGGTGCTCGATCAACTCAAGGGCTACCAGACGATCGACACCGAACATTTTCGCGTCCGAGTCGACGAGAAACTCGACGGCCTGTTGGGCCGGTACGCCGCGAAGTACCTGGAAGAGGCGTACGCGGAGTTGACTGAGCACTTCGCGTTTCGGCCGCCCGATCGGATTTCGATCGAGATATTCAACAAGGGCAGGGGGCAGACGGCGCATCAATGGTTCAGCGCCCGAACGATCGGTCTGCCCTGGATCGGCACGGTCGGGGCGTGTACGGGCAAGGTCGTCGCCATGACCTCGCCGGCCGGCGTCGAGAAGCAGTTCAACTGGGCGCGGGTGCTCAAACACGAGGTCGCCCACGTCATCACGTTGCAGCAGACGAACTTCAACATCCCGCACTGGTTCACCGAGGCGCTCGCGGTGCAGACCGAAGGCTACCCGCGCTCGCAAGTGTGGAACCAGCTAATCGTCGAGCGTGTGCCGGCCGGCAACCTGTTCAACCTGGACGACATCAATCTCGCGTTCGCTCGCCCGAAGTCGGCGCTCGACTGGCAAATGGCCTACTGCCAGAGCGAACTGTACGCCGAGTACATGCTCGATCGGTTCGGCTCGGACAGTCTGGCTCGAATGCTCGACGCCTACCGCGACGGCCTGACCACCGGCGAGGCGGTCGAGCGCGTCTGCAAGCTGCCCAAGAGCGAGTTCGAGGCGGGCTACGTCGAACATCTGAAGAAGCTGGCCGCGACATTGCAAACCGGTCCGACCGAGCCGCCCATGACGTTCGCTGAGTTGGAGCGAGCGCATCAGGCGAAGCCCGATGATCCCGACCTAGCCGCGCGCCTGGCCAACGAGTACCTGCGACGTCGCACGTATCCCAAGGCCCGCGAGCTGGCGACCAAGGCGACCCAGGCGCGCAAAGGCCATCCACTCGGCAGCTACGTGCTGGCGCGGCTGAGCATGTTGACGGGCGATACCGATCGCGCTCGCGAGGTGCTCGAGCCGGCACTCGATCGCGGCCGGCCCGATTCGCGAGTCGTCGAGTTGCTGGCCGATATCCGCACGCGAGCGAAGCAGTACGCCGAGGCGAAGTCGCTGTACGAGCTGGCTCGCCGCCGATTCCCGGCCGAATCGAGGTGGGTGGCCGGTGTCGCTCGCGTCGCGCTGCTGACGGGCGATCGGTCGGCATTGCGAGCCGCACTCGAGGAACTTAGCCTGCTCGACGGCGACGACCCGGCGCCGCGCAAGAAGCTGGCCAGCATGGCCGCCGAGGACAAGGACTGGGCGCGGGCGGCGCGCTACGCCTGGATGACGCTGCACATCGACGTCGCCGACGCCGACGCGCACGTCATACTCGGCGACGCGCTGGCGGGGCAGGGGACCTGGCCTGCCGCCGCCGATGAGTTCGACGTGGCGCTGCGGCTGAAGCCGAAGGACGAGGCGATCGCGATCAAACTTGCCCGTGCGCTCGATGCCGCCGGCCGGCGCGATGCGGCCATCGAGGCCGTCAAGGCCCTGATCGATCGCAGCCCCGATAACACTGAGGCTCGCGAACTGCTCAAGGAGTTGGAGAGCAAGTGACCCCATGGCAAGACACTCCAGCCTGAACCAACCCCTCACTCTGGCCGGCCTGCAGCAACTGATTCGCGACATGTATCTGCCGCGCGATGTCGAGCGCGGGGTCGAAGGGACGTTCATGTGGCTCGTCGAGGAGGTCGGCGAACTGGCCACGGCGCTGCGGCACGGCACGGACAAGGAGCGGGCCGAGGAGTTCGCCGACGTGCTCGCGTGGCTGGCTACGATCGCGAACGTTTCGGGCATCGACCTGGGCCGGGCTGTCGCCGACAAGTATGGCGATGGTTGCCCCGGCTGCCATGCGATTCCGTGCGAATGTTCCGGAGCCGAGAAACCATAGCGCTGGCTGTTGCGTATAGGGATGCAATGACTGACTCCACCACACCACCCCACGCAACACGGGCAACTGCGAAGCAGTTCAAGAACTCAGCCCAGGTTACGACACCCGACGCGGCGAGGGCAACTGCGAAGCAGTTGGACAACTCAGCCCAGGGTCGCGAATCTGCGAGCGCACCCTGGGTACGAAGTCCTCAGCGCCGCGTCCAACCCCGAAGGGGTTGCACAGGCTGGAGCGGATCGGTGGAACCCCTTCAGGGTTCATCGAAGAATACGCCGATTCCCTCACCCAGGGTGCGCTCGCAGACTCGCGACCCTGGGCTGAGTTATTTGACGCCTTCGGCGTGGGCACAGACCACGCCCTCCACGATCGACAGGTATGGCATGGCCTGTGTTGTCGCGGGAGTGGCGCTCGCGGCGCTGCTTACCTCGCCCGCGATCGCTCAGGTTCAAGTGCAGGGCCTGCGAGTCGGATTCGGCGCCGCGTCGGACGCCGGCGGCAACTACAAGGTCGGCTGCTGGGCGCCTGCCACCGTGAAGCTAACGGCCGAAGGCGACGGTTTCGACGGCTCGCTCGAACTCGCGACGGCCGACAGCGACGATGTGCCGGCCATGCTTGCGACACCCGTTCGCTTGGCCCCGGGCGAGTCGGTTGACGTCGCCACGTTCGTGAAGGCCGGCAAGATGATGCCCAGTTTCCACGTGCGCCTGGCCGACCGCGACGGCAAGGCGGTACAGCGCGCCGCGTTTTCATCGGCGAGCGGCCAGGTCTCGGCGGGCGCTCCGCTGAGTGTGATGCTCATCGTCGCGGTCGGAGGGCCGGCCGGATTGGAACTTGCCCAACTCACGAAGCGCCCCGGCTATCCGCGCGACCTATTTCGCATCGGTCATGTGCAATCGACCAGCGACCTGCCCGACCGGTGGTTCGGCTACGAAGGCGTCGACCACCTGATCATCTCGGCGGATGACCCGACCGCGCTGGCTGGTTTCGATGCCTCCCGACTCGCCGCGATCGAATCATGGGTGAAGCACGGCGGCAAGCTGATCATCACGACGGGCGGCGCGTGGGACCAGGCGGCGAAGGTGTTCGCCGGCATGCTGCCCGCCGATGTGGACCGAATGCAGTCGGTGAGCCAACTCCCGGACCTGGAAAGCTACCTTGGTTCCAGTGTCCCGCCGGTTCCGATCCGATCGACCCTGTCGGTGCCGCATCTCACCAACGTTCGAGGTCGTGTCGTGGTCGGCCGCCGCGACTTGCCGCTCGTGGTCGCGGGCGCCTACGGCCTGGGCACCGTCACGCTGGTACCGCTCGAGCTGAGCCGCGAACCGTTTCGCGACTGGGACGGGCTGACCGACCTGTGGCTCAAGTTGCTGGCGATTCGCAAACAGCTCGGATCGACCACGTCGCGTGAGGCGTGGAGCCAAACCCAGCGCGACCTCAGCTCACACCTTCGCCGATCGCTAGAGCAGTTCGCTGAAGTGCCGATCATTTCGTTTCAGTGGGTCGCTCTGTGCATACTCGGCTACGTGCTGTTGGTCGGGCCGCTCGACTACTGGTTGCTCCGGCGCATCTTCAAACGCATGGAACTGACCTGGGTGACGTTCCCCATCTCAGTGGCGGCGGTGAGCGTAGCGGCCTATTTCGCGGTTCATAGCCTCAAGGGCAACGAACTGCGCGTGAACAAGATCGACGTGGTCGACGTGGACCATGCGACTGCGAGCCTGCGCGGCACAAGCTGGTTCACGCTGTTCAGCCCGCGGCTCGACCAATACTCGATCAAGGTCAGCCCAGCCCCCGGCAAGGCGGCGCAGCCACGGCCGACCGAGACCGTGGTTTCGTGGTTGGGCGTTCCCGAGGACACGATTGGCGGCATGGCGCGGCGTGGCGGCGTGGCGGTGTTTCAACGCGGCTATCAGTTCGAGCCTCAGTCAGCCGGCATAGTCGGCGTCCCGCTCCACGTCTGGTCGATGAAGAGCTTCACCGCTCGCTGGCACGGCCCGGCGCCGGCGGTGGTCGATGTGAACCTGACCGCGATCGGCACGGAACTGCGCGGGTCGCTCAGCAACCGGTTCGGCGTGCGCCTGGAGGACTGCCACCTGGCGTTCGCCCGCAAGATCTATCCGCTCGGCGACCTGCCCGCGCCCGGCTCGATGTTGGTCGAAACGCGGTCGAGCGAGGACCTGCGAGGGCACTTGAGTCGCCGCGTTGCGCCGATCGCCGCCGCTCGAAACGGGCAGGGCGACGCGGCTGACGACGCCGACGCGCTGCAACGGAATCTGATCTATGGCATGATGTTTCACCAGCGACTACCCGAGGCCGGCGAGTCGGCGTCGAGCGACTACTTCCGCGACCTGGACCTCAGCTCGCAACTCGATCTAGGCCGCGCGGTGCTCGTCGCGCGAGTCGCCGGACCCGGCTGCCGCATCAGCCTCAACGGAGGCGAACCGGACGACGTCGCCGCCAAGACGTTCGTCCGTGTGGTGCTGCCGGTCACGCTCAAGGCCGCGCCGGCAGTCGAGCCGGATTACAGGAGACCGTGATAGATGATTGCGACGCGTGAACTGACCAAGATGTATGGCGACCTCTACGCGCTGAACCGGCTGAATCTGACGCTGGAACGCGGCGACGTCTACGGGTTCATCGGTCCCAACGGAGCGGGCAAGACGACCACGATGCGCATCCTGGCCACGCTGCTCAATCCATCGTGGGGCGAGGCGACCGTCTGCGGCTACTCGATCTACACCGGCTCCAAAGAGATTCGCCACCTGATCGGCTACATGCCCGACTTCTTCGGCGTGTACGACGACATGAAGGTGATCGAGTACCTTGAGTTCTTCGCCGCGGCCTATCGCATCACCGGTCCGAAGCGACGCAAGATTTGCGAGGACACGCTGGAGCTTGTCGAGCTGACCTACAAGCGCGACGCGCTGGTGACGAGCCTGTCTCGCGGCATGACGCAACGACTCGGACTGGCTCGCGTGCTGCTGCACGATCCTCAGGTATTGCTGCTCGATGAGCCGGCGAGCGGACTCGACCCACGCGCGCGGATCGAAATCCGCGGCAAGCTCAAAGAGCTGCGCGACATGGGCAAGACGATCCTGGTGTCGAGCCACATCCTGCCCGAGCTGGCCGACATCTGTAACAAGATCGGCATCATCGAGCGCGGCGAACTGCTCGTGAACGGTGCGGTCGCCGACGTCATGAAGCAGGTCCGAACGAAGATCGTGCTCAACGTCGGCGTGGTCGACGGGGTAGATGGAGCAGGGGAGTTGCTCGCGAAACATGGCGAGGTCGAAGGCGTGCAGCGGCACGACGGCCACTTGGTCGTGACGCTCAAGGAGGGCACGCACGAGTACAGCTTCATCCCGACTCTACTCGTGCAGAACGGCTACCGCGTCAATCTGTTCAAGGAAGAAGAGATGAACCTGGAGACGGCGTTCATGCACCTGACCAAGGGGGTCGTGCAGTAGCTTGGCCGCGCCGCCTCAGCTTTTCTGCGCGACGACGCTCGCAACGGCGCGGTCGGGCAACGTGACCTCGCGGTAGTGGCGAACCCGCAGCGTGGGGAACATCCGCAGCAGTTCGCCGTGGTCGAGCGCGTGCGCGGGGTTGCGCAGGTGATTGCCGGGCAATTGCAATTGGTCGATCGTGAACGTTTCGAAGACGAGCACGCCGTCGGGGCGCAGCGTGCCAGCGATCGCGGTCGGGAGGCGATCGCGGTCGAGATAGGAGAACACGGTCACCAGATCGAAGTGGCTTGAGGGCAGGGGACAGGCGTCGAGATCGGCGACGACCCAGTTGACTTGGACGCCGACGCGCCGCGCGAAGTCAGCCGCTCGTTCAATTCCGATGGGCGAGACGTCGACCGCGGTGACCGCCCAGCCGCGTCGCGCCAACTCGATCGCCGCGTGACCGAGCCCGGCGGCCAGGTCGAGCGCACGGCCGCCCGGCAGTTGCGCCAGGTGCTCGATCAGCCAACTCGGCGGTTCCAGTCGTGCGGGTTTCGCCGCCCGGCTGTAGCGCTCGTCCCATTTTTTTCTGTCTTCGGTCGTCATGAGGGGTTAATGTGTTGCTGTTCGATTGTACATGAGGCCGGGGGGGTACATCAGAGGGTGGTGCGAATGTCCGCACGGTTAGTGCCATTGGACGAGGGGCCAACGATCCCGCTCGACCGGCCTGTGATCTTCGTAGGACGACACCCGGAATGCGACATCCGGATCGAGTCCAAGAAGATCTCGCGCCGGCACTGTTGCATCGTACAGCTCCACGACCGGCTCATGATCCGCGATCTCGGCAGCACCAACGGAGTTTTTCGCAACGGCGAGCGGGTCGAAGAGGCCGTGATCACAACCGAAGACGATGTGCAGATCGGGAACCTCCACTATCGTGTGGTCCTCGATGCCGCCGAATCGAACGATCGAGAGAAGGTCGCCACCGCCGGTTCCGCCATTCAGGCGGGCATCGATGCCAACGGCGACTACGACGAGCCGCTCGTGCTCGAGCCGCAAGACTGAGTACTACGCCGCATTGAATAGGGCCTGAAATCGGCCTCGGTCGTTTAACACGCAGCCGCAGGCGAGGCGTGGCTGGCGCTTGTTGTGCCTCGCCTGCGGCTGTGGGTTAAACGAATTCGGACCCCTTTCAATGTGGAGCGGTACCGAGCATTCGTCCTTGACCCGACCTGCATGGGCCGCTAGAGTTGGTCGCGACGAGTCGGCCGAGTCGGCCGTCGGAAACTGACATGATGGAGTAGGGTACCGTGATTCGTGAGTCGCTAGCGCTAGACCTTCTGCTGGGGCTGCTTACCCAGCCCGCACCCTAGGGTCTCGCGCCGCGCGTCCGGCATGAAGTTACAAGCCCTGGGGTCTCGACCCCGGGGCTTTTTTGTTTGGCTCGACAATGCGAAACGGAGGCGAATGATCATGGCTACGACAACGTCAGGCAACCGCATCATCATCTTCGACACCACGCTGCGCGACGGCGAACAGTCGCCGGGCGCGAGCATGAACATCAGCGAGAAACTGGAGATCGCGCGGGCGCTCAAAGAGCTGGGAGTGGACGTGATCGAGGCCGGGTTTCCGATCGCCTCCCCGGGCGACTTCGAGGCCGTGCGGGCCGTCTCGGAGGAGTGCAAGGGTGCGACGGTCTGCGGCCTGGCGCGGTGCAACGACTTGGACATCGACCGCGCGTGGGAGGCGCTCAAGCATGCCGACCGGGCGCGGATTCACGTGTTCCTCGCCACCAGTGCGATTCACCGTGAATTCAAGCTGCGCATGAACAAGGACGAGATCATTCGTCGCGCGGTCGATGGGGTCAAGCGGGCGCGCGGATACTGCGTGGACGTCGAATTCTCACCGGAAGACGCAGCCCGCACCGAGCAGGATTTCCTCACTGCCGTCGTGCAGGCGGCGATCGACGCCGGCGCGACCACCGTGAACATTCCCGACACCGTCGGTTATGCGACTCCGCAGCATTACGCCGGAGTGATTCGGCACCTGCGCGAGAACGTTCGCGGCATCGACCGGGCCGTGATCAGCGTACACTGCCACAACGACCTGGGCCTGGCGGTCGCGAACAGTCTGGCGGCGGTGCTCGAAGGCGCCCGGCAGATCGAATGCACGATCAACGGCATCGGCGAGCGAGCGGGCAACGCGGCGATGGAAGAGATCGTCATGGCCCTACACACGCGACGGGACTTTTATGGATGCGATACGCGCGTGAACACGCGGCGGCTGTACCCGACGAGCCGGCTCGTCTCAAATGTCACGGGCATTCAGGTGCAGCGCAACAAGGCGATCGTCGGGCGCAACGCCTTCGCGCACGAGGCGGGCATCCACCAGGATGGAATGCTCAAGGAGCGCAGCACCTACGAGATCATGCGGCCCGAGGACGTCGGCGTGCCCCGCACGGAACTGGTGCTGGGCAAACACAGCGGCCGACACGCGCTGCGGCAGCGGCTCGCCGATCTCGGCTATCATCCGACCGAGGACCAGCTCGGGGCGATCTTCGACGACTTCAAGGTGCTGGCCGACAAGAAGAAGGACATCTACGACGCCGACATCGAGGCGTTGATGGAACGACACATTCAGCACGACCTCGAACTGTGGGAACTGGTTTCGTTCCACACGTCGGCCGGCACCTCAGCGATCCCGACCGCGACGCTGCGGCTGCGCAAGAAGTCCGACGGCGAGTGTCAGGACGCTGCGACGGGCGACGGTCCGATCGACGCCGTGTTCCGAGCGATGGAGCGGATCATAGGCATCGAACTGAAACTGAGCGACTTCCAGGTGCGGAGCATATCAAGCGGCAAGGACGCGCAGGGCGAAGTGACGGTCGAAGCGCGTTACGGCGACGAGGTCTACCGTGGTCGAGGAATCTCGACCGACATCATTGAAGCGGCGGCCCGTGCATACCTGTCGGTGCTCAATCGCGTCGCCACGCGACCGACTCGACAGACTGCGCCGGCGCCGTTGGCCGTTGGCACTCAGTCGATCTGAACCCGGCAACGGGCAGGGGGCGCCGTTGGGCGCCCTGCCTTGCTTGGCCGGTCAGAAAACGAGCCGATGCGAGCTGTAGTTCAGCGTGTAAGCCGAGCGTCCGTCGCGGTTGATGGCCATCTTATCAGCCAGATCAGCGGCGGTTTTCTGGTGCTGATCGGCGTCGCCGACGACGATTCGGCCGCCGACGCAGACTACCTGGCCGACAAGATCGTCCATCTTCGCGTATTCGAAGACGACGCGGGGCTGATGAATCGCTCGCTCGTCGACGCTGGCGGAGCGATCCTGGCGGTCAGTCAGTTCACACTCCTGGCGGACTGCCGCAAAGGTCGGCGGCCCAGTTTCTCGCACGCGGCCGCGCCGGCTGTCGCCGAGCCGCTCCTCGAGCATTTCATTTCGGCCTGCCGTTCGCGCGGAGTGCACGTCGAGACCGGCCGCTTCCGCACCGACATGGCGGTCGACCTGACGAACGATGGGCCGGTCACCGTGTTGCTTGACAGCAAGCGGGCGTTCTAGGTGAGAATACGCTGAAAAAACAGTGGTTTGCGCGGGGGGGGTGCCGGCCACGGTGAACTTAACATAACAGATATTATCGGACCCTCTATCGGATCGATTGTCGCCGGCACGGTGCCGCGGTTGTCGCCGGCACGGTGCCGCGGTTCTACGCCCTGCCCGGCACCGCCGTACCTCGACCCCCGGCGGCCGCGGGCGCCTCGTCCCCGTTTGCGCCCGCATCGCGCCGAGTCTGGCGACGCGACTCGTTCGCCGCCGCAGACTCGGTGAAGACGCCCAGGCGGCGGAACCGTTCGTACCGTGCGTCGACCAGTTGGTCGCCCGACAGCGACTGCAGTGAGCGGAGTTGGCGGAGCAGATGGGTCTTGAGCGTATTGGCCATTTGAGCATGGTCGCGATGCGCTCCGCCGGGCGGCTCGGGAATCACTTCATCGACCACGCCGAACCGCTTCAGATCGCGCGAAGTGATCTTCAGGGCCTCGGCCGCAAGCATCGAGTTCTCAGGTGTGCCGGTCTTCCACAGGATTCCCGCGCAGCCTTCGGGGCTGATCACCGAGTACCAGGCGTGTTCGAGCATGCTGACGCGGTTGCCGACCGCGATGCCGAGCGCGCCGCCGGACCCGCCTTCGCCGATCACAACGCAGATGATCGGAATCCGGAGCTTGGCCATCTCGCGCAGGTTGAGCGCGATGGCCTGTGCCTCGCCGCGCTCCTCGGCGCCGATGCCGGGATAGGCGCCGGGCGTGTCGATGAACGCGATCACGGGGATACGAAATTTCTCTGCGAGCCTCATCTTCTCGAGCGCCTTGCGGTAGCCTTCGGGGTGGGCACAGCCGAAAAAGCACTCCTTCTTCTCGGCCAGCGTCTTGCCCTTGCGTTGCCCGATAAACATCACCTTGTAGTCGGTCAGCTTCGCGAAGCCCGTGGCCATCGCCCGGTCGTCGCCGAAGTGGCGGTCGCCGTGCAGCTCGACGAAGTCGTCGAAGATCAGGTCGATGTAATCGCTGGTCTGCGGCCGGTCGGGGTGTCGCGCGACCTGAACCACTTCCCATGGCTTGAGCTTGGAGTAGACGTCGCGTTGGAGCACGAGTAGTTCGCGGCGTAGTTCGCGCAACGACTCGGCCGGCGTGTTGGGGTCGGCCTCGGTCGCGGCCAGTTTCGCTTCGAGCTCCTGGATCGGCCGATCGAAGATCAGTCGTGAATCGTAGGATCCCATAGTCGTCTGATAATGAAGACCGATCAGGAACTCGCTATGCCCGCGAGCGGGTCGCGCGAGAAAACCCGGACGCCGCGAAACTTGGCAAGGAACTCGTGCATGTTCTCGAACCGGCCCTTCGGATCCTTGCTGAGCATGCGCATGATCAGGTCATTCATCTCGACGGTCAAGGCGGAATTGAGGGTCATCGGCGGCTTGACCTTCTCGTAGAGGTGTTTTTCCAGCAGTGCCTTGGGGCTGTCGGCCCGGAACGGCGGCCGACCCACGACCATCTCGAACAGCATGCAACCGAAGCTGTACACGTCAGCGCGTTCGTCGAGCCGTTGGCCGCGAATCTGTTCCGGCGACATGTAGCTTCGCGTTCCCTTGATCGAGCTCTTGCGCGCGAACAGCCGTGCCAGCGCGCCGCCGAGTCTTTCGGCCAGCGCGAAGTCGATTAGCCGCACCTCGCCGGCGCCGTTCACCATGATGTTGTCCGGCTTGATGTCCTTGTGAAGCCACCGCTTGTCGTGCATGTAGGCGAGCGCCTGTCCGGACTGCTCGATGATCTCGGGCATGTGCTTGAACACAATATCGCTCTTGCGCATGATCCGCTGCTTGAGGTTGTTCCCGGCGAAGAACTCCATAATGAAGTGTGGGTTCTCGCGGTGTGGGTGGTACTCGAAGATCTTGATGATCTTCGGATGGCTCATTTGCATCCCGACCTTGGCCTCAACCTCGAGGTACTTGCGGTGTTCGGGGTCGCTGATCTTCTCGGGCAGCAACGTCTTCACGGCAAAGCGCCGCCCGGTACCCTCCTGGATCGCCTCCCAGACCTGGCTCGTGTGCCCAGCCATCATTAGGTTGACCAGGCGATAGCCGCTGAGCACATAAGCTTCGTCAGACACCGATGAGGCCTCGTTCGTCGAGTGTTATGGCTTTCTTCGTGGGATGCAGTGTAGCAGCCGTGTTGTCGCGCGAGAATGCGGCTG
>DAIOWH010000169.1:0-13625 GCA_036758585.1 Planctomycetia bacterium
CGTGTACTCCCTTTGATCAGTGGCCAGTGGTCAGTTGTCAGTGATCAGTTGTCCGCGATGCGGACCTTCGACGCCAGCAAGGCGTCGAGCGACGCACAGAGTGCCTGGCTGCAAATTGCTTCAAGATCAACCCACCCGCGCCGCGCGGCAGGATACCCGCGCCGAGATGGGACTTCAAGTACCTGGCAAAACCGTATGCCCTACTTGGGGCAGTCTCGTCGCGTTGTCCATCGAGACGACGCCACTTTCGCGGCCCTAACGGCGGCCCGCCCAACTGACGACCTAGGCCGCTGATAGCTCTCGTCACTTCGCGTCGCGGACGCAGCGGAAGCCGACGTGGGGTGTGCCGGTGTCGGGGGCGCCCTTGCCGCGGGCGCTGGGGCGGTAGCCGGTGCAGTAGAGATCGCTGCAGAGAAATGACCCACCACGCTGAATGCGCTTGGCCACGCCCGGCTCCTGAGGATCGAAGCTGCTGTCGGGGCCGTGCGGATCCGACGCGGGACTCTGCGCGTAGTAGTTGTTTCGGTACCAATCGGCGCACCACTCCCACACGTTACCGGCAATGTCGTAGAGGCCAAACCCATTCGGCGGAAACGACCCGACCGGGGCGGTGGTCATGTACTGGTCGTCGAGCGTGTTTTGATTGGGGAATCGACCCTGCCAGATGTTCGCTTGCCAGCGTCCGGCGGGAACCTTGTCGCGGCCCCAGACGTAGGGCTGCCGGTCGAGTCCGCCGCGCGCGGCGAATTCCCACTCGGCCTCGGTCGGCAGCCGCTTGCCTGCCCATCGGGCGTACGCCACGGCATCGTCCCAGCAGACGTGTACGACCGGGTGTTTCTCGCGGCCCTCGATGGAGCTATCCGGCCCTTCGGGATGCCGCCAGTTCGCGCCGGTCTGGTAGTCCCACCAGACGTAGTGATTGTCGAGCGGCACTTCGCCGGGCGGCGGCCGGAACACGACCGAGCCGGCGACCAGGTTCTCGGGCGGTGCGCCGGGATAGTCCTTCGCCTCGGGCTTCTTCTCGGCAAGCGTCACGAACCCGGTCGCCTTGACGAACCGGTCGAATTCGGCGTTTGTCACCTCGGTCGCGTCCATCCAGAAACCAGCGACGGTAACGAGGTGCGGCGGACTCTCGTCGGGTTGTCCATCGTCCGATCCCATCCAGAACGCGCCACCCGGCACCCAAACCATGCCTTCAGGCGCAGCGCTGGGCGGCTCGCGGTCGTTCACATGCGGCGCTGCGGGCTGCTCGGCCTCAATCGCGATCGGGGCCGGCGGGGCGCCGCCACGCGGCGAGCAGGAACTTGCGGCAACGCTCCAAGCTCCAAGCACCAAACTCCAAACAAGTCTGTTCATACGGCGAATCATAATGTACGCAGGTGCCGCGGCGAAAGCTCCAAACTCCAAGCACCAAATCCCAAACAAATCTCAAACCCAACGCTCCAATGAACCACAGCGACCCGGTCTTGATATTGGAAGTTTGGATTTGTTTGGGACTTGGGGCTTGGGATTTGGAGCTTTGAGTCTTATTCGCCGATCGTCCGCTTACGGCGCAGGATGTGGTGATAGTGCTGGGCGAACCGGTGGGCTTCGTCGCGCACGTACTGCAGGAGTCGCAGTGCATAGGCGTGTCGGCTCAGCCGCAGCGGAGCGTCGCTGCCAGGGCGAAACACCTCTTCCTCTTCCTTGGCCAGCGAGATCGTCGTGGGCGGATCGATGCCGAGTGCCTGAAAGGCGTCGAGGGCGGCCGAAAGTTGGCCGCGGCCGCCGTCGATCAGCAGGATGTCGGGGAAGACCTCGTCGCGCTCACTGAGGCCGCGAAATCGGCGAGCGACGACCTCGCGAATCGCCGCGTAGTCGTCGACGCCTTCGACGGAGCGAATCTTGAAGCGGCGATAGCCCGGCTTGAACGGCACGCCGTCGATGAACTGCACGAGCGAGCCGACCGATTCGTCGCCGCCGAGATGGGCGATATCGACGCCCTCAATGGTGCGCGGCGTCTCAATCAGCTTGAGCACCTTGGCCAAGCCGGCTAGCCCTTTCTTTGGGTCGATGTAAAAGACTTCCGGCTGCACGTGCTTGTCTAGTTCGCCGCGCAGGTTCAGGCTGCGGAGCGATTCGATTTCGTCGCGGATGCGTGCGGCCCGCTCGAAGTCGAGCGCCGCGGCGGCCTCGCGCATCTCGGACTCCATCTCGCGATACAGGTCGGCCTTCTTGCCCTCCAGGAACATGCGCAGCCGATGAATGTCCTTGCGATACTCGTCCTTCGAGATGCGCAGGTTGCACGGCGCCGTACATTGGCCGATGTTGGCCAACAGGCAGGGACGGAACCATCGCCACTTGTCGTCGCCTTCGTTGATCTCCAGCGAGCAAGTGCGGAACTTGAAGATCTTCTGCAGCACTGCGATCGCTCCGCGCAGGCTCTTGGCCGACGCGAACGGACCGTATAGCTTGGTGCCCCGCTCGCTCGGCGTGCGCGTGAACTCGACTCGCGGGAAATCCTCACGCAGGAAGATCTCAAGGTATGGAAACGACTTGTCGTCCTTCAGCCGTTCGTTGAACGTCGGCTGCAAGTCCTTGATCAGCCGCGCTTCGGTGAGCAAGGCGTCGACTTCGTTGTCGCACTCCAGGTAGTCGATGTCGGCGACGAGCGGCATCATGTCAGCGACGCGCGGGTCGGACTTGCTGGTCTCGTGAAAATAAGATCCCGCGCGGCTGCGCAAGTTCAGCGCCTTGCCGACGTAGATGACTCGGCCCTGGGCGTCCTTCATGAGATAGACGCCGGGCGTCGTCGGGAAAGTGCGGACCTTGTCGCGAGGGCTGAGCTTTTCCGCGGCGGACATGGCGATTGATTCTAGCAACTCAGGCCGCCCGTCTGCAGGCAAGTCCGTAACACGCCGGATGTCGCAGTACTGCCGCGCCGAAGTGGCCGCCGAATGCGATCGACAGCTTCAGCGCCGTGCGGATCGGCATGGCCACGCCGCGATGGGGCGTACAGTTCAGGGCGATATCTGGATCGGGAGTGGCGAGGTTGATCGTCGGCGGCACAAAGCCGTCGCGAACGGCCAGGGCGGTCACGGCCAGTTCGACCCCGCCGGCGGCCGTCAGTAGATGGCCGATCATCGACTTGACCGCGCTTACATGAATCGTTCCCGCCGCAGCGCCGAACGCCTTGTGAATCGCCTGCGCCTCGGCCAGGTCATTCTGCTGAGTACCGGTGCCGTGCGCGTTGATGTAGTCTACGTCGTCGGCCGTCACGCCCGATTGGTACAGCACCTTGTTGATCAGCCACGCAAGGTTCGACGGATCGGGGTTCAGACTCGTGACATGATAGGCGTCGCCGCCGGATATGCCGCCGGCGATGACGGCGTAGATCGGCGCTCGGCGGCGCAGCGCGTGGCTGATGCGTTCGAGCACGAACATGGCCGATCCCTCGCCGATAGCGAATCCGCGGCGATCCTTGTCAAACGGGCGGATTGCGGCGTTGGGATCTTCGCCGTCGGCCAAGACCCGCATGCTCCTGAAGCCGCTGACCGTAAGACGGTCGAGCGATGCGTCGGCGCACCCGGCGAACATGACGTCGCAGAACCCATCCTGAATGCAATCGACCGCGCGGAGAACGGCGATCAGCCCAGTGGCGCATGCAGCCGCCGGGCTGAGCGATGGGCCATACAGTCCATAGCGACCGCTGATTCGCTTGACCGCCTGATCCGGCATCGCCAGTTCCCAACACAGGCCTGCGTCGATGCGATTCTCGCGGATCGCGCTGAGCGTTCGTTCGCTCGGCGGACCGCAGCTTCCGATCACACAGCCCGCGCGATCGCAGTCCAACTCGGCGATGTCCAGCTCTGAGTCCACGACGGCCTCGTCGCACGCTCGCTCGGCCAGAACCGAGATCATGTCCGGACGTTCCTCATGTGCGAGCGCCATCGGCCCACCGACCACCGTGAGCCCATCTCCCATCGACACCGCGCGCAACCCACAGCGACCTGCCCGCATCGCCTGCCACGATGAGTCACGATCGCTACCCAGTGGGGTCACCAAGCCGATTCCCGTGATGACCACTAGTTCGTGCTGGTCTCGCAAGATGCGCCGCCTCATGGAGTTAGCTCCAAGCCAAACAAGATGCGTCAACGTGCCGATCACCCGCGCACCGGTACTATCGACAGAATCGCTACAGGAGTTAAACCTGTTTTCTTTTGCCCAGAATGCCTAGGTCGTTTCTTCGAGCTCGCTAGGGCTCGGGAAGCACTAGGGTCGGCTCAGTCAGGATGGGTTCGGTCGGATCGTGCGAGTGACTTGGGTGGGCGAGGTCGGCGAACAGTCGGTTGGCAATACGCACACGCGCACAGGGATCTTCGTGCAGTGAGATGTTTCTGGCGGCGAGCAGCGTGCCCTTGGCTTCCTCAAGTCGCGCGAGCGCCGTGTTGTACTGCGCCAAGAGGCGGCTGACTTCGACGGCGGCCTGCGACCAACTCGACAGGGCGACTTGATAGACGCTCAGTGCCTGGAGCAGCGAGTCCTGGCCCTCGCCGGCCGGCGGTGGGTTTTCAAATCGAATACGTGCGCCGTCGAGCCATTGGTTGTTGGCTTCCAGCCGCTCGGCGGCGGCCTGATACTGTTGATACAACGATTCCAACTCGCGAACGATACCACCGAGTTGGTGACTGGTGGCATGTACGGCTTGTCGGAGTTGAACGCGGTCGCGGTCTAGCGTCAGTTCCGCCGCATGAACGTTGGCCGACGCCTGGCGGAATCCGAGCGGCACATTCAGAGTGACGCCGATTTGCCAGTCGGTGAACTGATTGTCCGTGAGCACGCCAATCGCTTCGTCGAGCTGGCGATCGAGTCCGCTGATTCTCCAGAGGGCCTGTGCATCGAGTTGCGGGCGGAGGCTGTCCTTGGCGATGATCAATTGCAACTCACGAACGCGGACCGACAATCGCTGCCGGACCACGTCGGGCCGCTCGTTCAATGCGGCGGTCAGCGTGCTGGACCAGTCGATCATGATCGGGCTGCGTGCAGGCTCGTCGGAGGGCACGATGCGTCGCTCGTCCGACGGCACGAGTCCGAGCAGATTGCGAAGCAGCGCCTCACGCTCCAGTACGGCGTTCAGCGCCTGAACCCGCTGTTGGCGGAACTCGTGGAATTGGGCCCTGGCCTGGGCGACGTCGGCGGGAATTGCCTTCTGGAATTCCAATCGGGATTCCTCGATGCGCACGACTTCCTGGGCCAGCGGCACGACACGTTCGATGGCGCGGAGCGAGACGTGCGCGGCGTGCAGTTCCCAGTAGGCCTGCTCTACGCTGCGGACTAGTTCGAGCATCGCGAGCTTGAAATCCCACTGGGACTGGTCCGACTGGAGTCGAGCGATCACGACCGCCGATCGCTGCACGTCGGCCCCGGCTCCGCGCAGCAGTGGTTGGCGCAGCGAGAACTCGACGTTGGGCGAATACTGGGCTGGCGTTCTGACGATGTCATCGGGCGTCCCGATAATTCCGTCTGGTCCGGGCGGCCGTCTGAACGCCGGGATGAAGAGGTAGTTCGTGTTGAATGCGACCTCGGCCGTGCCGCCGGTCACCAATAGTTTCGACAGCGACGAAGTGAAACTGGCTTGGTCGCGCTGGTTGGGAATTGGAATGCCACCGCCAAAGGTGATGCCTGGCGGTTGATCGTTGCGGTTCCAGAACAGACTGGTCGCCAACGTCGTGTCGAACGCCGCGAGCGCCGATTGCACCTGAGTTTCGGCGATGGCCGGGTCAAACGCAGTCGTCAGGTTCGCCGACACGCCGAACCCGGTCAGCGTGCGGACCACGTCAGAATTCTCCAGCGCGATTTGCAGCGCCTGCGCCAGGCTCAGCTCCCAGACCTCCGCGGCCTCGGGATTGGTTGTGGTGCGAGGCGGCATCGCGTCCGGCACCGAGACGGCGATGTGGTCAATCGACGCGGTCGTGCAGTCCGACTCGTGCAGCAGACTCGACGGCAGTCCGATTGTGCTGTCGCAAGCGTCGCCGAACAGGTGATCGGGCTGGTGACAGCCGACGGCGACCAGCGCGAGCGTCAGGGCGATACAGTAGCTGGCAGTGGGCAACGGGCGCAATGTCTTGGCTCCGAAGACAGTTAGCACGGTTTGCTCTAGTCTTATCGGCCCGCGCCAGAAGAAACTTGGCAAGATTTGCCGGTCATGCCGGTTTTGTCGAACGTGAGGGCGGCCGCGTGGATCGCGCGCCCGCGTCTACTCGTCGCGCCGCAGCCAGATCAGATAGATCAGTTGCACGACGGCCGTAAGTGCGGCGGCCACATAGGTCAGCGCAGCGGCAGAGAGCACTTTGCGTGCACCGCCCATCTCGTCGCGAGCTAGGATGCCGTACTCGCTCAGATAACCTAGGGCCCGCCACGAGGCGTCGAACTCGACGGGCAACGTGATCACATAGAACGCCACGGCACACGCGAACAGGCCGATGCCGATGGTGAGGATGACCCCAAGGTTCTGCATGCCGCCGAAAAAGAACCCAAGCAACACCAGCCACATCCAGGCTTGCGAGCCCAGATTGGCCAACGGGTACAGGGCCGTGCGCATGTGCAGCGGCGCGAAACCCTTGGCGTGCTGCACGGCGTGGCCGGCTTCGTGAGCCGCGATGCCGCACGCAGCCAACGAACTACCGCCGTACACGTCCGGACTAAGGCGCAGCACGCGATGGATCGGATCATAGTGGTCGGCTAGCATGCCGGGCACCATCTCGACTCGCACTGCTAGCGTCGTCGGCTCACCGCGCATTTCCTTCTCGACCGCCCACTGTTCCGCCCCGGCGCGGTCGAGAATCTCGCGAGCAACCTGGGCGCCCGTTAGACCGGCACGCGAGCGCACGCGGCTGTACTTGGAGTACGTCATTTGCGTCTTGAACGTTGCGTACAGCCCGAGCAGAAAGCAGGCAAGGAACGCCAAACCAATCGCCCCCGACATCGGTCCAGGCATGAACAGCACTACTTGGCTCCTTTCGCCAGACAGTTCCAGATTCATCTACAGAGTACTACGCTGATTGTAGAGCGATCGCGAATCGTGTAAACCCGGTTTGCCGCAACTCCCGCCGTGGCCGCGGCTTGCTCGCGCATTCGCCACGCCCTATACTTCGGCCCGAGGCACATGCCACACAGCCGAGGACACCGATGGCTCGCACCTGGACCGTCTCACTTGATCACGTGGCCATTCGCGTTCGCGACATTCGCCGCAGCATCGCGTTCTATCGGGACGTGATGGGGCTGGAGCTGCGGCGCGCCCTACCTGACGCCGAGAACCCGGCCCAAGTCTGGTTTCCCGGTCTTCAACTGATCCAGATGTCCGACGCTGAGACACCCGATCCCGGCTGGCGTCTTGCGCACGTTGCGTTCCGCGTCAGCGACACGGCCGCGGCGGTCGCGGACATCGCGGCGCGCGGGTACAAGTTCTTGCCGCACGAGCCGGGCAAGCCGTACTTCTTCGAGGACCCCGACGGCGTCGTCGTCGAACTATTGGTGTGAATCATGCGCAAGGCTCGAATCGGATTCATCGGCGCAGGCTGGTGGGCGACCGCAAACCACATTCCGGTCATGGCCGCGCGGCCCGATGTCGACCTCGTGGCCGTATGCCGCCTGGGCGCCGCCGACCTGGCCAAGGTGAAGACCCAGTTCGGATTTCGCTTTGCGACCGAAGACTACCGCGAACTGTTGCGCCAGTGCGAACTCGACGCCGTGGTGGTTACATCGCCGCACACGCTGCACTTCGAGCACGCCCGAGCTGCACTCGAAGCGGGTTGCCATGTGATGGTCGAGAAGCCGATGTGTACGCGAGCTGCCGACGCCCGCGAACTCGTGCGGATCGCGCGAGAGAAGCAGCGGCACCTGCTCGTCCCGTACGGCTGGCATTACAAGCCGTTCGTGCAGGAGGCCAAGCGGCGACTCGATTCGGGCGCCGTGGGCCGCGTCGAATACGTGCTCTGCCACATGGCGTCGCCGATTCGCAGTCTGCTCACAGGCCATGGCCTGCGCACCGGCCGCGCGGCTGGATTCGCCGGCGAGGAGCTGTTTCAACCCGAAGCGCCGACCTGGGCCGATCCCACGATCGCCGGTGGCGGCTACGGCCACGCGCAGATTTCTCATTCGAGCGGCATGATGTTCTGGCTCACCGGACTGGCGCCTCGCGACGTGTTCGCCATGATGGCCGCACCGGCCGCGCCCGTCGAATTGTACGACGCGATTACGGTCCGTTTCGACGGCGGGGCGATCGGCAGCGTCTCCGGGGCCGGCGCCGTTCCCGAACCGCAAGCGCGGTACCAGGTCGACCTGCGCATCTTCGGCAGCGACGGCTGTCTGCTGCTCGACTGCGAGCGGGCGCGGTTGCACATTCGGCGCAACGACGGCGATCACTACACCGCGCCCCTGACGCCGGACGCGGGTGCGTACAGTTGCGACGGGCCGCCCAACAACGTCGTCGATTTGGTGCTGGGGTTGACCGATCTGAACCGCGCGCCCGGAGAGGCGGCCATGCGGTCGGTCGAACTGCTCGACGCCGCCTATCGCTCGGCCGCGTCGGCCCGATTGGAAAGCGTCTAGCGCAAGGAGTTCATGCTGCGATGGCCCGACACAAGACAAAGCCGCTCGCGTTCGAGGAAGTCGAGGTGGGCGACGTCTGGGAAAGTCCCGCTCGTACAGTCACGGAGACCGACGTAGTCAATTTCGCCAGCCTGACGGGCGACTACAATCCGCTGCACGTAGATCACGAGTTTGCGCGAAACACGCCGTTCGGACGGCCGATCGCGCACGGTCTGTTGGGTCTGTCGTTCGTCGCAGGGTTGGGCAGTCACAGCCCGCTAATGCGCACCGTCGCGTTTGTGCGCATCTGCGAGTGGAACTTTCTGAAGCCGATCTACATCGGCGACACCGTGCGTGTGCGCACTGAAATCACGGCCAAGGAACTGCAGGGCCGCGGCCGACGCGGGTTGGTCACGTGGAAACGGCAGCTCATCAATCAGGCCGGCAACGTGGTGCAGGAGGGCTTGAGCCAAACGCTGGTCGAGGTGGGCGACCGATCGTAAACGACGAGGAGGAAGGACAGCGATGTCAGAAGTGCAACCTGTGAACGTGGGACTGGTCGGTGTGGGCGGAATTGCGGCGTTCACGCATTATCCGGGGCTGACGAACGCGGCGGGCGCAAGCGTCGTGGCCATGACGGACACCGACCCAGCGCTGCTCGCCCAGCGCCAATCGGAATGGCCGGAAGTGCGTGCGTGTGACAACGAGGCGGAACTGCTCGGCACGCCTGGTCTCGACGCCGTCGTCATCGCCACGCCCAACTGCACGCACCGCCCACTGGTGCTGGCGGCGGTGCGGGCGGGCAAGCACGTCATGTGTGAGAAGCCGCTGGCGATGAATCTTGCCGAGGCGCGCGAGATGCTTGCCGCCGCAGATCTCGCAGGCGTGCGACACATGACCGCGTTCTCGTATCGGTTCGTTCCCGCAATGCAGTTCCTCAAACACCTGATCGATCGCGGCGACCTGGGCGAGCCGCTGCACTTCCGCGCTCAGCGCTTTCAGGACTGGCACGTGCACTCGTTGGGCTGGCGGCAATGGCGCGACACTGCCGGCACCGGAGAACTCGGCGATATGGCGTCGCACCGCATCGACTATGGCCGGTTTCTGATCGGCGAGGTCAAGTCGGTCTGCGGGATGATGAAGCAGTATGTGCCGCGCGACAGCGACACCAAGGGCGCACCCGTTCGACCCTCGGACACCGACGATTGGTGTGCGCTGATCCTGGAGTTTGCTAACGGCGTCACGGGCGTGATCGAATCATCGAAGCTTGCGCGAGGTCATGGGTCCGGAGGACACGGGCATGACTTCGTGGAAGTAAACGGCAGCGAGGCGTCGGCCATATATCAACTGCGCAAGCCGTACGAGTTGCAACTGGGTCGGCGCAACGGCCGATTCGAGACGATAATGGTTCCGGAGCGATTCTGGAAGCTGCCCCACTCGCTGCGAACTGCGGGAGAAGGCGATCCGTCGGTGGTCTGGCGATTCGACCAATCGGCCGAGTTTGTCGCCGCCATTCGCGAACGCCGTGAGGCCCGCCCGTCGTTCGGGGACGGCGCCCGCTGTCAGGCAGTGATGGACGCGGTCGTTCGTTCCTGGTCCGAACGACGCTGGGTGGACGTCGAGTGGTAGTGGGCCGCGCCGGTTTTCCATCTAGGCGCCGAAGAACATCGCTGTCACTCCTCCCGCCGCAGTAGCAGCACGAATTCCCGGCACGCGACGTAGATCGCCGACGCTGAATGTTCCGAACGAGCATCACTGGCGCAAATCGGCCCTATACCGTTTTCGACCTGGCAGACTTGCGAGAGGGCCGGGTATCTGCGCGGGTCGTAGCGCCAGAGATTGCCGGTACCTGTGGCAAACCAGACTTCCGCAGACCCGTCGCGGTCGGTGTCGGCTGCGCTCATTTGACCATCGGCTGGCCACAGCAGTTCAGCGAGACCTCGGCCAAGTACCTCGCGATGGATTAACCCTAGCGGTCCGAGACGGTAGCGCACGATCTCGCAATCGCCACCGGCGAGTTCTGTACACCACCACGCAAGCAACTCCTGCGTACCGTCGCCAGCCATATCGGTCACGAGGAACCTAACGTTGCCGAAGCGGCCGCCTTCGTCGACGATGTGCTTGGGACGCGACTCGATCCCGGTACTCGATGGCGAGTAAACATGGATAGCCGCCTTGCCGACGGAGAACCCGGTGGCGACACAGACGTCTACATCGCCGTCGTTGTCGATGTCGGCCGTTTGGGTAGCTTCGCCGCTTGCTGGAAGTTGACCAACTTGGCGCCAACCGAGTGACTCAAAACGATAGCCGCTCTCCGAAGGCGCCTGCGCTAGCCGGTACTCAACGATCTCACCATACCCGCAATACGTGCTGAAGATGGCATCGCTGGCGGGATTACCCGACGGCACAAAACCCAAGCCATGGCTCCAACTACTCGCAATATCTGGACGCACGGCGCCGCGTGGAATCATTGATTCGCCTAGCGACCAGACGTAAAGACGAGGCCGACCGGTTGGTTGAATCTGGCAGGTGCCGGCCAGAAGTTCCGGAGTTCCGTCGCAGTCAATGTCTCGCACGGCAAGACAGTTGACCGCACAAGTGCCGTGCTGATACCTGTCCCCGAGTCCACTTGCGAGCGTTGTAACAACGCCTGGTAGCGCCGATGAGCTGAGTCGATAGACCGATCCTACGCCGGACGTACCCACATACACTCTGTCAGTTGGGCTACCGTCGGGAACCTCCACGATTGCGGAAACCTCCTCGGGCAAGCGATGAACGCGGTGGACGGTCCAACCGGACTCGTAGAACTGGATGTTGCACGGCAGACGGACCACATCGTCATGCTCATGGTGAAACGACATCGACGTCGTCGACAAAAAGAGCATGGCTACCACCAATCGAATCGACCTGGCAGTCCAGTCGCATCGAAGATACTTGCGATTCCAACCTGGCATGTAGGTTCTTCAACAAGAGTGGGCGCGCAACGCCGGCCCGACGGGGCGGAATGGATTGTCGCATCAGTGGGCGGGACCAATAGCGACACGACAAACGACAGGATGGACCAACCCGGGTGGATGGGCTTGGCCCAACGCTGCACTAGCTTAGCTACCGTCGCTCTTATTCCAACAACGGTCGCAGGGCTGCCTGAAGCAACGCGCGGCCCCGAGCGAGTAGCCGCTCTACGGCCTTGGGGGTGGTTTCCAACATCACTGCGATTTCGGCGTAGGTCATGTCACCGTAGTATCTCAAAATGATTGCCATTCTCTGGTTGGGTGGCAGGTTAGCCAGGGCTCGTCGCACGTCCACACGACACTCTGATTCGGTCATGAGCGCAAGCGGCGGTTCCTGGCCGTCCGCCGGGTCGGGCAGATCCTGCACGTAAGCCGGCCGCTTCTTTGCTACCCGGTCGTTGCACAAACGACTCACGATTCCTAACAGGTAGGACCGGAACCTGGCGACGACCTCATAACGCGGTGCGGCTTGCAGGATTCGCAGGAACGCCTCTTGTGCTACATCCTCCGCCTCGATCGCATCTCCCAGGAATCGAAACGCCACGCTCCAAACCATGCGCTGGTGGCGCAAAACCAAGGCTTCAAACGCTACGAAATCACCATCGCGAACGGCGGTCATGAGCGATTCGTCGCTGCGCAACTCCTCCCCGGCCTGATCGGTCTTGCCGCTCATGCCTGCGTCACGCCCCTGCTCGCCGCGCGCGGAGCGGGTTCGGCGCCGCCCACCTCGTATCCGAGTTATTCCGCCCACCCACTCAGAGCAAAGATGGGCAGCGCCGAACCCGCACCAGACGCCTGCGCTGCTGTTGGGCCGAACGTGCCCGGAGGCATGGACCTCGGCGATTCATTGAAACCTCGCGTCGGCCGAGGGTCGTTCGGCGCTGGACTCACTGATGGCTTTGGTCCCCATCCGCGCGACTTGTCGAAACCGCGCGAGTCGTACATCCGCCTCCTAGAATCAAACAGCGCTTTCTGTTGATCGGGCGTCAATATTCCCGTGTCGGCCAGCATATTCTGGACGACTATTTCCTGCGTTCGCCGGTGGCATTCAATCACCTGCTCCTGTTTTTCCAGAATGGCATCGTGGTCCGGCGAATCAGCGGCGACCAGATTCACCAACTCCAAGCTGTACTGATGGCGTTGCTTGGATAGTTCCGAATAGGCGTCGAGAAACCGAACGACTCTTGGCTTGATGACCTCCATCTGTTCATCAGACACACCGATCCGCCGATACATGTCGAGAGACACGTCGACTGGAGCCTGCGCTTTGGAACCGCGAAAACCTGGTCGAAAGCTGTTCTCGCTGCCGTTGGAACCAACAACGGCCGGGGGAGGGATGTTTGGCTTCGTCGAGTCGCTTGCTGGCACCCCGCGCATCGCCCACATTGATACAAAGGGAACGTTCAGCCCCAGGGACAACGCCAGCAGACACGGCCGAATCTCATGCCACATGGATCAATCTCCCATGTCCGAAGTCGGAATCATTGCGGCCACGAGCTGCATGGCGGAATCCTCCTCGGCCCCGAGGAATACGTGACTCGATTGCTCATCTTCGTCACTGTTGGCGACTGCGATATCGGCCTCCGATCTTGAATCCCAGAGTTGCCGACTCAGCGTAAGCCCGACCGACAGTCCGGCAAGACACGCCGCCGCGATCCGTATCGGATTGATAATCCAACGCTTGCGCCACGTAGCGTGAGCTGCCGGTGCTTGCCCCTGTGACTGCGCCCGCGCCAGGGTCTTCGCTACCAACTCGACAGGCACGTCGGGAACAGCCACGCTGCCCAAGAACTCGCCGAGCCGCTTTAGCGCCGCCAGCGAAGAAGCACAGGAACCACACGAGTTCAGATGCGAGTCGACCTGGCCATTCAGCTCGGGTGACAACTCACCATCGATATAGGCACTCAGGCAATCTCTAACTCGATCACATTGCACGACGCTGGCCCTCAGTACAGTGCCGCATTGAATAGGGTCTGAAATCGGACTCGGTTGTTTAACCCGCAGCCGCAGGCGAGGCATGGCTGGCGCTTGTTGTGCCTCGCCTGC
>DAIOWH010000170.1:0-13356 GCA_036758585.1 Planctomycetia bacterium
CACGGTGCGTTTTTCCACTTCGTGCTCGAAGGGCTGCGCGGTGCGGCCAAGAATGACGCCGGCGTCGTCACGTGGAACCGGCTCGCCGAATACGTGTACGACAATGTCTCGATCAAGGTGCCCGAAGTCATGGGCGGCGGGGCTGAGCAGCACCCCAACGAAAAGAAGAACGGCGACCCATCGGTCGCCCTGTTGACGGTCAAGGTACCGCCGCGGCCTCGGCCAAATTTCGCCTCGGCACCGTTCAACGCCGCGACCGCCAAGAAACTCCAAGACGACTGGGCGAGTTTCATCGGCCAACCCGTGCAACTGACCAACTCCATCAACATGAAATTCCAGCTCATTCCGCCGGGAACGTTTCAGATGGGATCGCCGACCGGGGAGGCCGGACGGTCCGACTCCGAAGGGCCGCAGCACGCCGTCACGATCGCACAGCCCTTTTACCTCGGAACTTTCGAGGTGACGCAGGGCGAGTACGAGCGGCTGATGGGAACGAATCCGAGCTGGTTCGCGCGGACTGGCGACGGCAAAGACAAAGTTGCCGGCCAGGACACAAGCCGGTTCCCGGTCGAGAAGGTTTCGTGGGAAGACGCCGTCGCGTTTTGCGATCGGTTGAACAATTCGTCGGCTGAAAAGCAGGCGGGGCGTCGATATCGCTTGCCGACCGAGGCGGAGTGGGAGTACGCCTGCCGCGCGGGGACGGTCACGCCGTTTCACTACGGGTCGGCATCCGATGCGACCAAAGCGAACTTCGACGGTAATCTTGCCTACGGCGGAGGCGCGAAGGGAACGTACCTCCAGCGCACGACTACCGCGGGCAGTTATCCGTCGAACGCGTTCGGGCTGTCTGACATGCACGGCAACGTTTGGGAATGGTGCCAGGATCCGTGGCACGCCAACTATGACGGCGCCCCGACGGACGGAAGTGCGTGGGAGGCGGGCGGAAACGCGACCCTTCGTGTGTTGCGGGGCGGTTCCTGGTACTTCTATCCGGGGTTCGCCCGCTGTGCCTACCGCGTCAGGGGCTCTCCCGTCGGCCGCTGCAGCAGCGTGGGGTTTCGGGTGGTGTGTGTCATTGGCGTGAGGACTCCGTAGCTGCTTGTGATCTTTACTGCTTTACCTCTTCGCCGCGTAGCGGCGCGCGATTTTTTTGGGATTTCATTGCAACCGAAAGCGGTCTTCGCTGATTGTGGCGGTCACGCTGGTTCGCGTGCCCGCGTGAACACCACCTTGTTCGGCTCGCCATTGCCGGTGATCGACAAGGTGTACTTGTGCATGTCCGAAACGACTCACGGAAAGCGGGCCAACGCGGCTGAAGCCCCAAGCTGTTCCTCGATGCGCAGCAGCTCGTTGTACTTGGCCAGTCGCTCGCTGCGGGTGATCGAGCCGATCTTGATCTGGCCGGCCGCGGCGCCCACGGCCAGATGGGCGATCGTCGCGTCCTCGGTCTCGCCGCTCCGCGCCGAGACGATCGTTCGGTAGCCGGCCGCCTTGGCCTGGGCGATCACCTCCAGCGTCTCTGTCAATGTCCCAATCTGATTGAGCTTCACCAGCACGGCGTTGGCCACGCGATTGGTGATGCCGCGAGTCAATCGCGATGCGTTCGTGACGAACAGGTCATCGCCGATGAGTTGCACTCTGTCGCTGAGCCGGTTCGTCATGGTGTGCCAGCCGTCCCAGTCGTCTTCCGCGCAGCCGTCTTCGATCGATACGATCGGGTAGCCATCGACCCATTCCGCGAGCCGATCGACCAGTTGGGCGCTGGTCAAACTCTCGCCCGCCGGTTGGTAACGATCGTCGTTCCAGAATTGAGTGCTCGCCACGTCGATCGCGATGGACACGTCGCGACCGGGCGTAAAGCCTGCCCGCGCGATCGACTCGACGATCAGGTCGAGCGCCTCGCGGTCGGAACGCAGTCGCGGTCCGTAGCCTCCCTCGTCGCCTACGAGAGCCGCCTCGTACCCACGCTGCGCCAGAACCCGACCAAGCCAACGATACACCCGAACCACCCACTCGATCGCCTGCCGAACGCTGGTTGCACCCAGCGGCATGATGAGGAAGTCCTGAAATGCCAGGTTGCGTCCCGCGTGTAGCCCGCCCGAGATCATGTTGACCATGGGCATCGGCAGCGACATGGCAGATCGAGGATCGAGGGTCAAGGACCGAGGATCGGCGGTTCCCGAATGCTCGGACACAAGTTGTGCGAGGTGCCGAAACAGCGGAACACCACGCACCGCGGCGGCGGCGTGCGCACAGCCCAGCGAGACGCCCAGAACCGCGTTGGCTCCGAGCCGCGACTTGTTCGGCGTGGCATCCAGTTCCACCAGGCGCCGATCGATCGCTACCTGATCTTCGACCGGCTGCCCGATCAGTGCTGGCGCAATCGACGTCGTCACGTTCGCAACGGCTTGCAGCACGCCCATTCCGTCGTAGCGATTGGCGTCGCCGTCGCGCAGTTCCGCCGCCTCCCATCGTCCTGTGCTCGCGCCCGATGGCACCATCGCGCGGCCCCGCGAGCCGGCCGCGATCACTTCCACTTCGACTGTCGGATTGCCGCGGCTGTCGAGGACTTCGCGGGCGGTGATTCGCTCGATCGAAGTCATGAGCGTCACTCCTCGACCACGGCTCGGTCGCCGCGAAACAGATTCTGGTAGCGCTCGTAACGGCCGGGGTCGATCTCTAGATCCTCGACGGCCTGCTTGACCGCGCAAAGGGCCTCGTGTGTGTGCGTGCAGTTGGGGAACCGACAGTGCGGTACGTACGGACGAAACTCGACGAAGTGGCCTTCTAACTCTTCCGGAATGACGTCCCAAAGTTCGAACTGGCGGATACCCGGCGTGTCGATGACCCAGCCGCCTTCGCTCAGCTTGTGCAACCGAGCCACCCGCGTCGTGTGTTTGCCGTGCAGCGTGGACTGGCTGATCTCGCCGACGTCGAGGGCCAATACGGGGTCGACCGCGTTGAGCAGCGACGACTTGCCGACTCCGCTTTGGCCGGCGACGACGGTCGTGCAACCACTCAGAATCTGGCGCAGTCGCCTGACGCCGAGTCCTGTTCGGGCGCTCACGACAACCACCTCGTAGCCCAATTGGCAATACAAACCCACGTACGGTTGCACGCTGACGAGGTCGACCAGGTCCGCCTTGTTCAGGCACAGCACGGACCGAATGCCCGCCTTCTCTGCGGCGACGATGGTGCGATCGACCAGGTTTGGTTTCAGGCCCGGCTCGGCAAGTGCGCACGTGATCAGCACCTGGTCGACATTTGCCGCGATGACCTGCTCGCGGCCGCGATAGGCGCGAGTCAGTACGCCGTGCCGCGGCTCAACCCGTTCGATCATGCCCTGGGGCTCGCCGCCGATTCTGCCCGACGCGGCCGATCCAGTCGGCCGGATCTGCACGCAATCGCCCGCCGTCACCGAACTGCGCCCCTCGATCGCTATCGTGCGCAGCACGCGGCTCACCGCACAGTTGAGCACTTGGCCGTCCGCCGCCTCGACCATGGCCAGGTTGCCCGTGACGTACAGTACTCGACCCGGCTGCCAGCCTGCCTGCGGGCCAGCCATGCCATCCGCCGGCGCGGGACAGCCCGAATCGTCTACGAGTATGGTTCGACGACGAGACAGTTCGCCCTTGGGTCGCACGCTCTCGCGCAGCGCGGCGGCGTCCAGACCTGCGTCGTCCTGTTGGAATCTCCGAGTCCAATCACCCTCGCGCCGACGCACCTGGCGGTTCTTGCGGAACTCGACGCGAATCTTGCGAGGCTTCTTGGACACGAGAGTCTCTCAGCCGCTCGAAATACAAGAACCCAACCGTGTCGAACATCCCGTGCGCGACGGCCGGAACGACGATGGACTCGGTCGCGACGTAGAGCGTACCAAAGAACAGACCTTCGCCCACACCCCAGATCGAAAACCAAATGTACCTCCAGCGCAGGTGGTGCATCGCACCGAAAACGACGGCGGCGAAGACAACACCGATCGTTGGTTGCTCGAACCAGTCGACCAACACGCCGCGAAAGAACGGCTCCTCGCCGACTCCCGCCATCAGGCCACCCGCCACGGCGTCGGCGATCCGCATGTTTCGCACCACGTCGATCGCGTACGTCTCGAACCGGGCGGCATAGGATGCCAACGAGAGTCGCAACAACCGATCGATCAGGAAGTTCGCAATCATGCAGGCAAGGCCAGCGGCGACCCCGATGCCGATCGTGGTGCGCAGCGGCCCGACTCGACCGACAACTCGTTCGATTCCGCCCAACGGCCACGCCAACGCAAGTAGCACGGCCGTCGCCAGGAGCGAAGCCCACCAGTGCAGTTTGATGCGAAAGATCATGACGCGCCCAGTAGGCCACAGAGGAGAGCCATTCCGTGTACGTGTGCTGTGAATCTTCCTAGATTGGCCGAGCGCAATCCGGCTCATGCGTGAACGCAGAGAAGGACTGGCAGATTCGCGGCGGGCACCGGCTGTGCCACGCGCCGGAGGCGCGCATCAATGACCGCGAGGGGTTGCTCCGCCGCCGCCAACCACCCGTAGCAGCATCCCCTGATTCTGCACCTTCCCGCCAAGCCACTGCTGCACGAGCCGCGTCACGTCCCACTCGACCGCCTTCCCCTTGTGCTCCGCCGCGACGACCGCCTTCGCGTACGATTCGTCACCTTGTGCGACACCCGCGGAATCTTGCCAGTCGCCCAGCTTATTCTTCCACTCCAGCAATCCGGCGCGGTTGTAATAATCGCGCGTCGCCCCGTTGGCCGAATCCGGCGTTCCCTCAGCCCAATCATTAGGCGCATCCTTCCCCGCGGCGATGCCGCCGAGCAGCACAGACACACCCAACACGAACGCAGCAAACCGTTTCACGTCATTGCTCCAGAGTGCAACTCTGCCGATCCTGCATCGGCCGCATCACGGCAGACGGACAGCATACCAGCCAAACTTCTACTCCTGAACAGCCGCAGTAGGCCGGAACAAGTCCGCGCGGTTCCGGCACAGCCACCCGCAGCCGGAATTGCGCAGACTTGTTCCGTCCTACGCACAGACGGCCAAGACCCCGGCCTGAACACTGGCCGATGAGCAGTGGGAATTCAATCAACGATGAACGCGCTGAAGTTGAGCATGACATGAAATCAGCTAACGAGGTTACACCGTCCAGCCCATGCTCCCTGGCGATACTCGGTTCCCACGTAGCGGTAGCCGCGAATGCCAAATCCGTGGTACAAAAGACTCGTGGACATGCTGATTCCTCCAGTCAAAGGTCTTCACGAAACCCAGACTGGAACAGCATGTCCTCACTCTTTCAAGAAAAGTACGCTTCAGTCGGATGAACCGGAAATACTCCGCAAGCTCTGATTCGGACGGGCGCAGCGGTGTAGTTTGCGGTACAGGTGAATGAACGCCAAGAACTGTCCCTGTCGTTGCGTAAACGTTTCCAACAATGGCTCCGAATGGTGCTCAGGTTGACGTCGCCAGTTCGGTCGGATGCAGGCTGAGATATTCGCGGACTTCCAACTGCATGCGATCGATTTCGGCCAGGAAGCCGGCCGCGGATGCGTGGTAGTTGGCTGGGTTATTCTCGACCTTGCGAAGGTGAGCGACCTGAGATTGAAAGTGCGCGATGCGTTCTAGCGTCGCGTGGTATTCTTGGTCGTCCGCGATCATGGTTACACCGGATTCGTTTCGAGTGTTCGACCGGGTTCCGCTTTCGGGCTCGCGGGAGGTGGCCATGCGAGCGAAGGCCTCGTTCACTGCTCGTATCGTTTGAACTGAATTGTGCCCAAAACGGCGTCAATAATGTAGTGAGGCCCGCCGCCCACCGCCGTGCGGCTTTTCAATTCGTAATCGACATGCCAGCCATCCGATTCGAGCGCGAGGACGATGCGGTAGTCGGAAAGATCACGGTAGCACGCTCGGCATCCGCGTGGGCGATCCGCAGGGCCTCATCTCCGGAGATGTGCGGCGCGGCACGACTGGGAAGTGTCGTGGAAGTGGACATGTGTTTGATCTCCTTCGTGTCGGACGCCACGGTTCGCTGGTCTGGTTTACAGATACTACTCTAACAGCATTTTCAAACTATTTCATGCGGGGAACCCAGGCCCGCCAGCCAATCCGCCACGTCGGCTCGCCGGACCAGCCACATACACACCATCTTCCGCGCGAATCAAGCCAGGCACGCCGAGTCGAGCATGCACCAACTCGTCGGAGTCGCTCGGGCCGGGGTTCCAACCGTCAGCGATCGGATGCGGATGGGTGTGGAATGTCGCGACGATGACGCATCCCGGCAGTAACGGCGAATTGCATTTCGAGTTGCGCAGTTTGACCGGCAGGCGCCCGACGAATCGTTAGTTCGCCTGAAGTCAAATCCATGTAGATCCACCCGCCCTCTTCGTGTCGCCTCATCGTGTCACCCGGCTGAGAGTCAAGCCACGCCTGCTCGATCGCTCGTTGAACGACGGGATCGGTTCGCAGTTCGTCGGTGGTTGGTGGTCTTGTCGGAACGCTCATGGTGCCTACGAAAGCTCGGCGGTCATTCCCGCCACCCGTGCGCCTCGCGGACTTTGGTCATGACGGCGAGGATTTTGTTCCAGGTGTCCGGGTTTTCGAGCATGGCGTTGGGGAACATGCAGCCGTCCCAGCAGATGTGGCGGATGCCGCGCGCGGGGGCGTCCTTCAGCCAATAGCCGGCACACTTCACGATGTCGAGCTTGCCGTTCGGGTCGTCGGCCGGACAATGCTTGCCGGTTTTGTCGTGCGACCCGGCGCCGTGGACCTGCCCGTCGTTCTGCGCGATGTGGAAGTCGATCGTCCACGGACGCAGCTTGTTCACCATCGTTTCGTACGCCGCGTAAAACTCGCTCGGCGAATAGCCCGGTTGCAGCAACGCGTGCTCGGGGGCGTTGTAGCCGAGCAGGTAGAGATAGGTGTGAGCCATGTCGGCCTGGAAGCCGAGCGTGTCGGGCATGCCGACCGCTTCGAGCAAGTCGAGCATGTCCTTCCAACTGTGCATGCCCGCCCAGCAGATTTCTCCTTCCGCCGCCAGCCGCTCGCCGTGATCGCGTGCGATCTTGGCCGCTTCCCGGAAGGTCTCGGCAATCTTCCGCGTGTTGGCCTGCGGATTCTCGCGCCACTTGCTCACGCCGAACTCGGCCGAGTCGATACGGATCACGCCGTACTTGCGAATCCCCACCTTGTTAAAGATGCCGGCGATGCGGCAAGCCATCTTCACCGCGGAGAGGAACTTTTCACGGGCCGCGGCGTCGCCCATTGCCGAATCGCCGACCGTGCCCGGCCAGACCGGCGCGACCAGCGACCCGACCGCGAACCCTTTGCTGGCGATCAGGTCGGCGATCTGGCGCAACTCCGCGTCGCTCGCTTCCGGGTTGGTGTGCGGCAGGAACAGGAAGTAATCAATGCCGTCGAACTTCGTGCCGTTCACGCTCGCCGCGGCGGTCAGTTCGAGCATCCGCTCCAAACTGATCGGCGGCTCCTGCCCTTCGCCCGTCCCCTTGCCGACCAATCCGGGCCACATGGCGTTGTGCAGTTTTGGGTGGGTGTTCGTCGCGGTACTCATCGGTGATCCTTTCGAATGCTGAATCGCTCGCCGGTGCAATGGTTCCAGTCGAGAGGGTAGGATATTTCATGCGTCGCGACTTAGCAACTCAGCATGCTCGCTCTGGCCAGCGCGGCGTCCAGTGCCACTAACTTGCGACGAAAGCGAGTGCGGCTCCGCCGATTCAGCGCCAACTGCCGTGGGAATACGCGGCAGCCCAAGAAATCCATCCCGTGTCCCGCCCGGTTGATGTACGGCGATTCCTTGAGATCCAACATGAGTTCTCGGTTGAGGAAGTTGCGGCTCGCGGTCAGATGCTCGCTGAGCACATGCGGCGAATCGCACCACAGCACCATGTCGTCCATGTAACGAACGTACCCTTTCGCTCGAATCTGCTCTTTGGCGAAGCGATCAAACCATCCCAGATAAAAGTTGGCCAAGTGTTGCGACGTCAGGCTCCCGATCGGCACGCCACGGCCGACCGGGCCGCGAAACGACCGGATGATCCGCTCCAGCAGTTCCAGCAGCCGGCGGTCCTTGAACAGACAAGCCAGCCGCCGGAGCAACTCGTCGTGCGAGATCGAGTCAAAGTATTTGCGAATGTCCAGCTTTAAGAAGACGGGAAACCGGTGTGCGAACTGCCGCGCACAGTCCAGCGCCGCCAGACGCCCCTTGCCCACGCGGCAGGCGTACGTGTCCGCAATCAGCCAGCGCTCGAACACCGGCTCGCAAACCGTCATGATCGCGTGGTGCAACACTCGCTCCTCGAAGCAGGGCGCGGTGATCACTCGCTCTTTCGGATCGTGAATCACGAACTGATGAAATCGTCCGACGGGCACGTTGCCACGCAACAGACCCTGCCGCATCGCTTGCAGATTGGCTTCGAGATGTTCGGCAAAGTTCCGCGCGTCGCGACGATCGCGCTTGCCGCGGACTGCCTTGCTGAATGCCAGCCGCAGGTTGTCCCGGTCCGCGATCCGTTCAAACAGATTTCCCGCTCGCTTCATGCTCGCCGTTCTGCATTAGACCCAAGAGTTCCAGAACGCGCGCTCCGTACCGCTCGACCCGCGAGTCGCCAACGCCCGTGATCTTTTCCAGCTCGGATTTCGTCGCCACGCGCTTCTCAACCATCTGGGCGAGTTGTTCGTTGGTGAAAATCGTGTACACCGGAACGGCCTCCTGTTTCGCGACGTCCTTGCGCCATTCGCGGAGCTTGGCGAACATGGCGAAGTCTTCCGGCTTGAGCACTTCCTTGTAGTCCACTTTGCCGCGTGCTGGGCCGCCAACCTGCGCTGAAGGCACACTCCCGGTCAGGTAGTCCACGCACACCGACCAAAAGGAATCAGTGCCCTGTTCGACCCAACGTCGATCGACGGAAAGGACCTTGTGCCGGCCCAGAAACGCATTCAATTCGGCCTCGGCGGCGTTTGCGTCTCGAACAGGGATGATAAAGAATTTGAAGGCCAAGCTGCTTGGTACCCTTTGTGATTGATGTTTTGGCGTCGCCTTGCCAAGCACGCTAAAGCGTGAACTCCAGCGCGGAAACACGCTAAAGCGTGAACTCCAACACGACGAACGAAAAAACGCGCGGCGCGCGACCAGGGGCTTCGCCCCTGGACCCCACCAGGGGGCTACCGCCCCCTGGACCCCCGCGGGCCTTTCGCTCCGGCACGACGGGGCCGGCTCCGCTCCGCTCCGCTTCGGCCCCGTCGGCCTACGCTCAAGGCCCCACTCTGCTCCGCTCACTTGCCACACGGACTCGCGGCCACGCGGAAGCCCAGGGAGTTCGTCCGGTACGACGGGGCGTTCCTGCCGCGGGCCGCCGACCGGCAGTGCCAGGCGGGGTTGCCCCAGCTCCCGCCCCGGAGCACCCGGGACGAGCCCGTCCCAGGACCACGAGGGTCGTCGAACGCGGTCGTATCATACGCACCGTACCAGTCGTTGCACCACTCCCAAACATTGCCGTGCATGTCGAACAAGCCGAATGCGTTGGGCAAAAGATTGCCGCCCGGCCACGCTTGACTCTTCGAGTTGTTCACGTGGTACCCGAAACGGACAAGCAGCGATTCATCGTCGCCGAAGGCGAAGCGGGTCGTCGCCGCCGCGCGACATGCGTATTCCCATTCCGCCTCCGTCGCCAGGCGATAGCCGTCTCTGCCGAAGTCGCAATTCCAGACATCCCATTCTTCTTCACGATCGCCATACGGTTTGACTTTCATCTTCTCGCCGGTCCGCTGGTAGCACGCCTGCCGCCCTTCCTTCCAGCTCAGCCAATTGCAGAACAGCACGGCGTCGAACCAATCGACGTACTGCACGGGGCAGTCGCCCGTGGGGCTGAACTGCTTCGTGTAGTCTTCGAGTTTCCAATCTTTCGGCTTCTCTGCGGCCGGATAGTCGGGATCATTCGCGAACTGAGTGAACAGATCCAGGCTCACTTCGCGGTCGCACAGGTAGAACGGCCGCGTGATCGTCACCTCGTGCGGCTTGGCGTCGGGTTCGTCGTCGTTCCTCGTGAACTTGCCGGGCGGGACTTCGAGCATGGTCATGCCGAGCCGGTTCACGAACCAGCCCCTCACCCCTGCCCCTCTCCCCGCAGACGGGGAGAGGGGGTTCTTCGTCTCCCCTCGCCCCGCTTGGGGGGAGAGAGGTTGGGGGTGAGGGGTCGGCGTTGGCTCGATGACCGGCAGCTCCCGCTTCCACTGCCGCAGCGCCCAGGCGGCCGCGCTGTGCGTGCCGCCGTCCGGGGCGGCCGTGTACAGCTCACGCAGCACGTCCGCCAGCGCGTCGCGCGTGTCGCTTGAGATCGAGGCAACCGGCAAAGTCCCCAGCGCCGCGGCGACGCCCGAACGCAACTGTTGGAGTTCACGCTTTAGCGTGTCCGGTTCGTCGCCGGAAGCATCACGCTGAAGCGTGGACTCCAACACCTCGGGTACGGAACGGCGATCACGTGCGGTGCGAGTCGCGGCAAGAGGCCGGCCTTCACGAGCGACGACTTGCCGCAGCCGGACGGACCGTAGACGAGGCCGACCGGGAACGTGGCGTCGGCGGCGGTCTCTTCGATGCGCGTTTTCCAGAAGCGGATCGATTCCGGCAATCCGTCGCGATCGCGCGGGCCGGGCAGCAGCTCCAGGAAAAAGTCGGCGTCGTGCGCGTCGAACGAACGAAGGCCCTTGGGGACAATCTTGATTGGCAGGCTGTCGGACGGAGTGGCGGGGGAGGGGTGGGCGGCGGGGTCGCGGCCGGCGTCTGTGCAGCCGCGACGGCGGGTGACGCCGGTTGAACTGTTGACCGGTTGAACGGTTGAACTGTGGCAAGGCCGTCCGGTGCTGGCGGGACCGGTTCAACAGCTAAACGGTTCAACTGTTCAACTTCGGCCAGAAAGTGCCGCAAGTCGTCGGCCAGGTCCTTGGCGGTGGAGTAGCGATCGTTGGCCCGCTTGGCCAGTGCCTTCAGACAGATGCGATCGAATTCCTTTGGGATCGTGTCGTCCCACTGGCGCAGCGGGCGCGGATCGAGCTCGATGATTGCGATCAGAACCTCCAGCGGCGTGTCACCGCGAAACGGCCGCCGGCCGGTCAAGAGTTCGTAAAAGACCACGCCCAGACTAAAGATGTCCGAGCGGCCGTCCACGCGATGGCCCTCGCCACGCGCCTGCTCGGGGCTCATGTAGGCGGGCGTGCCGGCATGGCCCGAGCCCTTGCCGAAATCTTCTTCCGTCAAGGCCAGGCCGAAATCCACGATGTACGGCTTGGCGGCCGGACCGATCAGGATGTTGCCCGGCTTGATGTCGCGATGCACCAAGCCCTTGCGGTGTGCATAGTGCAGTGCCTCGGCGACGGTGGCCACGAGATCCGCCGACTCGGCGTGCGCGGGGCGAGCCTCGCGCATGCGGGCGCCCAGGTTCGGGCCTTCGATGAACTTCGACACGACGTAGCAGTGGCCATCGTCCGTGCGGCCGACGTCGTGTACGGGCACGATATGGGGATGGTCCAGACTGGCCAGAATCCGCGCTTCGGACAGGAACGCCTCGGCGTCTTCCGGCTTGGCGATGCGATAGCGGTGCGGCACCTTGATGGCCACGTCCCGCTTCAGTTCCGGATCATGGGCCTTGTAGACAGTTCCGAATCCGCCCGAACCCAGCTCGGCCGTGACTTTGAAGCGGCCGAACCGCGCCGGAGCCGCGTGATCGACCATCGGTGAAGCGGCCGGTGAACTGGAGTCGGCGTCGGATGAAACGGTGGGCTGCACGTCGGCAAAAGGGGCGGCCGGCGTGATTGTCGGCTGCTCGTGCAGGCGTTCCTGGTCGATTCGCGCCGCATCGTTCCGCGGTTCTTCGCCAAATTCGTCAGTCTGGCCCATCGGGATGCCTTGCAGCGCTGAAAGGCGTTGAGCGCGGCCCAAACGCCGATTGAAGCTCAAGCGAGTGCCCCGTGATTATCAGCTAACCGGATGGCATCCGCAAGCGGCCGGATTCGCCACCGGCATCCGCAAGCTGCCGGTCAACTCGCTACTTCAAACGACCAGAGGACATCCCAAACCGCGCGCCGAATTGAAGCCTGACGCGCCAGCGAAGGGAGTCGGCGAAGAACCTTTGCTTGCGCTTCAGGCTTCAATTAACCGTGCGCCATGCAGGATAAGCGGGGGCAAACGAAATCCGCGCGGGAACACAACGAACGCGAAATCATGCGCCGACGAGCGACGCCCGCTTGCGCAATTGGGTGAAGCGTCCCCGTGCTTCCAACCAAACGGACCGGCTTGCGGGTTCAGGCTCGAACTCGCGCAGCTCAGTCGATTCGCGGATGATCGCGCGGATGTCCGCCAGCGAGACGGGCTCGCCGGATGCATGGAACTGCACGAGCAGGTTGCCTAAGACCGTGGCTTCAACGGGACCGGCAAGCACCCGGCGATCGCAGGCGTTCGCGGTGAGTTGGTTCAGCAGTTCGTTGCGCGAGCCGCCGCCCACGACGTGAATCACTTCGATGCGATTCCCGGTAACCTCCTCCAACCAGCCGAGCACGGTTTGGTATTTCAGGGCGAGACTTTCAAGTGCGCAGCGAATCAGAGCCCCTTCCGTTTCGGCCACCGGTTGACCGGTCTCGCGGCAAAAGGACTGGATCGCCGCCGGCATGTCCGGCGGATTGAGGAACCGTGCGTCATCGGGATCGACCAGCGACTGGAGCGCCGGGGCTTCCATCGCCAACCGAACCAATGCGTCGTAGTCGTACTGCTTTCCCCGCGCGTCGAACGACCGCTTGCACTGCTGCACGAGCCACAGGCCCATGATGTTCTTGAGCAGCCGGTAGGTGTAATTGACACCGCCTTCATTTGTTAGGTTGAGTTCCAACACTCGCCGAGAGAGCACGGCACTTGCAACCTCGACGCCCATGAGCGACCAGGTGCCGGAACTGATGTAGGCCCAGTTTGTCGTGCCGCTATTCCGCGTGGGAACCCCGGCCACGGCGGACCCGGTGTCGTGCGTGGCCGGCGCGATCACGTCGATCGGGCCCAAGCCGGTTCGTTCGACGACCGAATCGCGGAGCCGGCCGAGCCGCGTGCCGGGCGGCACGACTTCACGAAACATCTGGGTCGGCAGGCCGAGCTTCTGAAGCAGCTCGAACGACCAAGTACGCTTGGTCGGGTGGAAGAATTGAGTCGTTGTCGCGTTGGTGAATTCGACGACGCGCGAGCCGCACAAACACCAGTGCAGGAAGTCGGGCATCATCAGAAAACAATCGGCCGCGGTCAGCAGTTCGGGATTGTTTCGCTGGAGGGCGAGCAACTGATAGAGCGTGCTGATCTCCATGAATTGCA
>DAIOWH010000171.1:0-13324 GCA_036758585.1 Planctomycetia bacterium
GCGCCAATTTTCCAAATCGATCGCTGGCTGTGCAAGTCGCGCTAGTTGGACTCCTTGGTGCCGTGACAAGCTGATCGATGTTGGCCCGCAGACGTTGTGTTTCGGGCCGCGCCCCGGACTCGGCGACGCCCGCATCTATGCCGACCTGGACAGAGAATCGCGTGTACGTGTTGCCGCGTGTCGCTCGCGGCACCCGACAACGCCCGCACTATTCGGCCGCGAAGCTGCCCACTCGCGGTGCGTTCTCCAGTCTTCCACCTGACTCACTCAAACCCGGCGGCCAGCCGAATCTCGCGCTCGGGCGGTTGTCGGACGGGCTTCGCTTGCAACGATGTCCTGGGAAGAAAAAAAGAATTCCGCAGAACACGCCGCTCATCACACTGCTCTGTGTTAGGGGAGGCGAACGCATGCAATTTTTTGAACCGGCCGAAGCGGGCTTCGAGGCGAGACCGATCACGTCTGCGGCTGAGATCGCCGGCGGCGCTCGAGTGATTCCGGTCATCGAGTCGGACGGCCGCCGCTTCGCCGCGCTGATCGTTGTGGGGCCCGACGTCCGGCTGAATGGCGACGTTCCGTTGCCGCTCACGATCCTCCAGCGCGGCGATGAGATTCGCTGCGGCGGTGTCAGCATGTTCTACACCGACGAGGCGCCGCTCTGCGTCACGCCGTTCGAGCGACGCGATGGTGAGACGAAGCCGCCCGAATGCACGCGATGCCACCGACCGGTTCAGGTGGGTGAGCCGGTCGTGCGCTGCCCGGTGTGCGGCGTGCTGTACATGGCCCAGGCCGACAAGCAGCCGAACTGTTGGACGTTCGGTCCGTGCCTGGTCTGCGGCCGCGATCCGCACGCCCAGTTTGTTTGGCGGCCACGGCACGCGCCGCGACGAGTCGCCTGGCACGATCGTCCGTGGCGCCGCAACGGCGTGGAGCCTTCGACCGGTACGAGGGAACCCGACTAGCGTTTGAGGACCGATCGCGATGTCGTACGACAGCACAAAGCTCACGATGGCGACTGTGGGGCAGGCTTCCAGCCTGGCCAGTCCGTTGGTTGACATGGGCCGGCCGGAAGCCTGGCCCACTTGGAACGAATCGAACGGCGCGGGGCCGGACGAACGGCTCATCGCACACCCGACGATCGGCGTCGGCGGCAGAGCGCGGCTGCGTGTGCGACGAGTCGCCGTGGCCGGGTTGGGCAACGTCGGCAGTCGTGTCGCGGCGGCACTGGCCACGGCGGGAATTCCACTGGTCGCCATTGATTCGGGCGTCGTCGAACCTGCAAACGTCGGCTGGCAACTGTACACCGAGCAACACGTCGGGTCGCGCAAGTGCGACGCGACCCGACGGCAGATCGCTGCAGTCCGGCCAGAACTGCCGGTGCAGTGCGTCTACGCAGACGTGCGCCGGCTTGGCCCGCGCGTGCTCGATCGGTGCGATCTGGTCGTGGGCTGCGTCGACAGTTATTCCGCTCGCGTCTGGCTGGCACAGACCTGCACGCTGCTGCGACTGCCGTACGTTGACCTCGCACTCGACGGAACCGGCCAGTCGTTGTACGGCGTTGTTCGGGGGTTCGACACGGCGGCCGGTTCGGCGTGCCTGGCCTGCTCGTGGGACGCGGAAAACTGGGACGCGCTGCAGCAGGAACAGGGCGATTCGGGCTGCGCCGCACTGGTCGCGGCCGCACAGGCGACGCCGCCCACACTCGCGCTGCCGGGGCTGGGCGACATCGTGGCCGGACTCGGCGTGGTGCAGATCGTTCGCGTGATGCTCGATGCCGACGCGCAGCGGGTGATCGGGCGCGAGATTCGACTGAACCTGTCGATCGGCCGGCTGCACGAAGTCTCGCTTGCCGCGAACCAGCGCTGCCGGTTGCGGCACCGGCCGTGGGACGCCACGCGCCTCGACGTGCGGCCCGACGAGCTGACCGTCGGTCAGTTGCTCCAACTTGCAACCGACCGGTTGGGTCGCGATGTCGCACTCGAAGCCTACGCCGACCCGATGGTCGGTGCGGCCGCGTGCATCGGCTGCCGGCGCAGCGACTGCTCGCCGCGGTTGCGCAGCCGTCTGGGTTCGTGCAGCGGCTGCGGTGAACTGCTGGTCCCGTTGATCGAGACCGTGCGGTCGCGGTTCGAGCGATCGGACTTCCCCGCGGCGATCGATCGCACCTGGGCCGATCTGGGCCTGCCGCGCGGCGGCGCAGTGGCCGCTCACTCGGCCGACGACGAGCACGTTTTTCTGTTTGCCGTCGGCGATAGCTAAATAGCCTTGCACGATTCTGGGACAGTAGCCCGACGCGCCAGCGAGGGAGCACATGGCGAAATCACAAGAAATCAGGCCCGGTCCCTCGCTGGCGCGTCGGGCTACTGTCCCTGCGGACTCCCAGAATCACGCAAAGCCATTTAGCTTTCAACAACAATCCCTGCCGCTCAAACGATGGAGGTGGATATGTCGGACCCGATCTTCGCCAACTTCGTGGAACACACCGTCACCGGCGCCCGCGAACTGGCGGCGGCGAGCGACGTCATGACGTTCGCGTACTTGCCGCTCGACGACGAATCGTTGTTCCTGGTCGAATTCCGCATCCCATACATCGTCCAGCAACCGAACGGCGTCATTGCGTCGGCGCCCGGGCCGCTCGGCATCGCCGTCCGGCTAACCCCCGAATACCTCAACCACGTCGACCCGCTGTTGATCGCTCAGGTCCGCGACCCGGACTTTTTCCATCCGAATCATCGTTGGCCGGTGCTGTGCGTCGGCGGAATCCGGCCGGGCACGCCGCTCGCCCAGGCGATCAGACACATTTACGAAATCGTCACCTACCAGAACTTCGCCACCGACGACGGGCTGAACCCCGCGGCGTGTCAACGACTGCGCGACGAGCCGTCGCTGATCGACCGACTGCCGAAACCGCCTCGGCTCGTACGGCGGCAACTGGACCTCGATTGAACCGCAGGAGGTTGCGATGCCTCGCGATCGAGTACCGATCGACGACGTACTGCGTTCGACGCTGGCCGGATTCACCCAGTCGTCGCCGACCTCGGGCCGCTGCCGGGTCGGGCCTTGCGACGCAGACTGGCATCTGATCGCTGAGCGTGCGGGGTTTTGGCTTCAGGTCATGGGCGGCGCCCCAGCCGCCGGACCGCCGTCGCTTGCGGAGCTTCGTGCGAGCCAGCAGTGGCCGTGGCCGCTGAAGGCGATCCGATCGCGGCCCGCGGCCCCGGCGCGGTGGTGCGCCGAGTGGCGGCTCGAAGGATCGCCCGCCGAAGAGGCCCGACTGCGACACGGGGTAGGCCGGTTGGCCACATGGTTCTCGCGCAAAAACGCCAGCGGCCACGAGCTGTCGATCGACGGCGCAGGCGGCGCCGACGGCCCGACCGATTGGGTGCGCCGGCTCAAGGAACTGAGCGGTCGCGAGTTCGTCACCACGGAACACGGCTGCCGACTCGCGCTGACCGACTCGATTCGCTTGGACGTTCGACTCGCGGGCGGAGTCTGCCACCTGCGTCGCACGCTGTTCCGGCCGGCCGGTCCGGTTTCGGCCGCCGCCGAGCACTGTGTGCTCGACATGCTGGCGGTCGCAAACAGCCGTCTGCACGGCTGTCGCGCCCGCGCCAGCGGCGAGACGGCGATCGAGGCCGTCGAGGTCGAAAGCCGTACGGAGTGGAACGAACTGTCGGGGGTGGTGCTGGCGGCGATCATCCGCGTGCTCGATGCACCCGCCACGCGACTGGCGCGGGCGTGCCAGTCGCTCTGCGACGCCCCCGAGCTTCAGCAGGCGTACGTCGAGAGCGTACTCGGCGCCGCGACGGTGTGAGTTCTTGTCCTTTGGAAAGGAGCATTTCGATGAGTGCGACTGAAACGACTGCCGCAGTGTCCATCACTCGCGTGCGTGCGGTGGATTGGACAGGTCAGAAGAAGATCGTCGTCAACGGCAACCTGATCCGGACCGAGACGACAGTCGGCGAACTTGCCGAGCACATCCGCGAGCGGATGAGCCTGCCGCGAGGCGGCTACGCGGTGTACCACCGCAACGAGAAGCTGAACCGTGCGGCCACGTTGGACGAAGCCGGCGTCGAACAGGACGCCGAACTGGAGCTGAGCCCCGAGGTGAAGGCCGCCTAGGGCGCGCGTGGCCGCACGCCGCACGGGAAGGAGCGTGATTCTCATGAAGATCGTCAGCGACCATCAGCTTCTGGTGGAGCTAGTCCGCGAGCCGGGCGGGGAGTTGCTCGCTCAGGAGCCGCTCACCGAACTCGATCACCTCGGCGCCGAGGCGCGGTGGGAGGCCGTGCGAGCGGGTCGGCTGCCCGACGACCCGCCACGGCTGTCCGGGCGGATGACCCCGGTGTTCGGGCCGGACGGCGCCCATGTCGAGTCGATTCGGATCGAGCTGCAACACGCCGACCGCGCGGCCGACGTGGTCGTCTTGGAATTCGCCGCGGCGCTCGCCGCGCCGCGCGCCGGCGAACTGGCCGCGGCACTGACCGAAAACGGCGTACTGCAATCGGGCGATCGGTACCGTTCGTTGCTGGCGGCCGTGCCCGTCCGGCCCGCCGCGCCAGGTCCCCAGGCCGAGTGGGACGTCGAGATCTGCGAGTCGCCGTTCCCGGTTGTGTCCGGACGTCTGGCAGATCGCGGCATCGACGCGGCGGTCGTGGCCGCCGCCGACTGCGAGCGGCCCGTGTTCGTCGCTCGGTCGGTCGTCGACCAGTCGATCGAAGACGCGATGCGGCACGGCAACCAGGAGACCGGCACGTTGCTCATCGGCGAGTTGGTCGCGGACCCATCGCTCGGCGCGAGCCGCGCTGAGCCGGCGCTCAATCGCGGCGCAGCGGCGGCGCCGTGGGCGGTGGTTGTTTCGGATCACGTCGGAGTGCCCGACGGTCTCGCGTCGAACGCAAGCTTCACGTTTCCACCCGACTCGTTCCGCCGCGCTCGGCAACTGGCCGAGCTGCGTGGGCGAGCCGAATCGGTGGTCGGCACGCAACACTCGCACGGCTGGCGCTGCCACGAGTGCATGATGAACTGCGAGATTCGCAACCTGTTCTTCTCGTCGCACGACGACCGCATGGCACGCCAGTTTCCGGTGTACGCCGCGTTCCTGGTCGTTGGCGGCGATCCCGATCGAGACCGCAACCGACCGGTAATGAACTGCTACGTGCGGCGTCGCGGCGTCATGACGCCCGTGCCGTTCGGCGTCTTCTAGCAGGAGGGACAATCATGCCTGCACCGAGTGAGCTTGCTGGTTTGATGAGTGTGGTCTTTGAGGCCCCGCAGCCGCTGCGTGCGGACCTGCTGCGGCGTTCGCTCGATGGTCGTGGCGATCTCGCCGTACACGCCGCAGTCGACCTGTTGCGCCGCATGGGCGAGATGGAGCGTGGCCTCGTCGCCTCACGCGCCGCGGTCAAGGACATGGAGGGCGTGATCGAACAGCTCACGCGCCCACCGCGCTCGGTGGCGGGGATCGCCGCTTGCAACCACAACGGCCACTGCCTGGTGGCGACCGGCAACTCGCGCCAAGAGATGAACACGCACCCGTCGTTGCACGGCGAAAAGTTCCAGGTGGGCGACGCGGTCGCCGTGAACCCGCAAGACAACCTGATCGTCGCGCGACTTCGCGACTATCGACCGCCCGGCCGAGTCAGCCGCGTCTACGGAAGCCACGGCGACAAGCTACTGGTCGATTATCTGCCCGAACAGCCGATCGCGGTCGACGTCAGCCCGGCGGTCGCCGCCGCGTCGCCGCAGGAGGGCGACAAGGTGCTGTGGAACGAAGAATGGAAGATCGCGATCGACGTCGTCGAACGAGTGAACCATGTCGAGTACGACGAGTGCGAGCCGGTTCGAGCCGATCAGATCGGCGGATTGGACGCTCAGTTGGATGAGTTGCTGTTGGCCATTGAATCGCAGTTGATCATGGCTGATCGCTCGCGCGAACTGGAGCTCAAACCGCTGCGCGGGGCGCTGCTGGTCGGGCCGCCCGGCACCGGCAAGACGCTGTTGGTCCGGGCGCTGGTCACCGTGTTGCGCGAGAAGCACGGCAAAAGCGTGCTGTTTCGCAATGTGCCGCCGGGTTCGTGGCGAGACCCGTTCTTCGGAGTGTCGGATCGCAAGCTGATCGAGCCGCTGCAGTGGGCTCGGCGAATGATCCACGAGGGCAAGGCGGACGTGGTCATTCTGTTTTACGACGAGTTGGACACGCTCGGTTCACGGTCGGGCGAAGTGACCAATCTCATCGACAGCCGGCTGCTGAACGGTTTCAATCACGAGCTCGACGGGCTGAGCAGCACGAACGGAGTGCTCGCGCTCGGCGCGACCAATCGCACGGACCTGGTGGACGAATCGCTGCTGCGGCCGGGCCGTTTCGGCGGACTGATTCTCGATGTCGGGCGCCCCGACCGCGAGGCGGCGCGAGCGATCTTTCGTTGCCACCTGCGGCCGACCGTGCGGTTCGCGAGCAACGGGGAACCGGCGTCGCCGGACGAGATGGTGGATCGTTCGATCAACGCGGCCATGGGCGTGCTGTTCGCCGACGCCGATCCGCTCAGCGCCTTGGCCGAGCTGATACTGCACGGTGGGCAACGGCGGTTGGTTTATCCCGGCGAGGTGGTTTCGGGCGCGATCATCGCCAACGTCGTGCAGCGTGCGAAGCGGTTGGCGCTGCGTCGCGCGATGGTCGGTCCCGCCGGTCTCGTGCCCGGCGACTTCGCTCACGCGGCCGACGTGGAACTCGACTCGATCGCCGAGCGGCTCACCGACCCGTTCAAGGCTCGCGAAATACTCGGCGATCGAACCTTGCCGGTCGCTCGCGGCGAATCGCGGCGGAGCAGACGGATTGAGCGGTAGGACATCATGGACTCAACCATCGTCGTTGGCGCCGACATCGAGCTGGGAAACTGCTGGACGACCCCGCACGGCAGCCGGTCGAACCTCGAGGCGGCGAGCCGAGTGCTTCAGTCGCTGGGTCGGCTGCGTCCGTTCCACGGGTTCTGCGGCAGCGCCTGGGGTTCGACCCAAGGCGAATGGGGCCGGCAGTGGCTGAAAAACGGCTCGTGCATCTACTGCGATATGTCGCACGTCGAGTGCGCGACGCAGGAAGTCGCCTCGGCGCGCGACCACGCCGCCGCGGTACACGCCGCGGTCCGCATCGTCCGCTCCGCGCGCCGCCGCGCCCTGGCCGCGCTGCCGCCGCGCGACGACCTGTTCGTCAATGTGCACACCAGCGACGGCACGCCCGAGACAAGCTGGGGCGCCCACTTGAACCTCATGATCCCGCGCCGACTGTGGGACGCCGTCTTCCACCATCACAAGCCGCACCTAATGGCGATGCTCGCCAGCTTCATGGCCGCGGCGGTCCCCGTGTTCGGTCAGGGTCTGGTGCTGCGCTCGGCCGACGGGTGCCGCTACATGACATCGGCCCGCGCTCATCACCTCGGCAGCCTGGTCACGCTCGCCACGACCGAGGCTTTCAACCGCGGGCTGCTCAACAGCCGCGACGAGCCACACGCCGACGGCGAGTGGGCGCGATTGCACCTGATCGCGTTCGACGCCAACCTGCAACCGGCCGCCATCTTCATGCGCACCGGGCTGGCCCAGTTGTTTCTCGCCGCCCTCGACACCGGTTGGTTCAACCCGGACTTGCTGCTCGATGACCCGGTCGCGGCGGCGTTTGCGTGGTCGGCCGGGTTCGACCTGGAGTCCGGGCGGTTCAGCCCGGCCGCGCGGCGACCCGGTCGGTCCAGCATCGAACTGACCGACTGGCATCAAACGCTCGCTCGCGATCTCGACCAGTTGCTCACAGCCGGACTGATTCCCGAGTCGGTCGTGCCGGAGGGCGCAGCGATTTTGCAAATGTGGACCGAGACGCTCGATGGGCTGGCGCGTGGCGACATGCCGCTCGTCGCCGCGCGGCTCGACTGGGCGCTCAAGTGGCAAACGCTCGCGCTGCTCCCCGGCTGGCAGGGCGACCTCGGCGATCCGCGGCTGCGGCTGCTCGATCAATACTACGGACACGTGGACGATCGCGTCGGGTTGTTCTGGGACTGCTGGCGGCGCGGCGTGGTCGATCGGGTGATCGACGACGAAACGATCAGGCACTTCATGTTCGCCGGAGACTTGCACACGCGATCAGGATTGCGCGCCGAACTCGTGCGGCGGCTCGGCCCCTGGATCTGGAGCATGGACTGGGACTATGTGGAGGTTGCCGCCGCTGATCAGTCGTGGCCATGGCGCACGCACCGTCGCCGCATCGCGCTCGCCGATCCTGCGGCATCGAGCGCCGAGCTGATCGCCGAGCTGCGCGACCGGTTTCCCGACGACCGATCGCTGCTGAATCACGTGTTGGAGGACGATCACGAACAATCCGTTCACTCGACAGTGAACTAGCCACGCGCTACTTCAAGAAAGGAGACGATCATGCACCGCGAACACTTTGGCTTCTCGAACAACCCCTCAGGTTCCGGCTCGCCGCGGCGAGGCAACGACCTGGAACAGCTTCGGCAGCGTGCTCAGCACCAGGCCCAGACGGCGCACGACGCGATCACGCGGGCGCTGGCCGCCGGCGCCCCCGAGCAACAACTGACCGGGCTGCGCAACACGAGCGGACAATGACGCCATGAGCGATCCGTTCGTCTTCGGCGTGGAGTGGGAGCTTGCCGTGGGTTGCACCGACCCGCGAACGGCGCTCGGTCGCGAACGCGCCTACATGCTGCTTCGCCAGGCGGTGTGCGATCGCGCGCCGTGGCTGTCCGACGGCGCCAGCGGGGTGTTCACGCCCGCGTTTCGACTGTACCTCGACACGGGCATGCACCCCGAAGTGGCGTCGGCCGAGGTCAGTTCGCCGATCGAGATGCTCGAACTCAAGCAGGCTATCTTCGCCGCGCTGGCCGACGCGGCGCGCAGGGTTCGCGAACAGATACCCGGCTTCGTGCTCGCGGCGAACAATCACGATTACCTGGACACGACCGCGTTCTGGGGCTGCCACGAGTCGTACGCGATGCGCTGCCACCCGAGTGCGCTCGCAGGCGGGATGCTGCCGTTCCTGGCCACGCGCCATCTGCTGGCCGGGAACGGCCGCATCGACCGCCACGGCCGCGTGTTGTTCAGCTCGCGCGCCCAGGCGATGATGCTCGCGACGGGCGGCGCGACGACGAGCGACCGTGCGCTGTACAGCACGGCGCGCGACGAACCGCTCATGACGCACGGACCGTTCAAGCACCGACTGCACCTGATCTGCGGCGACGCCGTGCGCAGCCAACTCAGTGAGTATCTGAAACTCGCCACGACGGCCTTGGTGCTGCGCTGGCTCGAAGAGGATCCCAACGGCGCGAACGACCTGAACGCTCAGTCGCCGGTCCGCCTGTTGCGCGCCGCCAATGTGTTCTGGCGCCCCGACCGCGGGCTGCACGTGCATCCGCGAGCGTTGTCGATTCAACGGGCGTATTGCGACCGCGTGGCCGGCTTCGTCGCTCGACGGTCGTCGCTGCCCGCGTGGTGCTCCGAGGCGGCGGCCCGCTGGGCGAACACGCTCGACCTGCTGCAAGCCGATCCGCTCGCGCTCATCGACCGGCTCGACCCGTTCATCAAGCTGGCGTTTTGGGACGCCTCGCTCCAGGCACTCGGAAAGAAGTGGACCGACCTGGCCGTCTCAAAACCACTGTATCAACAGCTCGCGCTGCTTGACGTGGCCTATCACACGCTGGACGACTCCGGACCATTCGGTCAGTTGGATGGTTCGGGCGCGTTGCGGCACCGCGTGCTCGACTCGACGGCGCTCGGCCACGAGGTCGCGAAACGTCTCGGCACTCGAGCGGCCGCGCGAGCAACACTCATCGAGAAACTGACCGGTCAGCGCGACACATACTGCGGCTGGGCGGCTGTGTGGAGCTATTCGCCGGTCGGCTACTACGACCTGTGCGACCCAACCCTGCGCGAACCGCCTCCGTTTCGCGACCGCAAGGACCGCCGCCTGCCGCCGCCCGGCGCGGTGCTGGTGCCTGATGGGTTTCGAACGCTGCTCGACGACGATCTGGAATTCGATCCGGAGTAACCGGCCACGCGATCAGCGCCCGGCGGCCGGGCCGATGTGTTCCATGATGCGCTGCATCGGGCGGGCTTTGTTGAGTACATAGAAATGAATGCCCGGCGCGCCGCCCGCGATCAGTTCGCGCGCCTGAGCGACGCACTGGCGCACGCCGATCTCCTCGGCGGCCGCATCGTCGTCGCCGGCTGCGGCAAGCTCGTCCTCGAGCGCGGGCGGAATCTTCGCGCCACAGAGTTCGGTGATCCGCCGAATCTGCCGGACCGATTGGATCGGCAACAGGCCGGGCACGATCGGCTGGGCGATTCCCGCCGCGCGCGCGGCATCGACAAAGCGGAAGAAGTCGGCGTTGTCGTAGAAGAGCTGCGTGATCACCACGTCGGCGCCGGCGTCGACCTTGCGCCTGAGGTTGGCGAGGTCCGTGGCCATGTCGCGGGCCTCGATGTGCTTTTCCGGGTACCCAGCTACCGCGACGCCCACGCGGCCGTGCCCGTCGCGCGACTCGACGGCACGGATATGCGCGACCAGTTCGTTTGCGTGCGCGAAGCCGTCGGTCGGCGGTACAAAGCCGGCCTCGCCCTTGGGCGGGTCGCCTCGCAACGCCACGATGTTCTCAATGCCGGCCCGTCGGATGTCGCGCACGATCCGGTCGATATCCGCTCGCGACGAACCGACGCACGTCAGGTGGCAGGCGCACTCCATGCCGAAGTCGCGCTTGATGAGCGACGCGATCTCGAGCGTACGTTCGCGAGTCGAACCGAGCGCCCCGTAGGTCACGGTCATGTAGCTGGGACCCAGCTCGATCAATTGCGGCAACACGACCCGCAGGTTGTGCATCGCCTGATCGGTCTTGGGTGGAAAGACCTCGAACGAAATGACCGGCCCGGCCCGGTTCGCGAGAAACTGGTCGAATCGCATGCGCTCGGCATCCTCTCTGGAATGAAACAACGAGCCACACTTGTAATGCCGCGGGAGGCTGGTCGCAAGGCTGGCGGGACTGCAACTACGTGATCGGACCGATGCGGAGCTCACGTGCGGGCGGCATGGGCCTCTTCGGCAATCATCTCCATGACCGCGCTGGTCGGCGTGGCCGGACGGGCACGGGTACTGGCCCAGTGGCGCAGGGCGTCGATCTGCTCTTCCATCGTCGTCGAAAGCGGCACGGTGGCGAACTGCACGTCGAGCAAGTCGTTCTGACGAAGGACGCGATGATTGCTGAACGCCTCATACATGGCCCCAAGAACGATCTGTTCGATTTCGGCCCCACTGAACTTGTCGGTGTTCTTCGCGAGCGTGTCGATGTCGAACCGCGCCGGGTCCCAGCCGCGCTTGCGCAGGTGAATCTCGTAGATGGCCCGCCGCTCCTCAAGCGTCGGCAGGTCCACGAACCAGAGTTCGTCGAAGCGGCCCTTGCGCAACAGTTCGGGCGGCAGGTTGTGTACCTGGTTCGCCGTGGCGATCACGAACACCGGCTTGCGGTTTTCCTGCAGCCAGGTGATGAACGTGCCGAACACGCGGGTCATCGCGCTATCGTCGCCGGCCGAGACGCCCCCGAATCCTTTCTCGATTTCGTCCAGCCACAAGACGACCGGCGAGACCGACTCGACGGCCTTCAAGACGTCGCGCATACGCTGCTCGGAACTGCCGCGCGTCGCGCTCAACACCCCCGACACGTCAAACCGAATGAGCTGAAAGTTGAACACGCGAGCGGCCACGCGCGCCGTCAAACTCTTGCCGCACCCTTGCACGCCAAACAGCAAGATGCCCTTCGGCTGTGGCAGCCGATAGCGCCGGGCGCGCTCGGTGTACGCCTCGGTGCGCCGCTCCAGCCATTCCTTCAGCCACTCGAGGCCGCCGATGTCGTCGAGCTTCTCGTTCACGTCCCAGAATTCGAGCAGCTCCGTGCCCTTGAGCAACTGCCGTTTCTCGGAGATCACCGACCAGAGCACGTCGTCGTTGACGCGGTCCTGATCGAGCAGCGCTCGCTGAAGCAGCTTGCGCGCCTGCGGCTCGGTCAGACCCATGCAGGAACGCAACAGGCGTTCTTCATCGTCCGGTTTGATCTTGATGCGCCCGTTCCCCTGAGCGGCCAGCACGTCGCGCAGCACCGGCCGCAGGTCGTCGATCTCGGGCAGCGGCAGTTCCAGGAAGACGATGTCGCGCTCGAGCTCGACCGGCATTTCCAACACGGGCCCGATGAAGATGACGGTCTTGCGCTGGCCGGGCAGCGCTTCGGCCAGATCGCGCAGTCGCCGCAAGATGAGCGGGTCGTTCAGGTAAGCGTGGAAGTCGCGCACCAAGAACACATGCTCGGCGGGGTACAACCCGATCTGGTCCAGGAACATGCCGGGGTCGGTGGCCGCTTGTTCATCGCTGAGTCGCGGCCGGGCGCCGTCAGTGGCCGACCACAGCACTAGTCCGCGGCCGGCGGCCAGGGCAAGGTCGCTGAGCTTCGAGCCCCAGCGGTCCTCTTCCCAGGTGACGAGATACAAGATCGTGTACCCGGCGCGAATGTAGTTGGCGATCTTTTCGCAAATCTCATCGGCCGCGCTGGGCTGCGCGGCGCCCGTCGGCAAGTCGCGGTCGTCCGCCTTGGCGCCGCGGTCGCGTTTCCGCTCGTCCGGCGGCGCGGCCAGGATCATGCCGAGGCATTCATCGTTGGTGCATTGAATCCGCATGCCCGCGTCCTGCCGGGCCACGTGGATCGCCGTGCCGCACGCCTCGCAGACCACCTCAAACGTGTCGGCCGTCGGCGCCGCCTCATAGCGTCGCCGCGGCGCGGAACGGTCGACGACCAGCTCATTGGCCGCCTCTTGCTTGCGCGGTATCCACACGGGCTGGCCGCAGTGCACGCACTTCGCCCGTTTGCCCGCGTACTGTTCCTTCACGCGCAGCGTCTTGTGACAGTCAGGACATTCGAACTGGATGATCATCGGCGTCGCCTCGCGAGTACACGCTAGAGCCTACTCGCACGGCCCGCGCCGAGCAACGGGCCGCCAGTTCGTTCGGCAGGGATCGTTTGGTGTGCCCGACGACCGCAAGTCGCCCCAGAGAGGAGTTGGAACGCTAATCTGCGGATCAGTGGTGATGAGTGCCGATCAGTGTTCCGGTCCTTGTTCGGCAGGCCGATCATGATCAGGTGTTGCAATCGGGTCACGCTGAAACTGCCGAGATAGTCTGCGGTTGCTTCGGAGTCGGTTCCGTGAACTCGCCCATGCGGCAAGGTCTGGAGAAAAAAACCGCCCTCACCGGCGGCCCGTGGAGTCCCCGCGCATCGAACGTTTCACC
>DAIOWH010000172.1:0-13312 GCA_036758585.1 Planctomycetia bacterium
ATCGCGACACCGGGGAGGGAGTGGGCGCAAGCCCACTCCCTTACCCAATTGTCCCAGAATCGTGCAAGGCTATTTAGTTATGGCCACGCCGCCGACCCGCAGTGTCGATGAACTCTGTCGGCAGCAGAGTGTTTCGTTTGACGACTTGGTGGAGCGATCGGGCCTGGATCGCACGCGAGTGACAGCGATCTTCTTGGGCCGCTGGACCCCCAGCCCCGCCGAGCGCGACAGGATCGCGGCGGTGTTTGGTGTGGGAAGGGACGAGATTACGTGGGGCCACAAGACCCCGATCCAACACATCTACGGACACGGCCCCGCGTAGCTTGCGACGCATCACATCACCCGATCGTTGGCCCAGGTGTACCGCCGGCCGGTCTGAAACTCCTTGTACTCTTCGGTGGTTGGGCCGTGAATGGTGTCCTTGTTGAAGGCCGTGTTGATGTTCTGCAGCACGGGCACGATCTCCGCTTGGGCGTAGCCGAGGCCGCGGATCTCGAAGTAATCCTTGTTCACGTCGATGACGTGCAGTCGATCCTTCCAAACGCGGACCCGCTGAAGTGAGCGAAGTTCGCTGCGAGTCCGTTTCAGGAACTCGATCACCTCGTCCACGTGGCCGAGCTGGAACTCATGGATCGCGAGCGGCGCGGTCTGTGGCATAGATGTTCGGGCCTGCGCGTTCGGGCGGCCGTCGCCCTGGCACCGGTTATACACGCCTCGGATAACCCCGTGCGCCAACAGTGCAGGCTATCGCAGGCCGGCAAGCTCCTGCAGCAGGCGCCAGTTCTCCAAGCGGTCTTGCTTGGCGCGATCCAGGGTCTCTGACGCGTTGCCATCCTTGTCGAAGTGCTTGGCGAAGCGGCCCTCGCTGCGGCAGAAGTCGATGAAGTCGACGACATCGCCCGTCTTCGGGTTCTTGTACCAGTCGTCCTTGAGGGCCGGGTTGCCCTGGAGTGAAAGCCGCGTCCTGATCGTGTCGCCGGCGCGGGGGTCGTAGATCATGAGCGGAAACGCTCGCGTGTCCACAGCCAGCCGCGCCTGGTCGGCCGCCATGTTGTCGGCTACGCCATGTTCGGGTTGGCAGGTGGTGTAGCAGACCACGATCGCCGGTCCGTCGAACTCGATCGCGCCGAGAACCGCCTTGTAAAAGTGGTTCGTGTGAGCGCAGGTCGTCTGGGCGACGTACGTGCGTGGGTGCATCATGGCGATCTGAGCGATTTCCTTGCGTCGCTCTTGTTTGCCACCGAACGCCTTGCCGTGTACGCTCATCTTGGTGTTCTGGCCGGTGTAACTCGATGTCGAGGCCTGGCCGCCGGTGTTGGAGTACACCTGCGTGTCGAGCACGAAGAACTTGACGTTCATGCCCGACGCGAGCGCCCGCGACAACGACTGAAAGCCGATGTCGAACATGGCTCCGTCGCCGCCGATACACCAGAGCGGCTTGTCGGTCCAGCCCATCTGGTCCCAGCGGGCGCGGACGCCCATCGCGTCGGCCGGTGCGTTTTCGAACAGCGAGTTGGTCCACGGCACCAGGTACGGGTTGTATGGGTAGGTCGACGTGTAGACCGTGTTGCAGCCGGTGGCGGCGACGATGCCCCACTGGTCGCCGAACTTGGCGCCGGTCGCCGCGCACATCATGCGCAGCGCCGTCCCTTCGCCGCAGCCGGCACAACTGCCCGCGCCGCCGACATAGATGTGCGTCTGCTCCTTGAGCATCATGTCGATGAGCAGGTTGTCGCTCACGTATTTCTCGTTCGACGGCCCCATCTGCTTGAAGAAGCGATGGCTCTTGCGGCTGTCGTTCATGACCTGTTCGGTCTTGGGAATCATTTTCAGTGCGTCGTCGTCGCAGACGGTGACGCACTCGGCGCAGCCCTTGCACTTCGACGGGTCGATGAAGATGCCGAAGATGCCGCCTTCGCCGAGTTTCTTTTTGTAGCCATCGTAGTACTTGCGCGGCCGGCTCCACTGCTTGCGGTACATTTCGCGGTCGGCTTCCGGGACCGCAGCGATCTTCTGTTCCCACTCGCCCTCCGAAAGAACCTTTCCGAGGATCGCGGTGTCGGGGCACTGGGTCACGCAGTCCATGCAGCCGGTGCAGTTCTCGCTGATGTACTCGGGGATGTCCGGCGCGATGTAGCTGAAGTCTCGCAGGTTCGCGGTGCCCGCGGGCACAAACGACCGGGCGAGCGACAGATCGGCCGGAAGGTGTTTTTCGGCGTAGCCGTCTTCGTAGCCGCGAATGATGCGATCGTTGAAGTCGTCGACATCGACGACGGGCAGCGAGATTCGCTTGTACGGCGTGTCCACCGTGGTGCCGTAGCAACTGTTGTTGAATGGGTCCCGCTCGCTCGCTTCGTTGAGAGACGGCAGGTTCTTTGTGTCCACTGTTGCGGTACTCATCGTTGAACCCCTTTCGGGTTGAAGTTCGCTGTCAGGCCAACTATTGCCGTTTGCGCCGGGACCTCGATCCATTGACTTCGATTTCGGTTACCAGCAGCAAGTCCAAGATGCTGAAGTCTTCGGCGTCGTCTTCGCTGTAAACGATCAGTGTTCTGCCGCCCGGTGTGTGGGACAGGAAGTCGCGATGCGGAACGCTAAAGGATCGTCCGTCCGCCGCGTGAATGACGAAGGGGCGGAACGGCGAGGCGTTGTGAACCCTCTTTAGTCGTTCGATCGTCATGCTTGCCTCCGTCCAACCCACCTGTGCCCCGGCTCGGGCGCCTATCACTGGCCATCGCAACGCTTGTCGCCGAGTCGAATGTGCTGAACACGCGAACGTCGCACCGGTATCTTGCGGCCGTCAGCCATGTGCAAGACGAATGCCCGGAACGGTACAACCTGATCGACCTTCTTCAGTTGTTCGATCGTCCATCTCATTTCGCCGCCCCGTTCGAACCGTGGATCAGTTCCTGTGGTATCTCCTGCATTTCGTTGTAACCGCGCTTCACACAGGTCAGGTTGTCCTGCACGACGCGCTCGCTGCGCTTGCCGAAGTACTTCCGCAAGGCCTTCTCGACGCCGGCGTACACCTGGTCGTCGGTCATGCCGCTTTCCTTGGAGTAGGGCGTAAGCTTCAGGAACCCGCCGAGCAAGACGATGCCCTGCATGCGCATTTCCAGGTCGGCGACCGATGCGACTTCGCGGGCGATCTGGACCATGTCCACGAAGTACACGCGAATCTTCTTCTCGCGTATCGTCTTCTTGTGGTGTTCCGGAATGCGAGCCCAAACGTCCTTGGCATCCGTAAAATGCGACTGCATGAAGATCGCACCGCCGTTCAGGATGCCATCGAGCGGGTTGCCCGAGAGCAGGGCCGTCGGGTCGTTGAGCACGACAAGATCGACGAACTCGAGTTCGCAGTGCATCTTGATATGCTCGTTGGCGATCGTCAGGTAATAGGTGGTGGGCAGGCCCTTCTTTTCCGAGCCGTACTTGGGATACGCCTGCACGTCCTTGCCGAAGACTTCGCCGCCGATCGTGGCGATGACCTTGTTGGTCGTCACCGAGCCGAAGCCGCCGACCGAGTGTCCGCGCATCGAGAACCCCCCCTTCGGCCGGAGGTCCGGATCCTCGGTCACCTTCAGCGCGAGCTGATGGTCGATGCCGACGCAGAAGTAATCCTGCCCGTCGCGGATCATGTTGTCGACGATCGCCAGGATGTCGCCCGGCCTCACGTCACGGCTGCCGAGCCCTGCGGCGCCGTGATAGATCAACGGGATTCGAGTGATCCGCTCATGCCCCTGGTGAGCGTTCATCGCGTCGCAGAACGCCGCCTTGACTTCGCGCGTCAAATGGTTGCCCGTCGTCGAGAGCGGGTCGTCCATGCGCTCGATGACACTGAACGCCTTGCAGTGTTTCAGCGCGTCGACAATCTGGTGCGATGGGAATGGTCGGAAGCACACGACGTTGAGCGACCCGGCCTTCACTCCCTTCTTTCGCAGGTAGTCCACCGTGACCTCAGCCGTCTCCATGAAGCAACCCATGCCGACGATGATGTACTCGGCGTCGTCGCAGCGATATGGCATGACGAAGTCGTAGCGTCGCCCCGTCTTGCGATAGAATTCGTCGAAGGCGTCTTGCAGACATGGCTCGACTCGTTCGTAGAACCAGCGTTGCGCGATCTTGCCCTTCATGTACGAGTCCTGATTCTGCACGACGCCCGACATGATCGGGCTGGCAGGGTCCATCAGGTTCTTGAGTTTCTCGCTGGGCGCTCCGACGTACTCCTTCATGAAGTCCGGCTCGGGCAGTTTCGCCGTCTCGACGGTGTGCGTGGTCAGGAATCCGTCTTGCACGTTGAAGAACGGCGTCTCGGACGCCTCGGCCGCGCGTCGAGCGATCAGGCACAGGTCCGCGGCTTCCTGAGCATTGCGGCCGAAAAGTTGGCCCCAGCCGCAGTCGGCTACGGCCATCAAGTCATCGTGCCCCGCGTGGACATTCAGCCCTTGGCTGGTCAACGCGCGGGCGCCAATGTTCATCACCACCGGCAGTCGCTTGCCGGCGATCGTGTACAGCACCTCTTTCATCAGCACCAGTCCCTGGCCCGATGTGAAGTTTGTCACACGGCCGCCCGCCAGCGCGAACCCTTCGCAGATCGTTGCCGCCGAGTGCTCGCTTTCTGGCTCGATGAAAACAAGCTGCTCGCCCCACAGGTTCGGCACGCCGTTCATGACGGCGGCGTTGAATCCGCCGCCCATTGTGGTCGAACTAGTGATCGGGTACGCCCCGGACCCTTGGCTGATGCGGGTCTCGACCCACACGACAGCCTCGGCCCCGTCGCACGTCGTCGGGATGCCGGGAAACTGAAGCTTCTGTTCGACTGGCTGATGGGAGACGATTGGGGCCTCGCCGCGCGGCGATCCGGACTTTACAACAGGTGCTGTGCCTACACTCATGGTGTCTCTCACTAAACAAGGCTCGAATCAACCAAGTCCATTTACAGCGGTTCCAGCCCAGCTTCAAGCTGGGCAGTCCGAAACGGAGAGGAGTGCAAGGTACTCTCGTGGACGACCGAAATCACACTTGGGGCACGCTGGGACGCGAACCCAAAGCTGCCCGCCCCCTTGCCGTTCTCTGTTTCGACGCTGGAGTTCTGTCAGAACGGTGAAAGGATATTAGCGGATTCGCGCCGGGGTGACAAGCGGCTTAGGCGGCTGCCGGGGACTGCGGCAGCGGTCGATCTTTGGTCTCTGGCAACAACAGCACGATCGCGATTCCCGCAAAAAACAACAGGCCGAGCAACGAAACCGCCAGCCGCAGGTCCACGTCAGGCAGCGATTTCAGCCAGCCCGAGAACCACAACATCGGTGCCGCGACGATGCGTCCGCCGTTGAAACAAAAGCCGGCGCCGGTGGCCCGCAGATGAGTCGGAAACAGCTCGGGAAAGTACACCGCGTAGCCCGCGTGCAGCCCGTTCGTGAAGAAGCCGAACACGGGCAAGAGGCACAGCAACTGGCCGTAGCTCGTCGGCACGTAGCACGTGATGGGCACGATCGCCAGCGCGGCGACGTGAAACGCAACGAACGCACGGCGCCTGCCGAGTCGCTGGCAGATCGGCCCGAACGCCAACAAACCAAGTCCGCCGCCTGTCGCCTGAATAATGCCGTACGCAAACTTGGCCCGCGCCGCAGCGCCGTCCGACTCGCCGGTGCGAACCAGCATCTCCTTGGCCAGATCCTGGCCGGCCACCGTAACACCCCAATAGGTGCCCAGCCCCACGGCGGCCAGCAACATGCCGAGCACCGCGCGCCCGCGCCAGCGCTGGTTGAACAGCGACTCCGGCCGCGAGAAGCTCGAAAAGCTGTCGGGCGCGTTGTCCGCGCGGCATTGTCCACTCGCGCTCGTCCACAATTCCGACTCGCGGACACTCGCCCTCACCCACAACACGAGCAGTGCCGGGGCAACGCCGAGTAGGAATGCGAATCGCCACTGCGATCCGACCGCGATGCCGGCCACGGCCGCCAGCCAGACGCCGAGAATGCTCGATGCGTGAAAGATCGCACCCGCGTTGGCGCGTGCCCGCGCCGGGAACACCTCGGCGACGAGCGCTGCCGCGACCGCCCATTCGCCGCCCACACCCATCGCCACCAGAAACCGCAGCGCGGCCACGTGCCACAACGATTGGGCGAAGTACGTCAGCCCGGAAAACGCCGAATACATCAGGATCGTAACGATCATGGTCGGCCGTCGGCCCCAGCGGTCGGCCAGCCAGCCGAAGAAGATGCCGCCTACCGTGCCGCCCAACAGAAACACGCCCAGAAACATGTCTCCATAGCGACGCACCGCCGCGGCCCGCTCGCGAGCTTCCACCTGGTCCACCAGCAGGTCGTTCAGAAGTTGCTCGCGCGTGATGTTGAATATCTGACCCTCGTAGACGTCGAACACCCAACCAGCGCAGGCGATGATCAGCACTAGCCACTGGTATCGCGTGACGCCGCGATGCCACGGGGCGACGGCCGTGCCGGCGACGACATGTTCAGCGGTGGGGTGTTCAGGTGCCACGTTCGTGTCTGGGCGGAATCGGCTCGTATTCAACGCCGATCTCGTAGCCCAGTTCCTCCAGACGAATCGCAGGTCGGTAGCCGAGCACTCGCTCGGCCGGGGCGAGGTCCCATCGGCGTCGCGAACTTTCGCCGACGATCGTCACGATCTCAAACCGCACCGCGGGCGCCGCAAGAGCCAATTGATACGCGCGCACGAGATCGGGAAACGCAATCCATTGCGGCCGGATGCGACGGCGCTTCCATGTCGGGTCGGCAAGGTCGACCGGCTTGGCGATCCGCAGACACACAATCGAGAGCCCGTGCGTGCGCGACGTGTGCTCGCAGACTACTTCGGCAAGGTGTTTCGTGACGGCGTAGGCGCCGACAGGCCGCGCCGGCGCGTCGCCTGCTACGTGTTGTGGTGGGCCGTAACCCCACACGACCATCAAGCTGCTCGTGTGTACGAACCGCCGCACACCGGCCGCCCATGCCGCTTCGAGCACGTTCCACGTGCCGCGCACATTCACATCGAACCGCTGTTGGTTGAATTCCGGATCTTCGTATTCGCCCTCGTGCCCAGTGGCGATCGCCAAATGAACGACGGCCTCGACACCGTCCACGGCTCGACGCACTTCGTCGGGCCGCGTCACGTCCACGGCCACATAGCGCGCGTCGCCGCCAACGGGCCGCACATCCGCCAGTCGCAACGAGTGCTCGGCCTCCAGGGCCTTGGTCAGCCGTCGGCCGATCTCGCCCGCTGCGCCGGTGATCAGTACTTTCACGTTGCCGCTCGCGTAGGTTGGATGCTTGCTGCGCCACAGCCCGGCGCTGGCTTTCGAACAACCGATGAGCGGAGATTCTCGCTGTCAATCCGGCAAAGTTCAACAGGCCGCGGCGTCGCGCCACCGTTCGTCCCCGGTGTGGCCTAACGCCGAGCTTGCTGTTCGCGCACGCGACCAGTATAAGTGCGGCCGAACGCAAGGAGACATCCCATGAACGACGGCGACCGAGAGATTCTGGACCACTTCACGCGGACGCGGGCCAAGACGATCGAACTCTTTCAGAGGGTTCCCGACGAACTCGTCGGTCGTACCGCCGACGGCGAGGAGCACTCGACCGGATGGTTGTTCGGCCACATCGCTTTTGCCGTGGACTTCTGGATGGAACGCTGCATGAAGGACGGCGCAGCGGTGAGCGAGTGGAACGAGAACGACCGCGGCTCGATCGCTCGGGCGCTGGAAGCGACGCGAGAGAGGCTGCTGACGTTCTTTAACGCGTCCGACGGGGCGGCCATGGGTCGGAGTTACACGCGAGTTAAGAACAACAAGGAAGAAACCTACGTCGGCCGCGGCCGCGTGCTGTACATCACCCAGCACGAATCTCATCACCGCGGCAAGATCGTACTCGCGCTGCGCCAGTGGGGTTTCTCGGACATCCCATTCCTGCCGTACTAGTGAGTCTTCAATGCTGAATTGACGGGTTTGGGTGGCGTGCCCTCGGCTTGGAGTGGGCATGCCGACGCAGGCCGACGGCATGGCACCCGTCAATTCAGGTTGGACGGACCACTAGAAGGATCATGTCCATTTCATCGCGACTCAATCACTCCGGAATGCGCGGGGACGGCGGTGGCGCCAAATCGGTCGCCACACTCATCGCGTTGGACCAGTGAGGCCAATGAGACCACTACCGGCCAACCCGCCTGCCCACCGCCGCTTAGCCTAGTACCGCTCCACACTGAAAGGGGTTTTGAATTTGTTTAACCCGCAGCCGTAGGCGAGGCACAACAAACGCCAGCCACGCCTCGCCTGCGGCTGCGGGTTAAACAACCGAAGCCGATTTCAGACCCTATTCAGTGTGGTGCGGTACTTAGGCCCGCCAGCCAAACCCGCCGCAGGGTGATCCAATATTGCCATTCCCAGATACGCACCGTTGGATTAGCATGCTTTGCTCGTGACCGCGCGCCGGGACTGTCGGCAACGTGTGACGCCGACTCGTGCCTGGACCGGTACAACCTGATTTTCCGCAGGAAATGAGAGTTTGTCCCTTTGATGGTGATGTGATGAAGACGCTATCGAACCTCCGCAACATAGGTATCTCCGCTCACATTGATTCCGGCAAGACCACGCTCTCCGAGCGCATCCTGTTCTACGCCGGCCGCATTCACCGCATCAATGAGGTGAAGGGCGACGGGGCCGGCGCGACCATGGATTACATGGAACTCGAAAAGGAGCGCGGCATCACCATCACTTCGGCCGCTACGACCGTCGAGTGGAATGACAAGCAGATCAACCTGATCGACACGCCCGGGCACGTCGACTTTACTGTAGAAGTCGAGCGCAGCCTGCGGGTCCTCGACGGTGCGATACTGGTGCTTTGCGCCGTGGGCGGAGTGCAGTCGCAATCGATAACGGTCGATCGGCAGATGAAGCGCTACCAGGTGCCGCGGCTCGCGTTCATCAACAAGATGGACCGCACCGGGGCCAATCCGGCGGCGGTTATCGAGCAACTCGAGACGAAGCTCGACATCGAGGCCGTGCCGATGCAGATTCCGATCGGCGCCGAGTCCAACTTCGCCGGCGTGATCGACCTCATCGCCATGAAGGCGATCTACTTCGACGGCGACAACGGCGAAGACGTCCGCACCGAGGAAATCCCGGAGCACCTGCGCCCGTCCGCCGAACACGCCCGCGTGGGCATGCTCGAAACGCTGTCGCTCTACAGCGATGAGCTGATGGAACTGTTGCTCGACGAGCAGTCGGTGCCGGAAGAGATGATTCACGACGTCGTCCGCCGCGCCACGATCGCACAAGAGATCACGCCGGTGTTCCTCGGCACCGCCTATCGCAACAAGGGCGTTCAGCCGCTGCTGGACGCCGTCTGCCGCTACCTGCCGAGTCCGCTCGATCGCACGGTCACCGCCCGAAACCTGCAGAACGAGGGGGCCGACCAGGTGCTCGCCGTCGACCCCGACGCGCCGCTCGTGGCCATGGCGTTCAAGATCGTCGACGAGCCGTTCGGTCAGGTGACGTACACCCGCATCTACCAGGGCACGCTGCGCAAGGGCGAGTTCTACAAGAACGCCCGCATTGGCAAGACGCAGCGGTTCAGCCGCATCCTGCGCATGCACGCCAACGAGCGCGAAGACATGGACGCCGCCGGGCCGGGCGAAATCGTCGCAGTCATGGGCATCGACTGTGCGTCGGGCGATACGTATTGCAGCGACGAGGTCAAGCTGTCGCTCGAATCGATCTACGTGCCCGACCCGGTCATTTCGCTCGCCGTCACCGCCGCCAAGCGACAGGATGGCGACAAGCTGGCCAAGGCGTTGCAGCGGTTTCGCCGCGAGGACCCGACGTTCCACGTCGCTACCGACCGCGAGACCAACGAGGTCATCATCTCGGGCATGGGCGAACTGCACCTGGAAATCTACACCGAGCGAATCAAGCGGGAATACAAAGTGGACGTCGTTGTCGGGGCGCCCAAGGTCAGCTATCGCGAAGCTCCGACGATCGCCGTCGAGTACAACTACAAGCACAAGAAGCAGACCGGCGGATCGGGCCAGTACGCGCACATACGCGGCACCCTGTCGCCGCTCGCCCGCGAAGAATCGACCGAGCCGTACATCTTCGAAGACAACATCACGGGCGGCCGCATCCCGGCCGAGTACATTCCATCCGTCGACAAAGGGTTCCAGGCCGCGCGGCTGAAAGGCCCGCTCGGCGGCTACGAGATCGTCGGCGTGAAGATGACGCTCGACGACGGCGGCTACCACGAGGTCGATTCGTCGGACCTGGCGTTTCAGATTTGCGCTCAAGACTGTTTCCGCGAGACGTTCCTCAAGGCAAAGCCGGTGCTGCTCGAACCGATCATGAAGGTCGAGGTCGAAGTCCCGACCGAATTCCGTGGCAGCGTCACGGGCGACCTCGCCTCGCGACGCGGCATGGTCACGAGCGCCGATCTGCGCGGCACCGACACGGTCGTGGTCGCCGAGGTGCCGCTGGCCAATATGTTCGGCTACTCGACCGACCTTCGCTCCATGACTCAGGGCAAAGGCACCTTCAGCATGGAGTTCCTGGAGTACCGCCGCGTGCCACAGGCGATTCAGGACGAAGTAGTCGCCCGGCAGAAGGCCGAAATGGCGAAGCGGTAGCCTGCCCGCATACCCACCGACTGACCCTGCCCCGTCCACCCATCCAGGCCATGTACTTGAAGTCCCAGATCGGCGCGGGTACCCTGCTGCGCAGTGCGGGTGGGTCTGATCTTGAAACAATCGCAGCCAGAGTCCCTGTGCGTCGGGTCGACGCCCTGCTGGCGTCGAAGGTCCGGATCGCGGACAACTGATCACTGACAACTGACCATTGGCCACTGATCAACGGGATACACGCATGCGCTGGGTCACGAAACATGTCGCGCGGTTCCTGCCCCGGCGGCGCGATCCGCCCCGGCTGGTTCACCGATCTCACGACCTATGATTTCCTCGACAACCCGATCACCGTCGATCGCGACGCCACCGGCTCCACACCTACTCGACTGGTGACCACGTACCAATACGATCGCAACGAAAACCGCACCAAGGAAACTCGCCCCGAAGGCAACACGATCGAATGGGACTACGACGAACGAAATCTCCCGATCGCCACGCGCCACGGCCACAACAACCCTGCGATCTCTGCGCTCTCTGCGGTTTTGTATGACAAGAACGGGAACCGTCTCAAAGTCATCGACGCGGCCGACACCGACGGCTCACCCTCGAACAACGGCTCGGTCACCCTCGCTAACGCTTTCGGGCTCGGCTCGCCGCTCACGCACACCGGCGACTTGGCGGCCGAAAATATGTACGATGGTTACGACCGGCTCACGAAGACAACCGACGCGGTAGGTGGCACCGTGGAAAACTTCTACGATCCGCTGGGCAATCGCATCCGCCACGAAGTGCGCGGCACCACCGGCGGCGCCACCCCGACCGACCGCACCGGCTCCTCAAACCAACTGCTCACCCGCGAGCACCACTATTTCGACGAACTCTCTCGCGAATACGAAACCCAGCGCGACGTCTTCGTAGGGTGGGCACCGCCCACCTTGCCCTCCGGCCGCTCCGTCACCCACACCGAAGGCGGCCTCTTACACAATTCCACCGCCAACACCCACACCGCCACGGTCACGCTCACCTCCGGCGGCTCGACCTATGTCCTCTCACGCACTGAATTCGATCGCGCCTCCCGCGCCACACACCAAATCGAAGACGATCTCGCCACGACCTTGATCTCCTTCGACGGTGCCAACCGCACCATCAAGACGACCGACGCCGAAGGCAACTTCATCGAGCCAACTTACGACAAGAACTCCAACGTCATCCAAGCAAAACGCACCGAAAAAGCCCAAAGTGGTGCAGGCGGCTCGCCTGCCGTCCCCGACGAAATCTTCATCACCAAGTTCGCCTTCGACGTCACCAACCGCCAGACCCGCGTCAACGGCGACCCGGCCGATTCTTCTCAGTCCAGCGTCGTTACGAACAATTACGATTCGATTGACCGCGTACTCGAAGAGTCGCTCCAGATCGGTTCGGCCGGCACGACGCGCTACACGACCGGCTCCGCGTGGGAATCCGATCATCAGCGCACGGCGCTGACCTATCCCAACGGCCGCGTCGTACTTTCCACGTTCGACGAACTGGACCGCCTCAAGACACTCAAAGATCAAGGTGCCGCCACACCCATCGCCACGTGGCGCTACATCGGCACCGACCGCGTTTTGGAAATGGCTTACTCCAGCGGCCTGACGCTCACGCACCTGAACGACGCGCGAACCGCTTCGGCCAACCAGCCGGGCATGCCCGCCGGCGAGTTACGTGGCTTCGACGGCGTCCAACGGATGACCGCCCACCGCTGGCTCGAAGCGAATTTGGACGCCAACGGCTTCGTGACGAGCTACGTCTCCACAACCTCCGTGGTCGGCTTCCAGCACGCCTTCGACGCCGCCAACAACAAGCTCTCCGAGGCGAGGCTGCATGATTCCGGCAACAGCGAAGCCTACGATTATGACTCCGCCTACCGCCTCAACGAATTCGATCGCGGCACGCTCAACAGTTCGCTCACGGAAGTCACGACTCCAACGACGACCTCTGGCCTTCTGAAATCTCAAATCTGGAATCTCGACGGTCCGGGCAATTGGGCGTCCACAACGACCACCGAAGTGGGCGGCAGTCCCGACACCGAAAACCGCACTCACAACAACCTGAACCAGATCTCCTCCGTGGCCACAGGCGGCCCGCCTGTGAGCCTTCTGTACGACGCCAACGGCAACCTCACCGATGACGGCACATTCCTCTACGCCTGGGACGCGAAGAATCGCCTGCGGCAGGTCACTCGCAAATCGGACTCCGTCGTGGTCGGCAGCTACTCCTACGACGCCCGCGGCCGTCGCATCCGCCGAGTGTTCATCATCGGCACCGACCCGGCCCAAACGGTTCACTACTACCTCGACGGTCAGCGCGTGATCGAAGAACGACAACTCCCGACTCCCGACTCGCTACTCCCTGACGAGCTTGCTCGTCAATTCACCTACGGCCTCTACATTGACGAAGCCCTCACGCTCGATCGCGACCTGAACGCCAATGGCTCGGCGACTGACGCCGGCGAACGGCTCTTCTACCACGCGAACTCCCTGTACTCCGTCTTTGGACTCTCCGACTCGAGCCGCAACTTCGCCGAGCGGTACCTGTACGACGGCTACGGTCGGCCGATCCTCTGGCTCGCCGGGCCGGACATGGTCTATGGAACTGGGGACGATGTGCGAACCGTGAACGGTTCCAGCACGGTTCAGAACGTGCG
>DAIOWH010000173.1:0-13230 GCA_036758585.1 Planctomycetia bacterium
CCCTCGCTGGCGCGTCGGGCTACTGTCCCAGAATCGTGCAAGGCTATTTAGGATTTGGCTCAGAATAACTTCCTCGTTTAACGGCAAGCCGAAGGCGACGGCGATCGGCCAAGTCCGCGCGACCCACCGTCGCCTTCGGCTTGCCGTTAAACAAGTGAAATCGGGAACTAATTCCTGACCAAGTACTTAGTCAGTCGAGGTAGAGCGTGATGCAAGTGGCGTTGTCGCGTGAGTTGTTTTGCAAGGCGAGGTCGACCAGCGACTCAGCGGCCTTTTGTGGATCAGGCTCGTTGGTGACGATGTTTTGGATGTCGGCGTCGGCGAGGACGCCATATGTACCGTCGGTCGCCAATACGAATCGATCGCCCACGGCGGGGTTGACCATCGCAATGTCGGGGCCGACGCCAACTTCCTTGGAGCCAAGATACTTCCACAGGATGTTACGAAACCGGTGATCCTTGACTTCAGACGCGGCGATCGTGCCCGCCTCGAGCAATGCCTGAGCCAGCGAGTGGTCGGTGGTAAGCTGCTTGATGCTCTTGTTCGGCCGAATGTGGTACGCGCGGCTGTCGCCCAGTCCCGCGATGAACACGGTCCTATCGACGACAAGCGCGAGCACCACGGTGGTGCCCATGCTCTGAAACTCGGGGTGCCGCGCGGCCAAGTCCATGACGTCGCGATTGGCGTCGAGAATTGCCTGGCGCACGGCCTCGGCGATCTGCTTGTCGCCGGTCACGCCAGCCAGCCGTTCGTGCAGTCGCTTCGGCCCATTCTCGACGGCCATCTTGCTGGCCTGCTCGCCCGCCAACTGTCCGCCCATGCCGTCGGCGACGATGAACAGACCGGTCGCCAGATCGGAGAAGACGTTGTCCTCGTTGTTCTCGCGGTAGTTGCCCACGACCGATTGGCAGCCGACCTGGATCTTGAACGGGGTCATGGCGTTTGCCTTCTTCGCGCGTATGCCGGGCATGCCGTATACATTAGATCATCGGCTCCAATGAGCCGATTCGTCCAGAAAAGCTCACCCGCCTCGAAGCCCGCCGCGTGACCGTAGTGCCGGCTGGTCGCGTCGATAAGTCGAAGCACGTGTTCTTTTTCTGGAGGAAACTGCGTCTCGTACGCTCGAACTGCGGCCAGCTTGGCTTCCAGTGTATCAGTAATATCGGCCACGAAACACCCCCCGGCGTCGGGCCGGTCCAGACTGCGCAGCGAGAGCGAGTAGTTGATCTGGTTCGTCACGGTGTGCGGCGGCAGGCCGGCGAAATGCTCGTCCCACTTCGTGAGCCGCGCGTAGAACACCGCCGCGTCGATGATCAGCATCGCCTGGTAGTGGTCGGGCGAAGCCATCGCGGTCTTGCCGCACATGCCGATGACGACGTGCGGGCGTAGCCGGCGCAGCAGCTTGGCGAGTTCGACCCGCGCGTCGAAGCAATCGAACAGGCGGCGATTAGGCAGCGCGAGCGTTTCGCGACGGTGGACGCCCAGGATATCGGCCGCGCGCCGGGCCTCGGCCAGTCGGACATCGGGGCCCGGCGAGCGTGGCGTCGGCTCGCCGTCGGTCAGGTCGATGATGCCGACGCGGTAGCCGCGCCGCGCCAGTCGCGCGAGTGTGCCGCCACAACCGATCTCGACGTCGTCGGGATGTGCACCGACGGCCACCAGGTCCAATGGTTCCGAACTGTCGCTGCTCACTTCAGGCTTTCGCAGTCTTGGAGATTGCCAACAAGAACGTGGGATTCTGTGCGTCGAATCGCACGCTGCCCAATTGGTGCGTGCCGCGCGCGATCTGAATCATCCAGACGCCGGGCTCGCCCTCGAACCCGCGGAAGGCCGACCAGACCTGGTGCAGCGTTTCGAGCGTGGCCACGTTCGCCACGATGCGTCCGCCCGCGCGCAGCCGGCCGTAGGCTTCGTCGAGCAGCGGCGCGAGTTCGCGGCCGGTCGCGCCGACGAAGATCGCGTCCGGGTCGGGAAGCCCCGCAAACACATCGGGCGCGCGGCCGTGAATTGCTTTCAAGTTCTGAACACCGAACCTCTGCGCGTTCGAGAGGATCAAGTCGTAGTCGGCGGCGTCCTTCTCGATGGCGTACACGGTCCCCTGCCCTGCCAGCAGCGCGGCCTCGATCGCCACGGCGCCTGACCCGGCCCCGATGTCCCACACGATGCTGGCGAGCCGAATGTTCAATTGCGCCAGCGCGATCGCCCGCACCTCCGACTGCGTGATCAAGCCGCTCTTCGGCCGGCTCTGGGCGAATGCGTCGTCCGGGTTGCCAAAGAGTTGTTGCGAGTGCCGCGCTCGCACGCGGTCGGGCCGATCGGGCTTGCGCAGCAGGATCAGCACGTTGAGCGGCGCGAATGCCATCTCGGCGATCTCGGCCAACTCGCCCTGCGTCACGCGCTCGTCCGGCGACCCGAGGTTCTCGCACACGTAGGCCCGGAAGTAGTCGACCTGAGCACGCAGCAACTCCTGGGCAAACAGGCCGGGAGTACACTCTTCGCTCGTGAACATCCCCACCTTGTCGGCGGTCCGTACGCGATCGACTACGTCGTCGATGCTCTTGTCGGCGAGGTTCACCAGGTAGGCGTCTTCCCAACTCTCCTTCACGCGGGCGAACGCCAGTTGCATGCTGCTGACGTGCGGGACGACCTCGAAGTGTTCCTTACCCACGCGCTCGCAAAGGTACCGCGCGACGCCATAGAACAGCGGATCGCCGCTTGCAAGCACGACGATCTTCTTCTGCTTGCGCTCGCCTTCGATGCGGCGAGCAATCTCGCGTAGATCGGTGCCAACGGCCACCTTCTCACCGCGGACCGCCGGGACGGCCGCAAGCGTGCTGTCCGCGCCGAACACCAAGTCGGCCTGGCTGACGATGCGCCGCGTCTCCTCGGTGACGCCCGCCAACCCGTCGTCGCCAATGCCGACGATGTGTACCTTGCCGTTCGCGGCTGGTTGTTTGGAGCGAGTCTCCACGTGCGATTCCGGAAAAAACCGCCTCTCGGATAGTTGCCGACACGCGACGTGATTCTAGCCGCCGCGGCTACCGTCTTCAATCGGCGCGAAGGGCTGCGTGGGACAGCGTTCGACCAAACACCGCTCTGGTTCACTCTGATTGAGTTCCACGCCCGCCGTGTCGTGGCTCGCACAGGTCATGGCAAGTTGGAATGCCCCATCAGGAAACGGTCGCATTCGCGGGCGGCGCCGCGGCCTTCGTTGATCGCCCAGACGACGAGCGACTGGCCGCGACGCATGTCGCCGGCGGCGAACACGCCGGGAACGCTCGTGGCAAACTTGCCGTATTCGGCCTTGGCGTTGGATCGCTCATCGCGATCGACGCCCAGTTGGCCCAACACGGCTTCCTCTGGACCGAGGAAACCCATCGCCAGCAGGACAAGCTGCACCGGCCAGACCTTTTCGGTGCCCGGTATCTCGCGCATGTGCGGTCGACCGTTGTTCCCGGCCAGCCACTCGATCTCGACCGTGTGCGCCTCCTTGACGTGGCCAGCGGAGTCGCCGACGAACCGCGTGGTCGTGATGCAGTAGCGACGCGGGTCACCGCCGAACTTCGCCGCGACCTCCTGTTGGCCATAGTCCAGGAAGTAGACCTTGGGCCATTGCGGCCACGGGTTGTCGGCGGCGCGCTGGAGCGGGGGCTGAGGCAGAATCTCAAACTGCGTCAGGCTGCGACAACCGTGGCGCATGGACGTGCCCACACAGTCGGTGCCGGTGTCGCCGCCGCCGATCACGATCACATCTTTGCCCTTCGCCGAGATGAAACGGCCGTCGGTGTGCTGCGAGTCGAGCAGGCTCTTGGTGTTGGCGTGCAGGAACTCCATGGCGAAGTGGACGCCCTTGAGGTTTCGACCTTCGATCGGAAGGTCGCGCGGCTTGGTCGCGCCGCCACAGAGCACGATCGCGTCGACCTCGCGCCGCAGCACCTCCGCCGGGACCGTCTTGCCGACCTCGCAGTTCGTCACGAACTTCACGCCCTCAGCGGCCATCAGGTCGATTCGCCGCTGCACGACCCGCTTGTCGAGCTTCATGTTCGGGATGCCGTACATCAACAAGCCGCCGATGCGGTCGGCCCGCTCATAGACCGTTACCCAGTGTCCGGCGCGGTTCAGTTGCGCCGCTGCCGCCAGTCCCGCGGGGCCGGACCCGACGACCGCGACCTTCTTGCCCGTGCGCACCGTCGGCGGCTCGGCGACGACCCAGCCTTCCTCGAAACCCTTGTCGATGATCGAGCATTCGATGTTCTTGATCGTCACGGCCGGCTCGCTGATGCCAAGCACGCACGAGCCTTCGCACGGCGCCGGGCAGACGCGCCCGGTGAATTCAGGGAAGTTGTTCGTCTTGTGCAGCCGATCGAGCGCCTCGCGCCACAGCCCGCGGTACACCAGGTCGTTCCATTCCGGGATCAGGTTATTGATCGGACAGCCCGACGCCATCCCAGCCAAGAGCGTTCCCGTGTGACAGAACGGCACGCCGCAGTCCATGCACCGCGCGCCTTGCTCGCGCAGTTTGGTTTCCGGCATGTGGTCGTGAAACTCGAACCAATCGCCAGTACGTTCCGCGGGCGACCGATACGCCGGCAGCTCGCGGCTGAATTCCAGAAATCCCGTCGGTTTGCCCATGTCCAACCTCAATGTCCTAGAACACCCGTCCGGCCAGCAGGCCGCCGCCACAAAGTCTGTTGCGTTGTCAGATGACAATCGGCCGGTCCGCGAGAAAATCATCGACCAGTCGGAGAACATCCACACCACCGCGAGAATAGACCACTTCTCCCAATTGTTGCAGTCGTTGTCGGTTGATGTCCTTCCTGTTGTGCTTGACGACCAAGCCAAAGTCCGCGGCATCCTGAAGTCTCTTTTCTCGCGGTCGGTTCAGCGACGTCATCGCGGCAAACTTGCAAGCCAGCGTCATCTCCAGATTCGGCACGAGATGCGACCGTCCTACGGGCACGCAGTTCCGCCACACTGCCCGATGAATCGCGTCGGCGGGTTTCATCAGGTCGATGGCCGCCACACCGTCGGCCGGATCGCGGAACCGCGTCACGACCGGATGTTCTTCCGGCGTCAGGTCGGGAAAAGCCGCACGAATCACCTGTACCGCCTTGCGATGGTGCGATTTCTGGATGAGTACATCCACATCGCGTGTGGCCCGGTCCACTCGAGTCCAGCCGTTCGTGGCGTGTGCTCCCATCAGGACGAATCGAACACCGGCGCTTTTCAGGGCGGCGATGACTTTCTCATGCTGCACCATGACGATTCCCCTGAGGTGGAAACGCCAGCAAACTCGCGACAGTCGCGCCGTCCCGCACATGGACTTCCAGTGATCCACAGGCGGGACCGGTCCGGCAAAGTGATCGTCGTGGCCTTTCCACAGATCGTCTTGCGGCTGGCGCGGTCGCGGCTTGATCCTGCGCGGCCTGAGCTTGCTCCGAGTGAGGATCATGCTATTTCCCTCCCACCCGCGCCACGTCCTTGGCGTTCAACTCGAACGCCGCCATGACCGCTTCTTCCTCCGACATGCCACGCTCGCGCATGGTCCGCTGGGCGTCGAGCACGCGCTTGTAATCGTTCGGTAGCACCTTGACGAACTTCGGGACCATCTCGTCCCACAGGGCGAGCACCTTGAACGCGCGTTGGCTGCGCGTGTACTCGGCATGGCGGCGGACCATCTCCTCGACGCTGACGATCTCATCGGCGTCGTCCAACTTGTAGAGTTTGACCATCTCCATGTTGCAGTGCGTCGGGAACTCGCCGTTTTCGTCGAGCACGTAGGCGATGCCGCCGGACATGCCTGCGGCGAAGTTTCGGCCGGTCGGGCCAAGCACCACGACGCGACCGCCCGTCATGTACTCGCAGCCGTGATCGCCAACCGCCTCGACTACGGCGTGCACGCCCGAGTTGCGCACGCAGAACCGCTCGCCCGCCATGCCGCGGATGTAGGCCTCGCCAGCGGTCGCGCCGTAGAACGCGACGTTGCCGACAATGATGTTCTCCTCCGGAACGAACGTCGAACCTTCTGGCGGGTAGACGATAATCTTGCCGCCCGACAGGCCCTTGCCGACGTAGTCGTTCGAGTCGCCTTCCAGCGTGAACGTCATGCCGCGCGGCATGAAGGCGCCAAACGACTGGCCTGCCGACCCGCGGAAATGCAGCCGGACCGTATCGTCGGCAAGTCCGCGCGGTCCCCAGCGCCTCGTCAGTTCGGCGCCGGTGATCGTGCCAACCACGCGGTGAATGTTCTTTATCGACAAGGTCGCCTGCACGCGCTCGCCACGTTCGAGAGCCGGTCGGCACAGGTCGAGCAGCACCGTTTTGTCGAGCGATTTCTCCAGGCCGTGGTCCTGGTCGATCTGGCGGTAGCGGCCGACATGGGCCGGCACCTGCGGCTGGTGAAAGATCTGCGAATAGTCCAGACCCTGGGCCTTCCAGTGTTCGACGGCGGACCGCATTTCCAACAGGTCGCTGCGGCCAATCAGCTCGTTGAGCGTGCGGAAACCGAGCTGGGCCATGTATTCGCGCACCTCTTGCGCGATGAACCGCATGAACGTGACGACGTGGGCCGGGTCGCCGGTGAACTTGGCCCGCAGACGCGGGTCTTGCGTGGCGACGCCGACCGGGCAGGTGTTCAGGTGGCATACGCGCATCATGATGCAACCGAGCACGACGAGCGGGGCGGTCGCGAATCCGAACTCGTCGGCGCCCAGCAGCGCGCCGATCACGACGTCGCGGCCGGTCTTGAGTTGCCCGTCGACCTCGACGTAGATGCGGCTGCGCAGGTCGTTCAGCACCAGCACCTGCTGCGTCTCGGCGAGTCCGAGTTCCCAGGGCGCGCCGGCGTGCTTGATCGAGGTAAGCGGCGACGCACCCGTGCCGCCGTCGTGGCCGCTGATCAGCACGACGTCCGACTTGCCCTTCGCGACGCCGGCCGCAATCGTGCCGACGCCGACCTCGGCGACCAGCTTGACGCTGATCCGCGCCCGTTCGTTCGAGTTCTTCAGGTCGTGAATCAGCTCGGCCAGATCTTCGATCGAGTAGATGTCGTGGTGCGGCGGCGGCGAGATCAGACCGACGCCGGGCGTCGAGTGTCGCACCTTCGCGATCCACGGATAGACCTTGCTGCCGGGCAACTGGCCGCCTTCGCCGGGCTTGGCGCCCTGCGCCATCTTGATCTGCAGCTCCTTCGCGTTCACCAGGTAGTTGCTGGTCACACCAAACCGGCCACTGGCGACCTGCTTGATAGCCGAGTTTTTCGAATCGCCCTGTTCATTCGTCCAGACGTAACGCTCGGGGTCTTCGCCCCCCTCGCCCGTGTTCGACTTGCCGCCCAGGCGGTTCATCGCAATCGCGAGCGACTCGTGCGCCTCCTGCGATATCGAGCCGTAACTCATGGCACCAGTCTTGAATCGCTTGACAAGCTCCTCGACGGGTTCGACCTCCTCGATCGGAACGGGCGGCCTGCCGGTCTTGAACTCCATCAGCCCGCGCAGCGTACAGAGCCGGCGCGACTGGTCGTCGATCAATTGCGAATACTCCTTGAACACCTTGTAGGCGCCGGTGCGGCAGGCGTACTGCAGCTTGTGAACCGACTCGGGGTTGAACATGTGGAACTCGCCGTCGCGGCGATACTGGTACTGGCCGCCGGGGTCCAGTTGCCGGCCGTTCAGTTGCCGGTCGGGGAATGCATGCTGGTGCCGGCGACGGACCTCTTCGGCGATCACGTCGATGCCGACCCCGCCGACGCGCGACGCCGTCCACGTGAAGTACTGGTCGATGAGCCGCCGATTCAGCCCGATCGCCTCGAATATCTGAGCGCCGCGGTAGCTCTGGATGGTCGAGATGCCCATCTTCGAGATGACCTTGACGACCCCCTTGTTGACGGCCTTGACGTAGTTCTTCACGGCCTTGTCGTGATCGGCCTCGGTAAGCAGGCCCTCGCGGATCATGTCGTCGAGCGTCTCGAACGCCAGGTACGGATTGACCGCGCCGGCGCCGTAGCCGATCAGCAGCGCGAAGTGATGCACCTCGCGCGGTTCGCCCGATTCGACGACGAGCCCGACCTTGGTGCGGGCGCCCTCGCGGATCAGATGGTGATGCACGCCCGCGACGGCGAGCAGCGCCGGAATCGCGGCGTGGTCGGCGTCCATGTCGCGATCGGACAGGATGATGATGTCCTGTCCCGCGGCAATGGCCTCGCTCGCTCGACGGCACAGATCGTCCATCGCACGTTCGAGCGCCGGGCCGCCGCCCTTCGCATTGAATAAGGTCGGCAGCGTGATCGACTTGAACCCTTCCTTGGCGCCCGCGCCCTCGCCGGCGGGCGGCACGATGGGCGATCCATTGAGCCGCCGGAGTTTCTCCAACTCGTCGTTCTTGAGGATTGGACTCTTCAGCTTGATCTGGTGCGCCGACCTCGGCGCAGGCCCCAACAGATTCTGCTCCGAGCCGATCGTAGTGTCGACCGACATGATGATCTCTTCCCGGATCGAGTCGACCGGCGGGTTCGTCACCTGAGCGAAGAGCTGTTTGAAGTAGTTGTACAGGAGCTGGGGCCTGTCGGACAGCACGGCCAGCGGCGTGTCGGTGCCCATGGACCCGAGCGCCTCCACGCCGTCCTTGGCCATCGGGGCCATCAGGAACCGCAGGTCTTCGGTCGTGTAACCGAACGCCTGTTGGCGCTGGCGCACGGTCTTGTGGTCCGGCTCGGGCGCGGTCGGCGCGTCGGGCAGGTCCTCGAGCGCGATCAGGTTCTCACTGAGCCACTGGCCGTACCACTCCTGTGTGACGATCTCGTGCTTCAATTCGTCGTCGGCAATGATGCGGCCTTGTTCCAGATCGACCAGGAACATGCGGCCCGGCTGGAGCCGGCCCTTGTGCAGCACGCGGTCGGCGGGCACAGGCAACACGCCGACCTCGGAGGCCATGATCACGAGGTCGTCTTTGGTCACGCAGTAGCGGCTGGGCCGCAGTCCGTTTCGGTCGAGGACCGCACCGATGCGCAGTCCATCGGTGAACGCGATCGACGCCGGGCCGTCCCACGGCTCCATCAGACATGCGTGGTATTCGTAGAACGCCCGCTTCTGTTGCGACATCGATTCGTGGCCGCTCCACGGTTCGGGGATCATCATCATCACGGCGTGCGGCAGCGGGCGGCCGGCGAGCACGAGCATCTCGAGCGCGTTGTCGAACATCGCCGAGTCGGACCCGTCGGTGTCGATCACGGGCAGCGTTTTCTTGATGTCCGGGCCGAACCGGTCCGACTCGAACATGCTCTGCCGCGCGTGCATCCAGTTGATGTTGCCGCGCAGCGTGTTGATTTCGCCGTTGTGGCAGAGGTAGCGGTACGGGTGCGCCCGCGCCCAGTTCGGGAACGTGTTCGTGCTGAATCGCGAATGGACCATGGCCAACGCCGACTCCACCGCAGGGTCGACGATGTCCGGGTAGTAGGTGGCGATCTGGTCGGCGTTGAGCATTCCCTTATACACGATCGTCTTGTACGACAGGCTGGGAATGTAGAACGTGCCGCGGTGCGGAATGTCCGATGCCTTGACGGCGCTCTCCACGCGCTTGCGAATGACGTACAGTTTTCGCTCGAACGCCGGCCCGTCGGCGATGCGACCGGACCGGCCGATGAAGATCTGGCGGATCACCGGCTCGCACGCCTTGGCCGATGGGCCGATCGGCGAATTGTTGGTCGGTACGGTGCGCCAGCCGAGTACGTGCTGGCCTTCCGCGCGAACGACCTCGTCGAACAGTTGCTCGCACAGACGGCGGCTGTCCGGATCAGTCGGCAAGAACACCATGCCGACGCCGTACTCGCCGAACGCCGGCAAGGAGATCTTGAGCCGGTCGCACTCGGCGCGGAGAAACCGATCGGGCGTTTGAATGAGTAGGCCCGCGCCGTCGCCGGTGTTCGCCTCGCACCCGCACGCGCCACGGTGTTTCAGGTTGAGCAGCACTTCCAGCGCGTTTTCCACGATGGCGTGCGACTTGCGGTTCTTCATGTCGACGACGAAGCCGACGCCGCAGGCATCGTGCTCGTACCACGGATCGTAAAGCCCCTGTCGGGGCGGAGTGCCCATCTCGCTCATATCACATTTACCTCTTGGGACCACGCAACACGCCATTGCGGCGGCCGTGCATGCCATTGCCGCGAACCCGAGGGACCGAGTTGGCCCGGCCTCTTCGTCCGCCGCTTGAGTTGCCATTCTCGCTGGATTCGCCGCGTAGCAAGTCGACCAATCGCGACGCCGAGGCGGTCAGCTTGTGGTTCTTGCGATGGATGATTCCGAGCGGCCGTACCAAGCGTCTACCAGTGAGCGGCACGGCGACCAACGTACCCGACTGCAGTTCGCGACCCAGCGTTGGAAGCGGCAACAATGCGACGCCGGCCGAAATCTCAATGGCCTTCTTGATGTTCTCGATGTTGTCGAACTCCAGCACTACGTCCACGCCAACGTTGTTGTCGCGCAGGAAGCGATCTATCTCGCGGCGAATCTCGAGCCCGCGGTCGAATCCGACGAACTTCTCTCCGTCAAGCTGCGACACACGGACCGACCGTTGGCCGGCCAGCCGGTGCCCGCGGGCACAGGTCAGAACCATCTCTTCGTCTCGCCACGAAACAGACTCCAGTTCGCGCGATCGGCGTGGGAACGACACGAGGCCAAAGTCGGCGGTCCCCTCGAGCACCCGTTCGCACACGCGGTCGGGATGCAAGTACTCGACATGCACCCGCACATTCGGGTGTAGCCGAGTGAACCGGTCTACCAACTGGCTCATGTCTCCAAGGCCGACCGAATAGATCGCCGCCACTTGAACACTCGAGGCGATCTCCGCCTCGGCGCTTCTCACGTTCGCCTCGATCTCGAGGTACTGCTCGACGAGGTCCCTGCAACCTTCGTAGAACAATTGTCCCGGCCGCGTTACGCGGAAGGGCCGCGTGGACCGGTCGATGAGTTGGACCCCCAGACGCTTCTCCAACTGCAGCACAACCTGACTTGCGGCCGACTGTGAAACCGCGTTGGCCGTGGCCGCCAGCGAGAAACTGCGGTGTCGTACTACGTCGCAGAAGATCTTGAGCGATTCAAACTGCATGACGGGTTACGAGCATAGCATAAGACTTCCTAATAGCAATGCCAATTTGTATCTATGAATCTAATGATACGGAACGTCCAATGGGTCGACAGCTCGCTGTGCATGGGCGCGGTCCAAGTCGGACCAGCGGAGTGTGGGTGTGAAGGACTTCTCAACTTCTTCGAGTTCAAGGCGTCGCCTCAACGCCATCGACCGGCGTCAGGCGAAACGGCCGGCCGGTTCGATACAGCGCAAGCCGCTGCTCGATACTCTCAGCCAGTTGGGGCATGCGGAGTTCCTGAGCAAGTTGGATCGCGGCCAGCGCGGTCGCGATGGCGTCGTCGAACCCGCCGGTTTCGGCATGCGCCGCCGCGAGCAAGTCGAGCGTGCGCGGGCCGGTCGCGCCCGACTGGTCGCAGAGCTGGCGAGCGATTCGCAATGCCTCCGCGCCGTCGCGACACCGATCGTCAGGCGCCGCGGCGAGCAACCACGCAAGATTGTTCATCAACACCGAGTTGCCCGGCCCACGATCAGGCCCGTCGCGCAACACCGACACCGCTTCACGAAACCGCCCGCGCCGCTGCAACAACTCGGCCAGGTTCACGCGGGCTTCGACGTGACCAGGCGCCTCGGCCAACACCCGGCGATACTGCGACTCGGCGGCTTGTGGCTGCTCGGCGGCCGCCCATGCGTTGGCCAGGTTGTACAGCGCCTTGACGTCGTCGGGGTCTAGTCGCAGCACGGCCTCGTAGTAGCGCATCGCCTGGTCCAGTTGCCCCATCTTCTTGTAGAGGATTCCCAAGTCGTTGAGCGCCTTCATGTGGTCTGGCCTCAGCGCGAGCACGCGCTGGTATCGTTCCAGAGCCGCCTGCCATTGCTGTTCTTGGGTTGCGAGGCCGAACCCGTCGAGCAGCGGTTCTTCGGCCAGCAGCAACGCTATGTTGTATTGAATCTCCTCCGAACCCGGTCGGAGCCGTTCCGCTTCCTGGTAGTGTCGCATCGCCTCATCGACCCGGCCGATGCGTCGCAGCGCGATCCCCAGATTCGTGTGCGCATCGGCATTCGCAGGGTTCAGCCGGATCGCTCGCAGCAACAGGTGACTCGCCGCCTCAAGCTTCCCGTTCTTGACCAACGGGACAGCCGCATTTTGATAGGCCATGCTGGAATTGCGATCTACACCGATCGCGTGGTTCCAAAGCGAGCTGTCGTCTTTCCAAACCCGGCATTGGCGCCACGTCAGCGTACCGAGCAAGCCGCCTACGACGACGGGAATCGCCCAGGCCCAGCCCATCCGTCGTGACGACGTGCCGACTCGCCGTGCCATGCCGCCGAGCGTCGCAGCACCGGCGAGCATCGCGAAACTCATGCACGGCAGGTAGCTGTAGCGATCGGCTGCCATTTGCCGGCGGCCTGGGCAAGGCCCGACACAGGCGCCAGCAAGACCAGGTAGCTCAACCACGCTGCTGGCAGTGCGGGCCAACGTCGACTCCAGCGCAACACCGCCACGGTCAGACCTATCGCCGCGGCCGCCGACGCCACGAAGCGAAGCTGCAACGGGCTGAAGTCAGGCGCGATCTCGTAGAGCGGCGACAGCCCAAACGGGGCGATCGTCTTCCGGACGTAGAACACCACGCCAAAGCAGGCGAACGCGAGCCGATCGCACGCCGTCCATGTCTCGATGGCCGTCAATGCGCCTGCCACACGCTGGCCATACAGTGCGGTGCCCGCGCCCGCGACGCCCGCCAACCAGAACGGAAACTTCTCAAGCCAGACCCAGCCGGCCCGCCCGCTCGCCACACCGGCTCGCGACCACGAAAGGCGCCGCAACGGATAGAAGTCGAGAACACTCAGCACCACCGGCAGGCACATGCCCGTCGCCTTGCAGGCCAGCGAGACGAGGAACGCCGTCAGCGATGCCGCCAGCCACAGCGACCGTTTACCGTTGCGGGCCTTGGCCTCCGCCGCCTCGACGTACGCCCAGATCGTCCAAACTGCAAAGAACCCAGACATGACGTCACGCCGCTCGGACGCCCACGCGACCGACTCGACACGCAACGGGTGCATGGCGAACGCGACGGCCGACACGGCCGAACCTAAGAGCCTATCCAAAAACCTGTAGGTGAAAACGATTGAATCGTGTATCTCCTTGCT